>CAWDQS010000001.1:0-8139 GCA_963804295.1 uncultured Acidobacteriaceae bacterium
AAATCAGCGCCACTGAAGGCTGGTTCTATCCGCGAATTCAAATTTTCGCTGCACGACGTGGACCACGTCTTCAAAACCGGGCACACGGTGATGGTGGAGATTCAGAGCACCTGGTTCCCGCTCTACGACCGCAACCCGCAGAGTTTTGTGCCCAACATCATGACCGCTAAGCCGGCAGACTACCAGCCGGCGACGATCACCATCTACTCCGGCCCAGGGCACGACTCGACGTTGCTGGCGCCGGTGGTCAGCGCGTGCGAACCGTGTGAGTGTTATTGAGTGGTATTAGGCTTACTTGACACAGGATATGTGCGCACGTATACTGTGTTCATGAACATCACTCTTTCCATTGACGAGCAAATTGCCGAGCGTGCCCGTGAGAAGCTCCGCGCCGTGGGTAAGAGCCTGAACCAGGAGATTCGCGATCACCTCCAGCATGTGGCCGGGGATGATGACGTGGAGAGCAGAATCGAAGAATTCCACAGACTTTCCGGCAAGGGCAATTCGCACGGATGGAAGTTCAACCGGGACGAACTTTATGAGCGAAAGTAAGCCGCGCGCACAAGCGAATATAGGTGCTGCAAAAACACGCTTGGCCGAGCTCTTGAAGCAGGTTAGGGCGGGCGAAGAGATCGTGATTACCAGGGCGGGCAAGCCCGTTGCGAGTTTCGAGCCGTCGAGAAAGATCCCGCGCACGTTTCTGGATACGAATGTCCTGATTTACTGCGATGACGCATCAGAGCCTGCCAAACAGCAGAAGGCTTTGGAGGTTCTCGACGAGCACACGCGTGCGCGAACAGGAGTAGTCTCGTTACAGGTGCTCCAAGAGTACTTTGTTGCGGCCTGCCGGATGCTTGGACTCGATTCAGGAACTGCTCGCAGGAAAGTTGAAATCTTCGCTATGCTTGATGTGGCAGAGCCAACTGTCAGCGACATTCTCGCGGCCATTGATCTGCACCGGTTCCATGGATTTTCGTATTGGGATGCGCTTGTACTGCGCATGGCCAAGCAGGCGGGCTGCCGTGTAGTGCTCACCGAAGATATGCAGCACGGCCAGGTGATTGATGGAATGCGGATCGTCAATCCATTTCTATAATGCCTGCGTTCTCGTTTCGCGCTAGAATAGAAACAGCACTATGGCCATGCATCAGCCCATCCCGGCCCTGCTCTAGCGGCGCCTGCCGCCTATACTCTTTCTCCGCCCATCTCCAATTCCACAAAGAACAAATAGAAACACGCCCCTTTACGGGCCGATAAGGATTCGTCATGATCGACCGTTTGGAACAGATGGAGCAGCGCTACGAAGAGCTCTCCGCGCAGCTCTCGTTGCCCGAGATAGTCAAAGACCGCGAAAAATATCAAAAGGCCGGCAAGGCACTCAGCGACCTGGAAACTCCGGTGATGAAGTACCGCGAGCTTAAGCTGGTGCGCGCGGGGCTGACCCAAGCGCGCGCCATGCTGGCTGACCCGGAGATGAAGGAGATGGCCGAGGAGGAGATCGCCCAGCTTGCGCCTCGCGAGCCGGCGCTGGAAGAAGAGATCAAGAAACTGTTGCTGCCCAAGGACCCCAACGACGAGAAGAACGTGATCCTGGAAATCCGCGCGGGGACGGGCGGCGACGAGGCCTCGCTCTTTGCCGCCGAGATCTTCCGCATGTACACGCGCTTCGCCGAGCAGCATCGCTGGAAGGTCGAGCTGCTGTCGATGTCCGAATCAGGCGTGGGCGGTTTCAAGGAAGTAATAGCCATTATCGAGGGCGATCGCGTTTACTCGCAGATGAAGTGGGAGAGCGGCGTGCATCGCGTGCAGCGCGTTCCGGAGACCGAGACGCAGGGGCGCGTACATACTTCCGCGATCACTGTTGCCGTGCTGCCCGAGGCCGAAGAGGTGGACGTGAAGATTGAGGCCAAGGACATTCGCATCGACACTTTCTGCTCGTCAGGCCCCGGCGGCCAGTCAGTGAACACGACTTACTCCGCCGTGCGCATTACCCACATTCCGACGAACACGGTGGTGAGTTGCCAGGATGAGAAATCACAGATCAAGAATCGCGAAAAGGGAATGCGCGTGCTGCGCTCGCGGCTCTACGAGCAGGAGATGGAAAAGCAGAATGCGGAGCTGGCCCGAGAGCGCAAGCAGCAGGTGGGCACCGGCGACCGCAGCGAGAAGATTCGCACCTATAATTTTCCGCAGAACCGGATGACCGATCACCGCGTCGGACTGACCCTGCATCAGCTCGACCAGGTGATGGAGGGACGTTTGCAGCCTGTCGTCGACGCGCTCATCACACACTCCCAGGCCGAGCAGTTGAAGGCAGGCAGTTAATCATGAAACAGAAAGATTCAAAGATTCGCGCTTTGATTGCCGAGGGTGAATGTACTCTTGCAGAAGGTCCACATCCGGAGCGAGCAAGACGCGATTCAGAGACTCTTTTACTTCAGGTTTTTAATGAAGAAGCGAAAGATGAAAAAAATGCATGGCTAAATCATTTTGCAAAAGGGCAGAACATAAATAGCGCATGGCTGATGGCGAATCAGAACTTGTCAACTTTTTCAAATTTCCGCGATAGGTTTATAACCATCGTCAACAGACGACTTGCGGGTGAGCCCATTCAATACATCACAGGCGAAGCCGAGTTTTACGGCTTGCCCTTTCGCGTCACTCCGGATGTTCTGATTCCGCGGCCGGAGACCGAGCACCTGGTGGAAAAGGTTATCGTACTAGCCGCGCGCTTTCAGCAGCCTCGCATCGTGGATGTTGGCGCCGGCCCGGGAGCGATTGCCATCGCGCTGGGTCACAAGCTACCTCATGCGCAGATTACGGCAACCGATCTCTCCGGCGCTGCCCTGGCCATCGCCCGTGTAAATGCGAAACGTAACGGAGTTGATCTCCGCTTTCTCGAAGGCGATCTCCTCGACCCCGTAGCTGGTGAGCGCTTCGACATCGTCGTCTCCAATCCGCCCTATGTGCCGGAGACTGACCGCGCCACACTCTCTGTCGAGGTGCGCGAGTTCGAGCCGGCGCTCGCGTTGTTTGCCGGAGAGGACGGCCTTGACGTTTACCGCCGACTCATCCCCGACGCATTTATCGCGCTCGTTCCCGGCGGCTATCTGGCGCTCGAAATCGGCTACGGCCAATCGCCGGCAATTACCGAGTTGCTAGTCAATGCTGGCTTTGCGCAAATCGAATTCGTGCCCGATTTGCAAAAGATTCCCCGGGTTGCCTGCGCTCGGCGGCCATGATCGGCTTCACTATCAATTCGCGTGGCGTGCCTGCATTTATAGGTTGCTGTCGTCTTTGGCCCTGCTTCCTCCGTCTATGTTCTTAGGGAGCCAGTTTGTCCCCCCTGTGATTGTATGAATGGAGATACTATGAAAATCCGTCTGTTGTCTGCCGTCGTCTTCGGCCTCGCGCTCGCCTTAGCAGCTTCCGCACAGGATGCAAACCCGCACGGCGGACGCGGTGGACGTGGCGGCTGGGGCGGCGGCATGGGCATGGGCAACGGCATTACCGGTACAGTCACGGAGGTTGCTGCCGACCACTACAACATCAAGACCGACGCGGGCGACGCCTATACGGTTCACTTCAGCGCCAACACCCGCATCGTCAAGCAAGAGATCCAGCGCAGAGGCGAGGGCGGTGGGGGCGGAGGCAATCCCCCGCAGACGATCAAACCCACCGACATCAAGGTGGGCGACGCGGTGGGCGTCATGGGAGAAGTGGATGAGGCGGCCAAATCCGTGGGAGCTGTGGTGATTGCGCAATTCGATCCGGAGCGCGCAAAACAGATGCGCGAGATGCGGGCCAACTATGGCAAGACCTGGTTGATGGGCAAGGTGACAGCGATCAACGAAACCAAGGTTACGCTGTTGGGATCGATGGACAACGCCGCGCACGTATTTGTGGCCGATGAGGACACCACCTTCCGCAAGCGCCGCGAGCCGATCACTTTGGCGGATGTTCACATGGGTGACACGCTGCGCGTTGAGGGAGCAGTGAAGGATGGTATGTTTGTAGCCGCGACGGTTGCCGTCATGGGCATGCAGCCGGGAGAAATGCAGTCTGTTCCGCGCGACGCCGCGCCGGCAATGCAGCCAAAGTAGGCTAGCGCATCCAGTGAATCCCGCTTCAGACAGTTGATTGCAGCGCCGCTTCGGCCCACATCAGTGCATCTGCGTAACTGCTTAAGATATCTTCCTCATCAAGCTCGTTTTTCTGTAGAATCACATCGCACGCGCCCCAATCGCCCTGTTCGTGGAACTCTAGCCACTGGAGCAGAACGCGTTGGGGATTGGCGCTGCCCTTGAGCGCCTCGCGAATCTCATTGCGCAGCGGCAGCGCTGGGGCAAGTTCTTCCATGGGCAGGCGCATCATGGCGGGCAGCAGGCTCAGCATTCCCAACAAGTACTGCTCGGTGGGGTCCAGCGCGCAGCCGGCGGCCGCCCGTTCGCAGAATCGTCCGCGCACGAAAGCCATGCGCAGAATCTCCAATGGCTGATCGCCATTGAGTTCGCTGGCGATGGCAAGTAAGGCAATGTGGCGGAAAGCGTCCTCGCCCACGGCCAGCAGCGCTGCCTGGATGGAGCTCACCTCCTGCCGGATGGCGCACATCGGCGAGTTGACCAGCCGCAGCAGACGGTAAGTGAGGGATGGGTCGCGCTTCAGCATCCCGGTCAACTTGCGCAGGTCGAACACATTGCTCCGCAGATGTTGCAGAATCTCAATGTGGGAGAAACGGTTGGCGGGAATTTTCCGATTTTCGAGCAGGATAGGGCGGCAGAAATAATATCCCTGAAAGAGCGTGAATCCTTCCGAGCAGGCCTGCTTGTACTCTTCTTGGGTCTCGATCTTTTCCGCCACCAGTGCCAGCGTCACGCCGCGCAGCCGCTGAAGCAGTTCTTTCCGCTCCTGGGGGCCCGTCAGCAGAAAATCCACCTTGACGTAGTCGGCCATCTCGACCAGCGGATCGAAGCCCGCCTTCCAGGTAAAATCATCCAGCGCCAGGCGGAAACCCTCCACCTTCAGCTTGCGGCAGGCGGCTACCAGTTCGGGCGTGGGATCCAGATTTTCCAGTATCTCCAGCACGGTCATGCCGGAGGGAAGAACATGGACCATATTCTCGAGCAGCGACTCCTGGGTGCAGTTCACAAAAGCCGGCACTCCGCCGGTCAGCTTTTCCAGCCCGAAGATGACCGTGTTGTCGAGCATGGTGCGGGTGGCATGGTCGCCATCGCCGCGAAAGACCGTCTCCGGCCCTGCGCGGAAGAGCAGTTCATAGCCATGCACACGTCCGTGCGTGTCCATGATGGGCTGGCGCGCCAGATAGCGTAGCGCGCCGGTAAGCTCAGGCGTCGGGAGTTGCGAGTATGGATTCTGTAGAGTCTGCGAAGCCATACCTACCCCCCGCATAGTTCATCGGCAGAAAGGGCGCATATCTTGAGAAAAGTGAGGAATTTAAGTAGCCGGTGTCATGATTCCTCGACTTATCCTGTGCAAGGCCCATCATCCCATGAACATACCGCCGTTTACATCCAGCACGTGGCCGGTAATGTAAGACGCGGCATCGGAGGCAAGAAATTTGACCGCCTGGGCAACATCCTGGTCTGTTCCGCGCCGGCCGAGTGGTATATTGGCCAGCATCGCGGCGCTTACCTTCTCGTCCAGTACGGCGGTCATGGGTGTTTCAATGTAGCCCGGCGCAACGGCATTCACGGTAATTCCCCGCGAGGCCACCTCGCGAGCAAGAGATTTCGTTAGCCCGATCAGCCCCGCCTTGCTAGCCGCGTAGTTCACCTGGCCTGCCTGTCCGGCGCGGCCCACCACGCTGGCCATGTTCACGATCCGTCCCCAGCGGTTCTTGATCATCGGACGCAGCAGGGCCTGGGTGAGCAGAAATGGCCCGGTGAGGTTGATTGCCAGAACAAGGTCCCACTCCGCGCGCTTCATGCTCATCATCAGATTGTCGCGGGTGATTCCGGCGTTGTTGACCAGGACTTCAACCTTGCCGAAGCGCTCCAGAATTGCCTTGGCCCCTGTCTCAATCGACTCCGAGTTAGAGACATCCAGCCGGAAGGTCGCAGCCGTGCCGCCCAGAGCCTCAATCTCCGCCGCCACCTGCGCCAGCTTTTCCTCGTTAATGTCCGCTAAGGCCAGCGTGGCCCCGGCACGCGCCAGTTCCAGCGAAACGGCCCGCCCTATTCCCTGTGCAGCCCCGGTGACCAGTGCAATTCTTCCCTGCAAATCCGCCATATTCTCTCTTCGCCCCCCGCGCGCCCTTCCGCGCCCTTTCGAACCTCATTATAAATGGGTCGATCAGTGCTTCACAGGCTGCATTGCGGCTGTTCCCAACAGCAGCGCGCGATTGACGGCGCAGAGAATGGCATCGAGTGAAGCGGTAACAATGTTCGGATTCATCCCCGCGCCAAATACCGATTCCGATTCGCCGAATTGCACCTCGATAAATGCCATCGCGGTGGCGGACGCGCCTTTGCCGATGGCCTGCTCCTGGTAATCGACGACGCGAAGGTCCAGGCCGAACTCCTTGTTCATGGCTCCTACAAATGCATCGATGGGGCCGTTTCCGTTCCCGGCAATCAAGTGTTCCGCATGGCTATCCTTGACCGTTGCCGAGATCGTAACAGTCCCCGCGCTGGAACTCTCGGAATGCTCAATGCAGGCAAGCGGGCTGCGCTGGTTGAGATATTCCGCTTCGTAGGCTGCCCATATCTCCGCGGGCCGAATCTCGCGGCCTGTCTGGTCGCTGATCTTCTGAATCACGCGGCTGAATTCAATCTGCAATTTGCGCGGCAGCCGGACGCTGTAATCGCGCTCCAGAAGATAGGCCACTCCGCCTTTGCCCGACTGGCTATTGACTCGGATAATCTCCTCATAAGTCCGGCCAATGTCATTGGGATCGAGCGGCAGATAGGGAACCTCCCATAATGCCTTGCCGGCCTGCATCGCGAATCCCTTCTTGATCGCGTCCTGGTGAGAGCCGGAAAAAGCAGTGAAGACCAGCTCGCCGGCGTAGGGATGCCGCTGATGCACAGGAATCTGGTTGCAAAATTCGGCGCACTCGATCACGCCCGGCAAGTCGGAAAAATCCAGTCCCGGATCGATGCCCTGGGTGTATAAGTTCAGCGCCAGAGTGATCAGATCGACATTGCCGGTGCGCTCTCCATTTCCCAGCAGCGTGCCCTCAACGCGATCCGCTCCCGCCATCACCGCCAATTCCGCCGCGGCAACCGCGGTCCCCCGGTCATTGTGCGGATGCACGCTCAAGAAGATGGAATCCCGATTCTTGAAGTTGCGCCCCATCCACTCGATCTGATCCGCATAGACATTGGGCGTGGCGTTTTCCACCGTGGCCGGCAGATTGATGATGACGCGATGCTGCGGCGTGGGCTTCCAGACATCGAGTACTGCCTCGCAAATCTCCAGCGCGTAATCCAGTTCGGTCCCGGTAAAACTCTCCGGAGAATACTCGAAGATCCATTCCGTTCCCGGATAAGATGCCGCTATATCTTGCAGCATCCGCGCGCCGTCGATGGCAATCTTCTTGACACCCTCGCGATCCATCTTGAAGACAATCTCGCGCTGCGCCGTCGAAGTCGAGTTATAAAGATGAACAATGGCGCGAGGCGCGCCCCGCAATGCCTCGAATGTGCGGTGAATCAAGGGCTCGCGAGCCTGCGTCAGCACTTGCACGGTAACATCCGCCGGAATGCGCCCCTTGTCTATCAGTTCGCGGCAAAAATCAAAATCCGTCTGCGAGGCGGCGGGAAATCCCACTTCGATTTCCTTGAAACCCAGCTTGACCAGCAGATCGAACATTCTGTTCTTGCGCTCCGCATCCATGGGGTCAATCAGCGCCTGATTCCCGTCGCGCAAGTCAACGCTGCACCAGATAGGCGCCTTGTCGATGGTCTTGCCCGGCCATGATCGATCGTTCAACTGGACGGCTGGAGTCGGAGAGTACTTGGCTTTCGGATGATTCAATGTCGGTCTCTTTTCGCTCTCTCGCAAAGCTCCCGCGGCGAGAGACGTTCTCAATCTTGTTGGATGCAACGGCCGGATGGAAGACGCGTCTTACAACGCATGAGGCTCCGGCCCGCACACAATAATTCTAAATGGAAGGAA
>CAWDQS010000002.1:0-4221 GCA_963804295.1 uncultured Acidobacteriaceae bacterium
GAATGTATTGCTCGACCCGGCCGCCTTTGGACGGGCCGTCGACAAGCTTGCGCAGACGGCGACTGACTCGGCGGGCACGGCGCCGGCGCAGGACCAGGCCGACCTCAAGAAGCTGGCGGGCAACGCGCTCACGCACGTGGCAAAGACCGGAGACCTCTCGGCCCTCGGGCCGCCAAAGCATCTGGCCCACCACCATCACGTCACCAAAGAAGCCGTGGTCTGCAACGGGAACGATGCTCTCCACCATGCTTCAGCAACTCGATCTCTTGATTGGACCTAACGCCACGCCGACCACTGCCGGCCCGCTCGGGAGCTGATCTCGATAACCTCCATTTCAGCTCGTAGGCCTCGACGGTGTCGCTGAGGAAGTGCGGGACGAGGACCCGCCCGCGCTTTTGTGTCGTAGCCGATGTCAGCGGGTGCCTTTTGATCGCCGAGCACGAGATCGAACGCTCCACCGAGCTTGCCGCGGTAGATCGCAGACCCTTGCCAGCTCGTGACGAGCAGCGCGTCGCCCACGGCGACGACACCGTCGAGGCCGCCCGCGGGCGTCTTCGGTGACGTCTTGCTTCGCGCCCTTGTCGTCGAGCCTGTAGACTTCGTTCGTCCCGAACGTGACGACGACCAGGCCCTTGTCCGTCCACGCGAGCCCATTGGGGCGGCCGAGGTCGGGGCCCCTGGCCAAGGGCTTTGCCTTGCCACCTTCGATGACGTAGACGGCTTCGCTGCCGGTCGACTCGAAATGGCCCCGGCTCCCGGCTTTATTTCGAGGTCTGGGACACTCAGCACAGGGCTCTCAATTTCCCATCCATGCCGCTTACATATTCTGCAGAACCTCCGCGACTACCTCTTTAACCGCGCAGCCGGTGTTGACTGGCTAACTCCGCTCACCCGCGCCCATCAACACCAGCGACCGCTGCGCAAAGGGCGAATAGACAAGCGGCGTCATGCACGCCAGCGCCACGCCGAAATTAATATGGTGCAACAGAAGAAAGGGAGAAAGCGCCCACAACTCATCGAACACCAGAAGAAACGGCCAGAGCTGCAGGAATTTTTCTCGCACTCTGGGCGCATGGAAGAGTGTGGCGAAGAGCACGAAGAGGCGCATAGGAATTAGAATTGCGGCAGTCACGATCAAAACTACGAACACCTCTGTTGCCATTGGCAGCGGCAAGAAGAGCTCTTCAATCTCCGCGAGATTTGCCAGCGCCCCCACATAAAATCCCAGATACATGATCTGCAACAGCACGAAAAGCGTCTTCACCACGCGATGCGACGCCTTCGGAAGCTCCTCCGGCGTGGCCAAAATCCGAAAACGAATTTCTGTTTCAGGCTCCGCCGCAAGCACTGCCGCTGGTTTTGTTGCAACCGGAAAAGGGGATTCGGACGTTGGGGGTAACGGATCTTCACCTGGAGCGATCCGCTCGACAGGAGCCACGAAGCGATAACCGCGGCGGGCCAGTGTCTCCACGAATCTAGGATTGCCGGCTGTATCTCCCAGCGCCTCGCGGATGCGATTAACCGCTGAGTTCACGCCGTGTTCATAGTCGACAAAAGTGCCGTCGGGCCACAGCTCCCGGCAGATTTCCTCTCTTGTCAGTAGCTTGCCTGGCCGCTCCAGCAGCATGCACAATACCTCAAACGGCTGAGCATTCAACTTGACGCGCAGTCCCTGCTTTCGAAGCTCTCCGGTGGAGGCATCTGCTTCAAATACTCCAAAGCGATAGCGCCTTGCTGGCCGTGCGTCCGTCATGCTCATGCCAGTGTAACCGATGACGCGTTGAATCCATATCTGCCTCCCAATATACAACTTCCAGCAAATCCTAATTCATCTATCACTTGCGCAGTGATAAACAATCTTCAACAAGTGAGATTCCTTGCATTGCTTCGCCAGCCTGCAACAGCGTAAGGTGCTTTCATGATGCAACGTCAGAAATCAGATTCGCAACGTCTCTTCATACTCTGCGGCCTGCTGTTGTTGACTGCCGCACCCGTAAGTCTCATCGCTGAACCCTCGTCTGCCGCGCTTTCAGCCTTCGACTCTTATATCACCACGCTTGAGTCCCGCCTCACTCAGCAGCATCGCTCGCAAAGCGGTTTTCTCGCTCCCGTTTCACCAGCCGTGCAGAGCGAGACACGCCTCCGTCAGGGTGAACTGATCATTGAGCAGGTTACGCCCTCCACTACTGCGGAATTGCCCGGAGCCATGCTCTACCATTGGCGCGGCACAGCCTTCGCCCCCGGAGCCAAAGCCGAGGACTTTGAGCGCCTGATGAAAAATTTCAACGCCTATCCGCAAAAATTCTCTCCTCAAGTTCTTCGGTCAACAATTCTCTCTCAACAGGGCGATCACTATCAGGTCATCATGCGTGTCCGCCAGAAGCACGTCCTCACAGTCGTCATGGATACCGCCTACGACGTTACCTTTGCGCGGCTCGACACGTTGCACGGCTATAGCATCTCGCGCAGCACGCAAATCTCGGAGATCGACTCACCCGGCACACGCCATGAACGCGCGCTGAGTCCCACTGAGGAACATGGCTTCCTCTGGCGCTTGTACACCTACTGGAGCTACGAGGAGCGCGACGGCGGCCTTTACATGCAGATCGAATCCGTCTCGCTCACGCGCTCCATCCCCAACGGCCTCGGCTGGGCGATTGGCCCCTTCGTCCAGAGCGTCCCCCGCGAATCTCTCGAATTCACCCTGCGTTCCACCTGCAACGCGCTACGAAAGTAATCAGAAGGGAAACGACAATGGCTACGCAATCCGTAACAACGAATCAAATAGCATTCCAATCCGCACGCCGCATCAACCTGTCCCTCACCGCCTGCCTCGAAAAGCGCGCCCTACTCTGGATGGCCGAGCGCGCGCCCAAGTGGCTCACTTCAGACCAGCTCACTATCCTTGGCCTCGTCGCGCAAATCGCCGCCGGCCTCTTCTACGCACTCTCGCGTTACAACCGCTACGCCCTGCTCCTGGTGATCCTCTGCCTCGCACTCAACTGGCTAGGCGACAGCCTGGATGGAACCCTGGCTCGCGTGCGCCGCCACGAGCGCCCGCGTTATGGCTTCTACGTGGATCACATGGCAGACATCTTCGGTTCCGTCGCTCTGATGTGCGGCCTCGGCTTCTCCGGCTTTCTCCACTGGCAGACGGCCATCTCCATGCTGATCGCCTTTCTTATCCTCTCCAGCGAAAGTTTCCTGGCCACCTATTCGCTCTCCCGCTTTCAGCTTTCGCAGGGCATCTTCGGCCCCACTGAGATTCGCATTCTGCTCATCATCGGCAACCTCGCGCTGCTGCGCAATCCCTACGCCAATCTCTTCGGCTGCAAAATTCTGCTCTTTGATCTTGGAGGCGCCATCGCATCCCTCGCCATGTTCGTAATGGCGGTTCTCGTTACCCTGCGCCATACCGCACAACTCTATCGCCAGGAGCCGTTATCGTGAGCACCTTCATTCGCTGGAGCAAGTTCAATCTGGTCGGCGTCGTCGGCATGGTTGTGCAACTTGCCTCGCTCGCATTCTTCAACCGCTGCGCCCCAAACCATTATCTGGTTGCTTCGGCCGCTGCCCTGGAGCTAACCCTGCTGCACAACTTTATCGCGCACCTGCACTACACCTGGCGCGACCGCCAAAATCACTCCGCGCTGCTGGATCAATTGGTGCGCTTTCATTTCTCCAATGGCCTGGTTTCCATGCTGGGCAATCTTACGTTGATGCGCCTGTTAGTCGGCATTGCGCACCTTCCCCTGCTCGCCTCCAACATTATCGCCATCCTCTGTTGCTCCATCGTCAATTTCTGGCTGGGAAATATCTGGGCCTTCACGGCCAAATCGCAGGCAATCATCAAGGATGACAATTGGGTGACCCAGATCCCGTCTTTGGGAGATGGGAATCCACAAAGCTGACCTGGCCAGGCGTACAATCATTTTTTGCCGGAGGAGTTCATGCAACGCCGCAACTTTCTCACCGCCTCACTAGCCGCCTCAGCCCTGGCACTCGCCCGTGAAGACGCCGCGCAACCCGCACCTGCCGCACAGCCTGCCGCCAATGCGCCCGAGTACTACCAAATCCGCCGCTACCAGCTTCACTCCGGCCCGCAAACCGCCCTCACCCAGAGCTACTTCGCCGATGCCCTGATCCCAGCGCTCTCTCGAATGGGAATAGGCCCCATCGGCGCTTTTGAGGCGCTCATCGGCTCTGAATCTCCGGCGCATT
>CAWDQS010000003.1:0-11899 GCA_963804295.1 uncultured Acidobacteriaceae bacterium
CCACTTTGAGCGCGTCATCCCGCATTAGAACTGTCCGTTCACAACTGGGTCTCATCCCCATAATGGGTGATTTTGCTTACAGAACTCGCGCGCCCACTCTCCGACACTAAGGCCAATCCAGCGAAGACTGGTTTCGAGCGTCAGGGAAATCGCAGTTTGTAAGCTGTTCTGTTTCTTCTCTTCTGATCTGTTGTGATCGGCCCCGTGGGAAATCCCCGGAGGGGAGGACTGCCGTGTCCACTCGGACTACTTCACGCGCCGCTCGATTTTACCTGTCAACGGCCCCGCTTCGCGATACATTCGCGAAACCAGGGATCGAGCTTCTCGATTTACGAGACCGAGGAACTCGCGGCATTGCGTTTTCTCCATCATCCTCACTGCGCGATCCGCTACCAGGGCTTCGGTGGTGAGCATCAACGACGCGATGGAGCCGGCGTTGGTCAGTGCGGTGCGCACTACCTTGGTCGGATCGAGCACGCCGGCCTTGACCAGATCTTCGTACTCGCCGGTCAGGGCGTTGTAGCCGAAGTTGTTGTCCTTGGAGTCGTGGATTTTACCCGGTCACTATCGCACCTTCTTCGCCGGCGTTTTCGGCGATCTGGCGCAAGGGCTCGGTGATGGCGCGCTTCACGATGTTGACACCGATCTGCTCGTCACCTTCCAGCTTCAGCTTGTCGGTAGCCGCCACGAACGCGCTAGCGCTACGCCGCCGCCCGGGACAATGCCCTCTTCGACTGCCGCGCGAGTTGCGTGCATGGCATCTTCCATGGGCGCTTTGGTTTCTCATTTCGGTTTCGGTCGCGGCTCCACAACGGCGTCGCCGGTGACCGGCTCGATGGCCTTACGCAGGGCCTTTTTGATGGTCATCTTGGAAGCCGTGGTCTTGAGGTCGAGGCTGACGTCGGCGGCCTGCACAGTGACGATGAAACCGCGTCCGCCGGTGCCCACGACTTGAATGGGATGAAGCGGTCCGCCAGAGGGAGATGGCCGGTCGCCGAAGTTCCAATAATGCGGGGTGATGAAGATGAACAACAGAATCAGCGTGACCATGATGTCGTAGTGGAAACAGCCGCGCGGATAGGTCCAGTAGAAATAGCTCTTGAGAATTTTGCTCATGGTGTTTTTACCGTGTGATGCATTTCAAGCCGCCCATGTAAGGTTGCAACGCTTCCGGAATCAGGACCGAGCCGTCGGCCTGCTGATAGTTTTCGATGATGGCCAGCCAGGTTCGGCCGACGGCCAGCCCACTGCCATTCAAAGTGTGGACGAATTCAGGCTTGCCTTTGGTGCCTCCGGGCCTGTAGCGGATATTGGCGCGCCGCGCCTGGAAGGCCTCGAAGTTGGAGCAGGAGGAGATTTCGCGATACAGTTGCTGGCCCGGCAGCCAGACCTCGAGATCGTAGGTCTTGGCGGAGGAGAAGCCGGTGTCGCCGGTGCAGAGCAGAACGCGGCGATAGGGGAGCTTGAGCGCTTCGAGAATCTCTTCGGCGTCGCGGGTGAGGAGCTCGTGCTCGGCGTCGGAATCTTCGGGGCGGGTGAATTTGACCATCTCGACTTTTTGAAATTGATGCTGGCGGATGATGCCGCGCGTGTCCTTTCCGGCGGCTCCGGCCTCGGCGCGGAAGCAAGGCGTGTAGGCTGTGAGGCAGATGGGCAGGCGGGGATCGTCAAGAATTTCGTCGCGATAGAGGTTGGTGACAGGGACCTCGGCGGTGGGGATGAGCCAGTGGTCATTGTCTTTGAACTCACCGCGGGCGACGGCCTCGGCGTCAGCGTCGGAACAGCGGAAGAGGTCTTCGGTAAACTTGGGCAACTGGCCGGTGCCAAACAAACTCTTGCTGTTGACCATGAAGGGCGGCAGCACTTCTGTGTAGCCGTGCTTCTGTGTATGGAGGTCTAGCATGAAGGAGATGATGGCGCGCTCCAACCGTGCTCCCGCGCCCATGTAGACGGCAAAGCGCGCGCCGCTGATTTTGGCGGCGCGTTCCAGATCGAGGATGCCGAGTGCTTCGCCCAGTTCCCAGTGCGGCTTGGCCTCGAAGTTAAAGGCGGGCTTCTCGCCCCAGGTTTTCACCGTGACGTTGTCGGCCTCCGATGTGCCAATGGGTACTTCGTCGCGGGTGAGGTTGGGGATCTTCGCCAGCGAAAGCCGGAGCTTCTCGTTGAGGGATACGGCCACCTGATCGAGACTCTCAAGTTCCAGCTTGATTTTGCGCGTCTCGTCCATCACCGCGGTCGCATCTTGTCCGGCTTTTTTGAGAGCGCCGACCTGTTGGCTCATCTGATTCAGGCGTGCCTTGGCCTGCTCGGCCAGAGTAATAGCTTTGCGACGAGCCAGATCCAGAGCGCGAAAATCTCCCAGCAGCGCAGCCGGGTCCGCCCCGCGCGCACGCAGTTTCGCTTCAACGAGTTCCAGGTTGGCACGGACAAAACCGAGGTCGAGCATCGCTCTTCCATTTTAACCGACAGGTTTGAACGACGGTCCCAGTGGTGACCCGTATTGACAAATTGAATTAGGGGCTTAGGAAGAAAAGGCGCTCAGAGCGGGTCCTTTCTCAGTAGGGATAGTAGCACTTTGTAGAGGTCATGGTTGCGGTGGTTGAAGCGAAATTCTGTTTCTTTCAGATGAAGCGGAAAGGTGCTTTTGCTCACGCCGTGAAACTTCGTCAGGCGGTGCTTGGCAAAGCCCCAAAAGCTCTCGATGCCATTGATGTGATTCGGCCCGCGCGCGAATTCATTGTCGCCATGATGGACGCGAAAGTGCCGCGCGTAGCCGAGATCGACCAGGCCGTCGTAGCCGCTCCAACCGTCCGTGTGAATCGTTGAATCCAGTTCGGCATGGCCTCGAATCGCCGCTTGCAGAGCGGCTCTCGATAGATTCGTCATAATTTGCGTGTAGACCTTGTCGTCGCGTTTGAGCAGGCCAAAGACGATGATCTTGCGGCCCGCTCCACGCCCGCGACGGCCACGTACACGATGCGGGCCAAAGTACGATTCGTCGGCTTCAAGATCGCCGCTGAAGGGCGAAATCTTTTCACATTCTTGGGCAAGTTTTTCTCTGAGCCGCTGAAAGATCGGATTCACACTGCGAAGCGAAATACCGGTCATCTGGGCCGTCTGAGTGGCTGATAAATCGAGCGTAAAACAGCGCAAAAGATGGCGAAATCTGGCCTCGGAAATCTTCGCAAAACGAAAATAACGGTTAACCTGCGGCATAACAATATGTTATCGCCACTCAAACAGACCTTTTCTTCCTAAGCCCCTTGAATTATTGATCCAGCTCTCAATTCGTGTTATTGCCCTCCCACCCATTTCGCGATAAAGCCTGCGAAATGGATGGGGCACAGTGCTTGTAAATATAGGCCGGATCAATAGTGTGGTTTACCCGAACCCGCCCTCGCCGACTTGTTGCCCAGCACATGGTAATCAACGGTGAATGCACACCGTATCCGGCATCGTTGTCTGTTGATAGATCGGTAACCCCACCCCCCCCATATTTTGGATACAAATTCCTTGTTTTCTTGAAGTTACAGGAAGGGTTGCGCTGTAAAATCTTCATAACAAAGAAGTTGCCTGCAAAATATTCCAGAATAAGGAGTTACGCGCTGTTTCGGTTTCTAGTGGTCTCATTGTGCCGGGATGATTGCCTCTGAGGATGATTGTCCAACAAAAAGGGGAAATTATCTGCCAAGCAACAAGAAGTTTCATTCGATTTATTGTGTGGTGGAGCGGGAACAGAGTCAAAAACGGCCTGAAAATCATCAAAACAATGGGCCGGGCTTCTAAAAAGATAGCCTCACCACCACAAGAGCTAAAATCAAGCAGGGAAAGCACATGACAGAGATTCGTTCGACCGTAATTCTGGGTTCCGGATGCGCCGGACTCACTGCCGCAATCTATACCGGCCGCGCCGGCCTTAACCCGCTGATTCTGGAGGGCCACGAGCCGGGGGGCCAGCTCTCCATGACCACCCTGGTGGAGAACTTTCCGGGCTGGCCGGAGGGGATTCAGGGTCCGGAGCTGATTGACAACATGAAGAAGCAGGCGGCCCGATTCGGCGCGGCCTTTCAGTTGGCGGACCTGAAAAATGTGGACCTGAAAGAAAATCCTTTTCGGCTGCAGACCTCGGCGGGGGAGATTGTGACGCGGACGCTGATTGTGGCCTCAGGGGCGAGCGCGCGTTGGCTGGGGTTGCCCAGCGAGCAGGCGCTGATTGGGCATGGGGTATCGAGTTGCGCGACGTGCGACGGATTTTTCTTCCGCGGCAAGGAGATTGCCGTGGTGGGCGGGGGCGACTCGGCGATGGAAGAGGCGCTGTTTCTGACGCGCTTTGCCTCCAAGGTGACGCTTCTGCACCGCCGCGATGGCTTCCGCGCCTCGAAGATCATGCTGGACCGCGTTCATGCTCATCCGCAGATCGTGCTGCGCCCGAACACCATCATCGAAGAGGTGCTGGGCGTGGAGGAGAAGGACGTGAAGGGCGTGCGGCTGCGCGATGTGAAGACCGGCGAGCAGACGACGCTGGCCATCAGCGGATTGTTTTTGGGCATCGGTCACGAGCCGAATGTAAAGATGTTTGCCGGGCAGATCGATCTGGACGACGACGGCTACATCCGGACTACGGGCAATGTGCTGGTGACCAACAAAGGCGCGGTGGTTCCGGGGATTTATGCCTGCGGGGACGTGCAGGACCGGCGATACCGGCAGGCGATTACGGCGGCCGGGTCGGGGTGCATGGCGGCGCTGGAGGCGGAGAAGTTTCTGGACGAGCAGGCCACCTGCGGTGGGGCAGCCGGCGCTTGCGCGCCATAAATTTTTAGGTTTCCCACCCATTTTGCATAGAGCGCGAAATGGATGGGGCACCCATCCTATGCATGGATTGCATGGCGCCCAGTTACCACGTGTGGAAGACGAAGAACGCCGCGGCCACCAAGCAGACACCGGCGGCGGCGTGATTCCAGCGCAGATGCTGGCCGAAGTAAAAGGTGACGAAGACGCCGAAGACCACTAGTGTAATAATCTCCTGCATCACCTTGAGTTGAACAGTCGAGAAACGTGTTGCGCCGATGCGATTGGCCGGAACCTGTAGCAGGTACTCGAAGAAGGCGATGCCCCAACTGATGAGGATGACCTTCCACAGCGCCTGCTGGCGAAACTTCAGGTGGCCGTACCATGCGAAGGTCATGAAGATGTTGGAGAAGATGAGCAGAATGACTGTCCACATAGTTAGATTGGATGCAGGTAGGGAGTGCTGGGGCTCAGAGCCTCCAGCGGTGAAACAGACAGTGAACCGTTTCTCAGGGGCTAAAGCCCAAAGTTATCTTCGAGCATTTACGGCACGACTAAAGTCATGCCCTGACACTTCGTGCTCGCATGACGCAGGAGCACGATGATGGCGCTCATAGAAAATCTCGAGCGGCTGGAGGCGGCGATTGAGGCGGCTTGCCGGCGGGCGGGGCGCGGGCGCGGCGAAGTCGAACTGATGGCTGTGTCGAAGACCTATCCGGCGGCGACGATGGCCGAGGCTGCCGCGCTTGGGCTGACGCTGTTCGGGGAGAATCGCGTGCAGGAGTTTGCGGGCAAAGCATTGCATGCAGCAGCCCTTCGGTCTTCATGCGGGAACGAGAATATTCGCGTACACCTGATCGGGCATCTGCAATCGAACAAGGCGGCGCGGGCGGCGGAGTTGTTTGACGGAGTGGACACACTGGATTCGCTGCGGCTGGCCGAGCGGCTGAATGAGGCGGCGGTCAAGCTGGGAAAACTTCTGCCGGTGCTGATTGAGGTGAAGCTCAGCACGGAGGAGAGCAAGGCGGGGCTGGAGCCGGATTCCACCGAGGCCGCGGAACTGCTGGAGCGGCTGCCGGATTTTGAAAATCTGCAAGTGCGCGGGCTGATGACGATAGCTCCGCTGGATGTGGCCGAGGCGGAGACGCGGGCCTGCTTTCGCGAATTGCGGAATTGGCGCAAACGCTGGGCGGTGCGGCATCCGAGGCTCTGGCTGGATGTGCTTTCGATGGGTATGAGCGAGGATTTTGCGCTGGCCATCGAGGAGGGCGCAACGCGGATTCGCGTAGGGACGGCGCTGTTTGGCGAGCGCGCGGCTGACGGGGAGACGGACTGATGCTGCGGGCGACCGTTGAGGGAGTGACGCTGGCGGTGCGCGCGCAGCCCGGCTCGAAGAAGACGGCCATCACCGGGGTTTATGGCGAGGGGGCGGCAGCGCAACTGAAGATCGCCGTTCATGCACCGCCGTTGGAAGGCCGCGCAAACCAGGCGCTGATTGCGTTTCTAGCCGAGACGCTGGGCATGGCGAAGAATGCCGTGGAACTGAAGTCCGGCGAGTTGTCGCGGAGCAAGGTTTTTTTGCTGCGCGGGGTGACGCTGGAAAAAGCGGAAGCTGCATTTTCAGCCCGCAACCTGCTACACTCTCACTCGTTATGATTCTTGCATGCCTGCTCATTATAGTTGCCGCTTACTTGCTGGGGTCGGTTCCGAGCGGCTACGTGCTGGTGCGGCTATTTCGCCATCAGGATATACGCCAAAGCGGCAGCGGGAACATTGGGGCCACCAATGTTTTGCGTTCCGGCGGCAAGGGGCTGGCCGCAGCCACTTTTTTCATGGATATGCTCAAAGGCTGTGCCGCAGTTTGGCTGGGCGGAGCGATGGGCCACCTGTTTGCGCCAGGCGCCGCGCCGGACAATATGCGGGCGCTGGCGGCGCTGGTTGCGGTTCTGGGGCACATCTTTCCGGTGTGGCTAGGCTTCAAGGGCGGCAAGGGCGTGGCTACCGGATTTGGAGTTTTTCTGGTGGCGTCGCCGTGGGCTGCGCTGGCGGCCATTTCAGTTTTCTTCATCGTGCTGGCGCTGAGCCGGTACGTCTCACTGGCTTCGATTTTAGGCGCGGGCAGCTTTCCGCTCTTTGCCTGGTGGCTGGGCCACATTCATGTGTGCGCGGCCAGAACCCCGTTTTTTGTAGCTGTTGAGATCGCCGTCGCGCTGCTGCTGATCGCCAAGCACTATCAGAACATCCGCCGCCTGCTGAGTGGCACGGAATCCAAGCTGGGAGCTAAAAAGACCGCATGAGCCGCATTATTGTTTTGGGTTCCGGAGCATGGGGAACCGCCATCGCGCTTTCTCTTCATCGACGCGGGGGGCACGAGCTTACCTTGTGGGCGCACAGCGATGAGCTTGCGAGTCAGATCGTTGACGCCGGAGAAAACAAACTCTTTTTGCCGGGATTTCCGATTCCGGCGGGAGTGCATGTGACGGGCGACGAAGCCGCGATTCGAGAGGCAGAGATTGTTATCTCGGTGATTCCCTCGGAGTTTCTGCGCGCCACGATTACGCGCCTGCACCCGCATCTGCACGCGGGTCAGATTCTGGTGAGCGCTACCAAGGGAGTGGAGGAGCGCAGCCTGCTGCGCATGAGCGAGGTAATTGGCGCGTGCCTGACGGAGACGGGCCGGAAGCTGCCGATTGGAGCTTTGAGCGGGCCGAGCTTTGCGCAGGAGGTGGCGCAGGGGCAACCCACCGCCGTTACCGTGGCGTTTGAGGATGCGGCGGCTGCGGCGCGCATTCAGGCGGAGCTGGCCTCGGAGACGCTGCGGCTTTACACATCGACGGATGTGATTGGCGTGGAGATGGGCGGGGCGCTGAAGAACGTAATCGCCATTGCCGCCGGAGTTGCGGCGGGAGTGGGGCTGGGATACAACTCAGCGGCCGCGCTCATGACACGGGGGATTGCTGAGATTACGCGGCTGGCCGTGGCCTGCGGCGGACGGCGCGAGACGCTGGCCGGGCTTTCCGGCGTGGGCGACTTGGTGCTTACCTGTACAGGCTCTCTCTCGCGCAACCGCACAGTGGGCCAGGATTTGGGGCGGGGGCGGAAACTGCCGGAGATTCTGGCCGGGCTGGGCGGCAAGGTGGCGGAGGGCGTATTGACAACGCGCGCGGCTTTGGGGCTGGCGCGGCGGCAGGGAATCGAAATGCCCATCACCGAGCAGATGGAGTTGATTTTGGACGAGGGCAAGGATCCCCGCGAAGCGATCAAGGATTTGATGCTGCGGCCGGGCAGGGAAGAGCAGTAAGGAATTTGAATTGCTTTCTGCTACACAGGCTGCGGAATAAAAGTTCCTTCCAAGCAAAAAGCCAGAAAAGCATACCTCAGGGGTTAAAGCCCGCGTTCATTTTTACTACTTTTGCGGCACGACTGAAGTCGTGCCCTGACACTTCTTGCTACTCTATTTGTATTTTCCATGAGCTTTTAAGTCGTGCCCTTTCAAAACATCGACCTAATCAGAGATTCCTTAGGGGCTGAATCGCTATGTGGCGGCTCAGAAAACCTTGTAGCTGATGCCCACGCTGGCGCCGTAGGGCGAGAACGGGGAGTTCGCGATCCCAGGATAATTCGGCCACCCGAGCCACTTCTGGTACTCGAAGTCGATAGCCCGGAAGGTGATCTTCTTGGATAGCTTGACGTCCACGCCGCCGCCATAGGCGATTTCGGCAAAGCGTCCGTCCGCGGTGTCGAGATAGAAATTCATCCTGCCATAGCCGATGAGGGCTTTGGCGTAGGGAGTGGCACGTTTGTAGCGCAGCTTATCGATAGGCAGGCGGGGGCCGACCAGGTAGTTGTCTTCGCGGATGTCGAGGTAGGAGTTGAAACGCAGCCAGCGCGCCTCGGCTTCGAGCTGAAGATAGCGATTGAGCTTGAGGTCCGCATAAGCGCCCGGGCCATAGAGGCGGTTGGGGCTGGTTTGGGCGACCGCTGCCCCGGCGTTGTCGGGTTGAAAAGCGGAGCCCAGGACGCCGACGTTGACGGTAAACCGCTGCGCGTAGGCCGAGGGAACCGCTTGCGCACGCGCGGATAAGGATCCAGCAGCAAACAGGATGGAAAACAAAGCAACGGTCGATCGTCTGATGAGCATAGCGCAAGTCCAGTCAGTGAGAATCCGAGATCTGGCAAAAAAGCCTGGTGTTGGCGATTCCGCGCAGGGCTTACTGCACGATGATATTCACCGTGGTGGTATGTGACAGTGTACCGGAAGTAGCGGTTACGGTTAAAGGAAAGGTTTTCGGAGTAAACGTAGTTTGGCATCCGGTCACTCCCACGGCCAGGGCGGCGCCGGCCAGAGCGAGCACAGCTAGCTTGCGGAAGCGATGAGCGGTTTTGCGCAGTCTGCCAGCAAAGGGCAGCAGGATCAGCCCCAACGCGAGAGGGAGCGAGCGTCTGCCAAAGGGAGCAGGGGGCGGTTGCAGCGCGGAATAGCCGGGCATAAAGACCTGAAGCGTCACATTGGCAGTTGAAGAACCTGCCGTCACCACATTCGTAGAGAAAGTTGACGTCATTCCTGGCGGCAGCCCGGTCAAAGTCAAGTTCACGGCTGACGGCAGGGTGACGCCGCCAAGCGGAGTAATGACGAGCTGATAATCCGCCTGCCCCGCGGGGGGTGCAGTCACCGAGCCGGCTGCTCCCGGCAATAGAGCGATGGTAAAGTCCTGGATGATTTCCGTCAGTGTGAGACTGGCGGCGGCGGTGTAGTTGGTGTCGCCGGAGTAGACCGCGGTGATGGAGTGAGAGCCGGTTGCAGGGGCCGATATAGTCAAGGTCGCCATGCTTGCCGTGACGACACCGGAACCAATTGGGGTTGTTCCATCTAAAAAGGTTACTGTGCCGGTGGGCGCGCTGGGCGCGCTGGCAGGAATGGACAGGGCAGCGGTGTAGGTGACGGGGTTGGAAGTAAAGGCAGGGTTGGCGGAGGCGGTGAGCGACATCAGAGGAGTCGCCGGGATCACCGTCAAGGAAGTGGTAGCCGTCTGCTTGGTGTAGTCGATAATATCGGTTGGCGTGAAGGTGGCCGTAAGCGTGTTCTGGCCGATGGGAAGCACCGTACCCGGTGAGGGAGAGTAGCTGAAGTTGCCCTGTATCGGCGAGGTGGCGTCGAGTTGGGTTCCGCCCAGCGGGGTGCCGTAGAGGACGGGCGCGGGCGCGGCCCAGATGATGGCGGGCGGCTGCTGGAAGATGACGGTATCGTTTTGGACTACATTGTTGGAGAAATTCGGGCTGGAGGCGGTGGCGGTGATCGTACCCTGGGTGCTGCTTGCCGCCGTATAGGCGGGGACGCTCACGGTGAGGGTGACCGAATCGCTGGCGCCGGCGGCGATGCTGGTGGTACGCGTGCAGGTCAGGGTACCCAGCGTGCAAATCCACCCTCCAGTTGCATCCGTCAGAGCGGTGGCGGTAAGGCCGGCCGGCAGCGTAAGGGTGAGAACGACGGAACTGAAGATCTCTTCAGTCGAGCTGGAGTTGGTTACATTGATCGTGAGCTGATCGGCGCTGTCTCCCTGCTTGACGATCAAGGGACTGGGGTTAAAGGCGATGGAGAGCGTGGGCACCACCACCGGCGTCACAAAGGTGGACAGGTCGAACGTAGCAAAATTGAGCATCTCCATCTGCGGGGTAATGGTCGTCGAAGCGGGGCACTCGGCGGGAAACTGAATACCGCCGGTGGTAGAGGAAAACACGTGATACTCGTTGTACAACACGCGCCCACATTGGCTGGCCGCCGCGGCGCCGACCGGAGTGTTGAAGGTAAACTGCATGACCGGATTGCCGGCAGCGGTGTTATTGAGGGTCATCCAGGACTGCGTGGGCGGAATGACTTCATCGAAGTCATGGCGGAGCGTATTGAGCTTAACCTGACCGTATGTAGTGGTAGCGCCGACATTCTGCAGCCATTGCGCCAAAGTTGCTCCGTCGGTGAAGCTGGTGTTGACCGTTGCGACTCCGGGGTCGGGAGTGGGACGAGTCTGATCGATATCCCAATTCGCAACCGGCGGAAAGAGTGAATCGTAGGGCGAGTCGGGATCCAACCGGTCAAAACTGTAATGGGTTGCGAAGACACGGCCGCCCACGTTGGCATAGTTGAACAGGTTGGTAAGTTCGGTGGTGGATTGAGTGAATGCGCCGCCCTGACAGGGGAACATCACCATGTCGTAGCTGTCGAGGAGCGAGGAATCCGTGGGAGTTCCCATGAGGACGTTTTCCGATGGAGTGGAGGCATTTATATCCGCACCCGCCGCAAAGTCGCCTTTGTAAAGATGGATGCGTCCGCCGGATGTGGTGTCATTGTCGTCGGTAAACTCCGAAGGGGAGATGCCCATAGCGAGGAAGACGCACTCCAGCGCGTCGGCTGCACCAGTGACGATGGCAATTTTGGGGATGTCGCCCTGGAAATGAGTGGACGGCATATGAAGAGCAAGCCCGGTAAGGGGAACGGCGGCCACGGTCTCGCTGAACTGACGCCGCCACTTGCCCGCCTGGATGACCAGGGTGTACGTGGCGTTTTGCGGCACGTTGCCCAGGGTGAAGGTGCCGTCGACGGCGGTTGTGGTGTAGCTGACCACGCCGGTGGGGGTTGATGTCGTCAGGCACTGCACGCCGGAAGGTAGCGGGGCCACCGTCCCGGTGGTTACATAGACGAGCACATTGGGCAGGGGAAGAGAGCTGGTGGTGGTTCTGGCGTCGTAGACCGTTCCGCTGATGGTGGTGTTTTGGGCGGATGCTTGCGTACCGAGCAGCGGCAAGACGAGAAGCATTGCCACAATTGCAGCTTTGAGCAGGCTGGTATGGTTGCAAAGGCCGATAAAAACAGAGCGAATTGAATGATCCGATACGGCCATGGTGTAGCCTATCCTTCCAGCAAATACCGGTCTCTATCATCAAGATCCATGCCCCGCGCAGCCGCGTTGCACCGATTTCCATCCCTGCCGGCTTTTCTTTGCCGGCAGGCAAACAACCGGATAATTGACTCCACTAAGGCACTCCGTCGTAGACAAAGAGGCCTTTATGTGAAGATCCAAGTATCGATAGAAACCACGAAATCATCATACACATT
>CAWDQS010000004.1:0-3278 GCA_963804295.1 uncultured Acidobacteriaceae bacterium
GCGCGATGGCCTCCGTCGGATAGCCAGAGTTGTCCACCAGAATCTCCATGGCGGTGATGATCACGGAGATGGCGTGCCGGTAAGAGGGAATGTCGAAGCCGCCCGATGGGGTGACGAACTTCATCAGATTGAAGCTGGCCAAGTTGCAGGCTGAGTTGTCCAGGAACATATACTCCGAGCAGGGATTGGAGGCGTTGATGCGCGCCGTATTCTTGCATGTGTGCCAGCGGTTGATGGTGGTGTCGAACTGCATGCCCGGATCGCCGCACAGCCAGGTGGCCTCGGCGATCTTGTGCATGATCTCGCGCGCCTTGTAGGCTGCAACCGGCTCGTGGTCCTTCACTGTATAGGTGTTATAGTCGCCGTCATTCTCGTAGGCGCGCATGAACTCGTCGCTCACGCGGACGGAGTTGTTGGCGTTCTGGAAGAAGATGGACGAGTAGGCTTCCGAGTCCGGTCCGCTGCCATCGTAGCCGGCACCAATGAGGGTATAAGCCTTGGCCTCTTCCTTGGATTTGCACTCGATGAAATCGATGATGTCCGGGTGCTCGGCGTTCAGAATCGCCATCTTGGCCGCGCGGCGCGTCTTGCCGCCGGATTTGATGACTCCGGCAAAGGCGTCGAGTCCGCGCATGAAGCTCAAGGGGCCGCTGGCGGTGCCGCCGCCGGAGACGGATTCCTTGCTGGAACGCAGGGAGCTGAAGTTGGTTCCCGTGCCCGAGCCGAATTTGAAGAGCATGGCCTCGGTCCGGGCCAGCTCCATGATGCCGGCCATCGAATCCTCTACGGAGTTGATGAAGCAGGCCGAGCACTGCGGATTGTGGTAGCCGGAGGCAGAGAAGCGCACGCCGCCGCTGGCCGGATCCCAGTGCCAGTTCTGTCCCTCCGCATCCGGCTCCAGGCGGTCGCAGCCCACGTTGAACCACACCGGGGAGTTGAAGGCCGCCTTTTGCGTCAGCAGCATATTCGTCAGCTCGTCGTGGAAGATGGCAGCATCTTCGGGGGTGGCAAAGTAGTTGCCCGCCATGCCCCAGTCGCGGATGGTCTCCGCCACCCGGCTCACCAGTTGGCGGACGCCGGTCTCGCGCTCCGGTGTTCCCAGACGCCCGTGAAGGTACTTCGAGGCCACGATGTTGGTCGCGGTCATCGACCAGTCCGCCGGCGTCTCGACATTCTTCTGCTCGAAGATGATGTTGCCGTTCTGATCGGAGATTGACGCCGTGCGCTGCTCCCACTGAATCTCGTCATAAGGGGAGACGCCCTCGGTGGAGAAGCGGCGGGTAAAGATCAGGCCCCTCTGTGTTTGGGAAGTCTGTAGGGCGGTGGTGGAAGTTTGAAACTGGACCTCGTTCATGGAATCCTCACAATCGGCAAATATAGGTAAAACATCGGCTCCTCTCCGGCGTAAAGCTGCCTGAAGGGAGTCTGGGAAATCATGGTCAAAGAACGGGAAACGGGGAATGAAACGTACCACAAATTCTCTGTTCTCAACAGCCTCTCGATGGGACCTTCACACCGGAGATCGTTCATAACCCGTTTAAGGCCGCAGATGAAAAAGTACCTCTGTCTGTTGTGCTTGTCAACAAAAAACCACAACATATAGTGTTTTGTTGACGTTTCAGGCACCAAAGTACTAAACAAAGGGATTTGCCTGTGGAAAGCTCCAAAGCCCCTTGCGGAGCGCGGTTTTCCGCCTGTCTAAATCTGCACCAACTCCGGTGCAGTCTCTGAGCTTGCGCGGCGCATCCTCAAAACCCAAGCCTAATCCTTGCCGGGGGCGGGAACAATGCGCAAAAGCGGTGCAGATTGGGGGAAAACGGTGCAGATGTGGAGAATTAAGGGCGGATTTCCTACCGGACGAGCAATTTACGACCGCACGCGATTTGAATTCCTCCTACTGCGACGTATACTCGCAGACATGAAACGGTTCATGTGGATTCTTTTGCTCTTCGCTGTTTGGGTAGGGACCGGAAACTCGCAGGATACCGCCAAGCCGCTACCCATTTTCATCATTCACCAGCCAACCATCATTGCATTTTTCCCGATCACGCAGGCCGAAGCGGATAGCGGTGAGGGCAATGCCCCTGCCCTTGATGACTTCAACTTCTACATCTTCAAAATTGACAAACGGCTGCACCGCGCGGGAATAGCGATTCAAATAGTCAACGCACGTTCGTTTCAGATCCAAACAGAAAAGAAGTTGGTGACTTTTCAACCCAACAAGAATGATATTGGATATTATTTCATCGCTCCCGGCAAGGAACCGCATATCGAATATAACGTGATGTCTGATGAAGATATTCTGGACGCAGCCAGAAAGTATTTCGGAATTGCCATCCAGTAAGCAGAATTTCCCCTATCAGCTGGCGCAGGACGATTCGCATCGCCCCAACGCCAAGCGGCCCCACGCGAGATTGCGTGAGGCCGCTGGTCATTTCGGTTGTCCGCCCGGTCAGGAGCGGTTTGGTTTAGAGGACAGCAATCATTTGCTTTCCTTGGTTTCAATCCTCATGCCATAGAACGATTTGTGCACGAAGAAGACCGACACCAGGAAGAACGCGACGGCCAGCGAGGTTGCAAGCACGGGGTTCTTTGCAGTGAGCGTCACGGCCAGCTCGACAGCCAGCAATCCGAACAAGGTGGTGAACTTGATGACCGGGTTCAATGCCACCGACGAGGTGTCCTTGAAGGGATCGCCGACGGTGTCTCCGATTACGCAGGCGTCGTGCAGAGGCGTCCCTTTTTGTTTCAGGTCAACCTCAACGACTTTCTTCGCATTGTCCCATGCGCCGCCGGCATTGGCCATGAAGATAGCCTGGTAGAGGCCGAAGACCGCAATGGAGATCAGATAGCCGATAAAGAAGAACGGCTCAGTGAAGGCGAAGGCCAGGGTAGCGAAGAAGACGGCCAAAAAGATGTTGAACATCCCCTTCTGCGCGTACTTGGTGCATATCTCGACCACCTTCTTGCTGTCGGTAACCGAGGCCTTCTCCGCGCCTTCCAGCTTGATGTTGGCCTTGATGTACTCCACCGCGCGGTAAGCGCCGGTGGTGACCGCCTGCATGGACGCTCCGGTGAACCAATAGATCATTGCTCCGCCGGTGATCAGGCCAAGCATGAAGGGCGCGTGCAGCAGAGAGAGGTTCTCTTTGCCGACGGTCAGTCCATGGGTCAGGGCCATGATGATGGAGAAGATCATGGTGGTTGCGCCGACCACGGCGGTGCCGATCAGTACCGGCTTGGTAGTAAGACCAACCGAACCAGGTGCCAGGCACAAC
>CAWDQS010000005.1:0-49293 GCA_963804295.1 uncultured Acidobacteriaceae bacterium
AGCGCGAACCTCGATATTCTGATGCGCACATCGGACGACATTATAATGACTGTTCCGCCCTCCAGATTGAATACGCGCAATCTGTTGCTGGTTGTCGGCTTGCTGCTGCTCATGGTCTTTGCGACAATTGCGCGCGGCTGGGCATTGGAACGCAAAATGCGCCACCAGACCGCCGCAATGTCGGCGCGCACCGAGGCCGAGGCCGAATTGGAGCGCCAGCGCAGCAGCATTCTGGAGGACATCAACGGAGAGCGCCCGCTGGCCGAGATTCTTGAAGAGATTGTTGTGATGGTCTCTTCCACGCTGGCCGGCGCGCCCTGCTGGTGCGAGGTTGCCGATGGCGCGGTGCTGGGAAGTTACCCAAAAGAGCCGCATGGCCTGCGCATCGTCCGTGCGGAGATTCCCGCCCGCACCGGTCCGGCGCTGGGCACGCTCTATGCAGGATTCAAACCGCAAACGCCGCCCATCGACTCCGAAATTGAGGCGCTGCAAAACGGGACGCGACTGGCCACGTTGGCCATCGAAACCCGCAAACTCTACTCCGACCTGCGCCGCCGTTCAGAATACGACCTGCTCACCGATATTCCCAACCGCTTTGCGATGGAAAAGTTCATGGAAATGCAAATCGAGGAGGCCGGCCATTCTGGAAGAACCCTCGGGCTGATCTACATCGACCTGGACAAATTCAAGCCGATCAACGATACCTACGGACATCATGTGGGAGATCTATTTTTGCAGGCAGTGGCGCAGCGCATGAGCCGGCAGTTGCTGGGCGGCGATATGCTGGCCCGGCTGGGCGGCGACGAATTTGCCGCGCTGGTCTCGCTGCAGCATGGCCTCTCTGACCTGGAGAAGATCCTTGCAAGGCTGGAAAGCTGCTTTGACGAACCCTTCTCCGTGGATGGAATACAGTTGCATGGCAGCGCCAGCATCGGCTTTGCGCTCTTTCCGCAGGACGGCGCCACCAAGGACAGCCTGCTCAGCGCCGCCGATGCCGCCATGTACGCGGTGAAAAACAAAAAAAAGAGTTCGAAGATTTGACTGGATTATCGCACGGCACAAAGTCCCGGCTTGCGCCGGCAATTCTTACGCGGCATAGGTCGCCGCAATCCCACATATGGCCACTCATCCAGATTTTTAATTGGAATCAGTTAAGAACTCGTTTATGATCCAGGCATTCGGTCGTACCCAGAATCCCAGTGGTTACCGGCGACAATGATTAGATCGGCCACCGTGTCGATAAGAACTATCAGGGGCCAAGTTGCATAACAACTGTGCTTACCGATTCTTTCCGATGAAGAGATTATATCTCACATTCGCCATACTATTCGCCTATGCAGCGAGTGCCTGGGCTGCGGCGCCGGGCACGCTGTCCACGTTGTATGCCATTCACTCCCTCACCCGCGCCGAGGCCAACAAAGAACTGCCTGTCGCCTTCGAAGCGACAGTGACCATCTTCTACAAGATTTTCAATAACCTCTTTGTGCAGGACGGCGACGATGCCATCTATGTCTCTCCTAATACGGATCAAACGCTGCTTCCCGGCGACCGCGTCCTGATCCGAGGCACAACCTGGGGCAGCTTCCGCCCCATCGTAAACGCCAAGAGCATCACTGTGCTTCGCCATGGCTCCCTGCCCAAACCCATACCGGCCACCTTCGACCAGTTGATCCGCGGCCAGGACGACTGCCTGTATGTCACCATGCGCGGCATTGTGCGCTCCGCCGACCGGTCAAATTTAAGGGATGAGGATAACCCTGCGTACTTGCAGGTGGCGACCGAGGGAGGTTATGTGTCGGTGGTCGCGCACGGCTTTACGGTGCAGCAACGGGAAAATCTGCTGGATGCCGAAGTGGAGATCACCGGAGTTGCCGGCGGACACTTCGACGGGAAGATGCAGATGAATGGAGTTCAGCTCAACATAAATTCGCCCTCGGACGTGAAGATTCTCAGCCGCGCCGGCGCCACTCCGTGGTCCCTTCCCATCACTCCCATGGATCAGGTGATCACCCGCTATCACGTCACCGATCACACCCGGAGAGTCCGAGTACATGGAACCATCACATACTACCAGCCCGGCTCAGCGGTTGTCTTGCAGGACGGCATAAGAAGCCTGTGGATATCAACTCTGTCCATCGATCCCTTGCGAGTGGGCGATGTCGTCGATGCCACCGGCTTCCCCGAGGCGCGCAACGGCTTTTTATCCTTGACCCACGGCGAGTTCCTCGATAGTCAGGTCCATGCGCCCCTCACTCCGCTGGCGACGACCTGGAAGGTGCTCAGCGGCAGCCAGCACATCATCGATCTGGTCTCTCTGGAAGCGCAGGTGGTCACAGCGGCCCGCGAGGGCGCGCAGGATGAGTATTACCTGACCGCCGATGGACAGCTTTTTACCGCCATCTACCGCCATCCGTACGGAGAAGGAGCGATTTTGCCGATGAAGCAGATTCCGGTCGGCTCCCGAGTTCGCGTCTCCGGCATCTGCATCACGGAAAACTCCAATCCCTTCGCCAGCCAGGTCTCCTTCGACGTTCTGATGCGCAACTTCGACGACATCACCGTCGTAGCCAGGCCTTCTCTCGTCAACACCCGTAATCTCATCATCCTCGCCGGCCTGCTGCTTGCGGCTGTACTAATCGTGGGCGCGCGAAGTTGGGCCATCGAACGCAGAGTGCGCCGGCAAACTGCCGGAATGGCGCATCTCGAACGGCAGCGCAGCCGCATCCTCGAAGACATCAACGGCTCCCGGCCCCTCGCCGAGATTCTCGAAGAGATCACCGAACTGGTCTCCTTCCAGCTCGACGACGCCCCCTGCTGGTGTAATGTGACCGATGGCGCAAGGCTGGGAAATTATCCGGCCAATGCCGATCATCTGCGCATCGTCTGCAAGTTGATCCCCGCCCGCAACGGGCCGCCGCTGGGCGAACTCTCTGCCGCTTTCGATCCGGACTCCCCTCCCAATACGCAGGAGAGCGAAGCCCTCACGGTCGGCTCCCGCCTGGCAACGCTGGCCATCGAGACCCGCCGCCTCTACTCTGACCTGCTACGCCGCTCCGAGTTCGATCAGTTGACCGACATCAACAATCGCTTCTCGCTGGAAAAGCGCCTAGATACACAGATTGCCGAAGCTCGCGAGAATGCCGGCATATTCGGCTTGATCTACATCGACCTGGACAAGTTCAAACAGATCAACGATCTTTACGGCCACCATATCGGCGACCTGTTCCTGCAGGAAGTGGCGCGGCGCATGAAGCGGCAGTTACGCGGCGCCGACATACTGGCGCGCCTCGGCGGAGACGAATTCGCTGCTCTGGTTGCGGAAGCGCGCAACCGCGCCGGCGTGGAAGAGATCGCTCTCCGCCTGGAACGCTGCTTTGACACTCCGTTTGACGTTGAGCAATACCATTTGACTGGCGCGGCGAGCTTCGGCATTGCTCTCTACCCGGAAGACGGCGCCACCAAGGACAGCCTGCTCAGCGACGCTGATGCCGCTATGTACGCGGTGAAAAACAAAAAAAAGAATTCGGAGATTTGACTGGATCAGCGCGCAACATAAAAGCAGGCTTGCGACAGCAATTTTAACGCGGTAAAGACCGCCGCAATTCCACCTAGGGTCATTCAACCAGATTTTTAATTGGAATACGTTAAGAACTCGTTACTGAACCAGGACTTCGGTCCCGCCCAAGCTCCCTGTAGTTACCGGCAACAATGATTGCTTTGGCTACCTCTGCCGATAATAACTATCAGAGGCCGGCATCACGGCGGTGTACTCCGATTCTTTCCGATGAAGAGACTGTATCCCATATTCGCCATACTCATCGCCTGCGCAGCGAGCGCCTGGGCTGCGGCGCCAGGCACGCTCACCACCCTGCAAGCCATCCATGCCCTGGACAACGCCCAGGCTGACAAGGGCCTTCCCGTAGCCTTTGATGCTACGGTTAATTTTTATCTGAAGGGTAATTCCACTCTCTTCATACAGGACGATGGCGTGGGTATCTATGTCTACCCCAATACCGATGCGCCTCTGGTTGCCGGAGATCGCGTTCTTGTCCGGGGAAAGACCGCGAGCAGCTTTCATCCCATCGTCGTCAGCGAGAGCATCATAGTACTCCGTCACGGCACACTGCCCAAGCCCGTGCCGGCCACCTTCGACGACCTGATCCACGATAAGTATGACTGCAAAATGGTTACGGTGCGGGGCGTCATTCGCGCAGCAGACAAGCAGTTGTACTCGAAGGTCAACGGCATCGACATGAAGGTGCTCCTCGATGGCGGTTATATCTCGGTGTACGTGGACTATAACACGGACAACTCGCTGGAGAATCTGCTCGATGCCGAAGTAGAGATCACTGGAGTTGCCGGTGGCGCGTTCGACGGCAAGATGCACGTGATCGGCGCCATGCTCAATGTTCCCTCCCCTGCGCTAGTTAGGGTTATCAAGCGCGCCAATACCGATCCCTGGACCCTGCCGGTTACACCCATGGACAAGGTGATCACTGGTTATCACATCACGGATCGCACACAGAGAGTCCGGGTCCATGGAGTCATCACTTATTATCAGCCAAACAGATCCGTTGTTTTGCAAGATGGAAAGAATAGCTTGTGGATCAGGACACAAACCTACCAGCCGATGCTGGTAGGCGACATTGTCGATGCCACCGGTTTCCCCGAAGCACACAACGGTTTCCTGGCTTTGTCTCGCGGTGAACTCAGGGATAGCCATGTGCAGGCGCCGATTATCCCTGTGCAGACAACACGAAAATATTTGGCTGAGAGCCACAATATCATCGATCTGGTTTCTGTTGAAGGCGTTGTGGTATCGGAGGCGCGCGGAGGCACTCAGGACCAATACAGCCTGACCGCCGACGGACAACTCTTCAACGCCATTTACCGCCATCCGACAGACAACCAGCTATCGCCTCCGATGAAGCAGATTCCGATTGGCTCCAAGATCCGCGTTACCGGAATCTGCATCACCGAGGACTCGAATCCATTTGATCCCAACGTGGGCTTCGATATTCTGCTGCGCACCTTCGACGATATTTCTGTCGTTGCCCAGCCTTCGCTGGTGAACACGCGCAATCTGCTGCTCGTGGTTGGCTTGCTGCTGGTGGTGGTCTTCGCTGTGATCGGCAGGGGATGGGCCCTGGAACGCAAGATGCGCCGCCAAACCGCCGCCCTGTCGGCTCTCACTGAGGCTGACGCCGAACAGGAGCGGCAGCGCAGCCGCATCCTCGAAGACATCAACGGATCGCGGCCCCTCGCCGAGATACTCGAGGAGATTGCAGCCATGGTATCCTCCACGCTCGACGGCGCTCTCTGCTGGTGTGAGGTCGCCGATGGGGCGAGGCTGGGAAATTATCCCAAAGAGCCGCACCGCCTGCGCATCATCCGCGCGGAGATTCCTGCCCGCTCCGGACCCGCGCTGGGCACGCTCTATGCCGGATTCAAGCCGCAATCACCACCGATCCACTCCGAGATTGAGGCGCTGCAAAACGGAACGCGCCTGGCTACGCTGGCCATGGAGACACGCAGGCTCTACACCGATCTGCTCCGCCGTTCAGAGTTCGATCTGCTCACCGACATTCACAATCGCTTCTCTCTGGAGAAGCTCTTGGACAAGCTGATTATCGAGGCCCGCGAGAATGCCGGCGTCTTCGGCATCATCTACATCGACCTCGATGAATTCAAGCAGGTCAATGACCTTTACGGCCACCATATCGGTGACCTGTACCTGCATGAAGTGGCGCGGCGCATGAAGAGGCAGTTTCGAGGCGCCGATCAGCTGGCGCGCCTCGGAGGAGATGAATTCGCCGCTCTGGTCCCGCTGGTGCGCAGCCGCGCCGAGGTCGAGGAGATTGCCCAACGCCTGGAGCGCAGCTTTGACGAGCCGTTTGCATTGGATGGACTGACACTGACAGGTTCGGCGAGTGTGGGCATCGCCCTCTATCCAGAGAACGGCGCAACCAGGGATGGCCTTCTCAACGCCGCCGACGCCGCCATGTACATCGTCAAGAACGCAAAGAGACAAATCAAGCAAATGCTGGATGCCCAGCAGAATCCCGATCCTACCCCGAAGACTGCGCATAAATGAGAGGCCCGGCTTGCGCCGGGCCTTTACTGATCACTACAACTGACTACTGGTTTCACTCGGCAGCCATCTCCTCGGCCTCGCCCTCCTGGCGCATCAACTCCAGCTCGCGCTCGGCGGCTTCAATCTCCGCCGTAACCTCCTGCTGAACGCGAGCCGCCGCTTCTTCCAGCTCTGGCGAGAGCTGGACGTTGCGGTAGTACTCCAGACCCGTGCCGGCGGGAATCAGCCGTCCCACGATCACGTTCTCCTTCAGCCCACGCAAATTATCAATTGCGCCGTTAATGCTGGCCTCGGTGAGTACGCGCGTCGTCTCCTGGAAGCTGGCCGCGGAGATGAAGCTGTCGGTCGAAAGCGATGCCTTGGTGATACCCAGCAGCAGCGGACGCCCGGTCGCCGGACGACCTCCGTTGACTAGTACCCGCTCGTTCTCCTCGCGGAAACGGAAGCGATCCACCTGCTGTTCCAGCAGGAAGTTGCTGTCGCCCACATCGTCAATCCGCACCCAGCGCAGCATCTGCCGCACAATCACTTCGATGTGCTTGTCCGAAATGGCCACGCCCTGCAGCCGGTAGACCTCCTGAATTTCGTTCACCAGGTAAGCCTGCAGCGCCTTTTCGCCCAGCACATCCAGAATGTCGTGCGGGTTCAGCGGCCCGTCCATCAGCGGATCGCCCGCGCCCAGACGCTCGCCTTCCTGCACATTCACGTGGATGCCGCGCGGCACCAAGTATTCTTTCTCGTCGCCGTTGTCCGCCGTCACGTAGATCTTGCGCTGGCCCTTGGCAACTTCGCCGAAGCGCACCACGCCGTCGATCTCGCTTATGATGGCTGTCTCACGCGGCTTGCGCGCCTCAAATAGCTCCACTACACGGGGCAGGCCGCCGGTGATGTCCTTGGTGCGCGTGCTCTCCTTGGGAATCTTCGCCAGCACGTCGCCCGGTCCCACCTCTTCACCGTCCTGTACCATCAGGTGAGCGCCGCGCGGCAACAGATAACGCTTGTGGCCTTTGGAGTTCTTCACCACGAAGGTCGGCTGACGCTTCTCATCCGGAGAGTCAGCTACCACCCACCGCGAGAGGCCGGTCACTTCGTCCACCTCTTCGTTCAGCGTGATGCCTTCCTGCAAGTCCTTGAACTGCACCGCGCCGCCGATCTCGGTCAGGATGGCGTAGGTGTACGGGTCCCACTCGGCCAGCAACTGGCCCAGCTTCACCTGCTCGCCGTCCTTCACCCTGAGGCGCGCGCCGTAGACCACCTGATAGCGCTCCTTCTCGCGGCCGCGCTCGTCCTGCACGGCAATCGAGCCGGAGCGGTTCATGGCCACCAGCGTGCCGTCCCTGCTCTCCACATAGTTCAGGTTGATGAAACGCACGATGCCGTTGTTCTTGGCGTCCAGGCGCGACTTGTCCTGTACGCGGCTGGCCGTGCCGCCCACGTGGAAGGTGCGCATGGTCAACTGCGTGCCCGGCTCGCCGATGGACTGGGCCGCAATCACGCCGCAGGTCTCGCCCAACTCCACCATGCGTCCTGAGCCCAGGTTGCGCCCGTAGCACAGCGCGCAAACGCCGCGCCGCGACTCGCAGGTCAGCACCGAGCGGATCTTCACCTTCTCCACGCCAGCGCCCTGAATCGCCGAGGCAATCTCCTCGTCGATGCCCTGGTTCACATCCACCACGATGTTGCCGTCGTAGTCCTTGATCCGCTCCAGCGACACGCGGCCGATGATGCGGTCCCTCAACTCCTCGATGATCTCGCCCGACTCGACGATCGAGCCGACGTAAATCCCCTCGACCGTGCCGCAGTCGTACTCCGTCACAATCACGTCCTGGGCCACGTCCACCAGCCGCCGCGTCAGGTAGCCGGAATCGGCCGTCTTCAACGCCGTGTCGGCCAATCCCTTGCGCGCGCCGTGCGTCGAGATGAAGTATTCCAGCACCGTCAGCCCTTCGCGGAAGTTCGCCGTGATGGGCGTCTCAATCACTTCTCCTGACGGCTTGGCCATCAGTCCGCGCATGCCGGATAGCTGACGAATCTGCTGCTTCGATCCGCGCGCGCCCGAGTCGGCCATGATGTAGATCGGGTTCATGGCTCCCTCTTCGTCCGCGCGCTTCATGTTGTTGAACATCTCGTCGGCCACCTTCTCGGTCACCGCCGACCACATCTGGATCACCTTGTTGGAGCGTTCGCCGTTGGTGATGGCGCCGTCCATGTACTGCTTCTGAACCTCGATCACCTTCAGATCAGCATCGTGGACCACGGTGTACTTCGACGCCGGAATGACCATGTCGTCCAGGCCCACGGAAAGCCCCGAGCGCGTGGCGTACTGGAAGCCCAGGTCCTTGATGCGGTCCAGCATTCCCACCGTGACTTCCAGACCAAGATTTTGATTGCAATAGTTGACGAGTTGCCCGATGCCCTTCTTCTTCAGCAGGCCGTTGATGTAAGGCATCCCCTCCGGCAGCGAGTCGTTCAGAATCACGCGGCCCACCGTCGTCGAAATGTACTGCTTATTGAAATCCACCGGCTCGATGTGCGTCAGGTCCTGGTCGTCATAGGCCGTAGTCAGGTCCATCACCTTGCCCGTGTAGCGCAACCGGATCGGCGACAGCGTCTCCACTTCCTTGGCTTCCAGAGCCATCAATATTTCTTCTGTATTGGCAAAGACTCGGCCCTCGCCCTTGGCGTTCTTCTTGGCCTTGGTCAGGTAGTACAAGCCCAGCACCATGTCCTGCGAGGGCACAGTGATCGGCTGACCCGAAGCTGGCGAAAGAATATTGTGCGTGGCCAGCATCAAGACGCTAGCCTCAATCTGCGCCTCCGGCGACAGCGGAATATGCACCGCCATCTGATCGCCGTCGAAGTCCGCGTTGAAGGCTGTGCACACCAGCGGGTGAATCTTGATCGCCTTGCCCTCCACCAGCACCGGCTCAAATGCCTGTATGCCCAGGCGGTGCAGCGTCGGCGCGCGATTCAGCAGCACCGGGTGGTCCTTGATCACTTCTTCCAGAATGTCCCACACCACCGGCTCCTGCATCTCCACCATTTCCTTAGCTTGCTTGATGGTGGTACAGTGGCCCGTCTGCTCCAGGCGGTGATAGATGAACGGCTTGAAGAGTTCGAGCGCCATCTTCTTGGGCAATCCGCACTGGTGCAATTTCAACTCCGGGCCCACCACGATCACCGAGCGGCCCGAGTAATCCACGCGCTTGCCCAACAAATTCTGCCGGAAGCGTCCCTGCTTGCCCTTCAGCGTATCGGACAACGACTTCAGCGGGCGGTTGTTCGCTCCCCGCAGAATGCGTCCGCGGCGGCCGTTGTCGAACAGCGCGTCCACCGCCTCCTGCAACATGCGCTTCTCGTTGCGCACAATCACTTCCGGCGCATGAAGGTCCATCAGCTTCTTCAACCGGTTGTTGCGGTTGATCACGCGGCGATAGAGATCGTTCAAATCGGAGGTGGCAAAGCGGCCGCCATCCAGCGGCACCAGCGGACGCAGTTCTGGAGGGATTACCGGCAGCACATCCAGAATCATCCAGTGCGGCTTGTTATCGCTCTTGCGGAAGGCCTCCACCACCTTCAGGCGCTTGGCGTACTTCATCTTCTTCTGCGCCGACGTTTCCGTCTTCATTCTTTCGCGCAGCTCCAGGCCCAGCTCTTCGATGTTGACCCGCTTGAGCAATTCCTTGATGGCCTCGGCGCCCATCATCGCCTTGAAGCCCGAGGGGCGGAACTGCGCATCCAGTTCGCGGTACTTGACCTCGTCCTTGATGATCTCGCGTTCCTTCACCGGAGCGTCGCCCGGATCGACCACCACATAGGATTCAAAGTAGAGAATCGCTTCCAGATCGCGAAGAGAAATATCCAGCAGGTGCCCGATGCGCGAAGGCAGCCCCTTGAAGAACCACACGTGCGAGCACGGAGATGCCAGTTCAATGTGGCCCATGCGCTCGCGGCGCACCTTGCTCACTGTCACTTCCACGCCGCACTTGTCGCAGATCACGCCGCGGTGCTTCATGCGTTTGTACTTGCCGCACAGGCACTCCCAGTCTGTCACAGGCCCAAAGATGCGCGCGCAGAAGAGGCCATCGCGTTCCGGCTTGAAGGTGCGGTAATTGATCGTCTCCGGCTTGGTTACCTCGCCATGCGACCAACTGCGGATCTTCTCCGGCGATGCCAGCATGATGCGGATTGCGTCAAAATCGGTGATGGGACCGGAAAGCTCAAATGGGTTGGAACGGAACAAGACGACCCTCCTTGGCGGGCCTCATCGGCGCCTGCCGCGGTTTTTCCCGGGATTCCTGAAGAGTTCTTCCTTCCCGGGAAGCGGTGTTTACCGCTTTCAAGAAGAACCCCAATTTCATCGTCCGGCCCGAAGTTTTTTGACCGGTCAAACTAAATCAACTGGGTGCCCCAGGTCTCGATTCAGAGACCTGGGATACTTCCAATCTCAGTCAGCCACCGCCGCCATTTCCGGCGCGGGCAATTTCTTGATAAGATCCGCGCGCTTGATCAACTCCACGTCCAGGCACAGCGATTGCAACTCGCGAATCAGCACGTTGAATGACTCCGGCACGCCCGGCTCGATCGCCGCCTCGCCCTTGACGATTGCCTCATAAATCTTCGTACGGCCATAGACGTCGTCCGACTTCGCGGTTAGCAATTCTTGAAGAATGTATGCCGCGCCATATGCCTCCAGCGCCCACACTTCCATCTCGCCGAATCTCTGCCCGCCAAACTGCGCCTTGCCTCCCAGCGGCTGTTGCGTAATCAGCGAATACGGTCCAATCGACCGCGCGTGAATCTTGTCGTCCACAAGGTGCGACAGCTTCAGCATGTAAATGTAGCCCACCGTCACCGGCTGCTCGAACTGCTCGCCCGTCATGCCATCAAAGAGCGCCGTCTTGCCCGAGGAAGGCAGCCCGGCCGAAGCCAGCAGCGACTTGATCTCGCCCTCGCGCGCGCCGTCGAAGACCGCCGTCCCGAACCAGATGCCGCGCTCCATGCCGGCTCCCACGCGCAGCAGCGTCTCGTCGTCCAGTTCCAGCAACTGGCGCAGAGCAGCGGTTCCAGCGAACTCCTTCTTCATCAGTTCGCGCGTGTAATTGGCGTCGCTGTTGGCGCGAATCAAATCGGCAATCTTCTTGCCCAGAGCGTGCGCGGCCCAGCCCAGGTGGGTTTCCAGAATCTGGCCAACATTCATGCGCGAAGGCACGCCCAGAGGATTCAGCACGATCTCCACAGGGGTTCCATCGGGCAAATAGGGCATATCTTCCTCGGGAAGAATGCGTGCGATCACGCCCTTGTTGCCGTGGCGACCGGCCATCTTGTCGCCCACCGACAGCTTGCGCTTCATGGCTACATAAGCCTTCACCAGCTTGATTACGCCCGGAGGCAGCTCATCGCCCTTCTGCAGCTTGGCCACTTTTTCGTTGGTAATCTTGCGCAGCACTTCAATCTGCCGCGAGGTCATCTCCTCGATCTCGTCGATCTGTTCGTTGACCCGCGGATCCTTGTCAGCGTAGCGGATGCGCTTCAAATTCTTCGTCGAAATGCGCTCGATGGTTTCGCGATCCAGAATCGCCGCCTTGGTCAGCAGCCGCTTGTTGGTCCGCTCGTCGTGCAGGTCGGCCAGCACTTCCTTGCCGCCCAGAATTCCTTCCAGGCGTTTAAGGCGCTCATCGGTAAGAATACGAATCTCATCGCCCAGGTTCTTTTCCAGCTTGGAGATGTACTCGCCTTCGATCTGCCTGGCCCGCTCGTCCTTGTCCTGGCCCTTGCGGCTGAAGATGCGCACATCGACGATGGTGCCCTCGATGCCCGGAGGACAGGTCAGCGATGCGTCGCGCACATCGCCGGCTTTCTCGCCGAAGATGGCCCTGAGCAGCTTCTCTTCCGGCGTGAGCTGTGTCTCGCCCTTGGGCGTCACCTTGCCCACCAGGATGTCGCCATGCTTGATCTGAGCGCCGATGCGGATCACGCCGCTCTCGTCCAGGTCGCGCAATGCGTGCTCGCTCACGTTAGGAATATCGCGCGTGATCTCCTCGGGGCCCAGTTTGGTGTCGCGCGCCTCGATCTCGAACTCCTCGATATGCACCGAGGTGTAATAATCCTCCCGCACCAGTTTTTCCGAGATTAGAATCGCGTCCTCGAAGTTGTAGCCGCGCCAGGGCATGAAGCCCACCAGTACGTTGCGTCCCAGCGCCAGCTCGCCGCGCTCCGTGCACGGTCCGTCGGCAATCACCTGTCCTTTAACCACGCGGTCGCCCTCGCGGACAACCGGCTTCTGGTTGATGCATGTATTCTGGTTCGACCGCTTGAACTTAATCAGCGTGTAGATGTCGGAACCCACCTCGCGCGAAAGCTGCGTGGGATGATGCTCGCCCTCCACGCGCACGATGATGCGCTGCGAATCCACCGAATCCACAATGCCGTTGCGCTTGGCCAGAATCACTGCGCCCGAATCGCGCGCCGTCACGCCTTCCATCCCCGTGCCCACCAGCGGAGCCTCGGCCACCAGCAAAGGAACAGACTGCCTCTGCATGTTGGCGCCCATCAGCGCGCGGTTGGCGTCGTCGTGCTCCAAAAATGGAACCAGGCTCGCGGCCACGGAAACCAGTTGCTTGGGCGAGACGTCGATGTAGTCCACCTCGGCCCGGTTCACCAGCACAAAGTTCCCCATGCGCCGCGCGTTGACTAGGTCTTCGGTGATCAGCCCCTCATCATTGAATTCGATGTTGGCCTGCGCGATGGTGTGCTTGTCCTCTTCCCATGCGGAAAGATAGAAGCTGAACGGGATGTGATCGATCTGTCGCTTACCCGCCTTCTTCAGCCCCACATTCAGTCGCGCCGCCTCTTCTTTCTCGATGTGGTCGCCCACGCGCAGTCCGCTGTCGCCGGCGTTGGCTATCTCCACGAAGTCCAGAATGCGCGAGTCCTTTACCTTTCTGTACGGCGACTCAATGAACCCGTACTCGTTGATGCGCGCAAAGCAGCTCAATGAACTGATCAGGCCGATGTTCGGACCTTCCGGCGTCTCAATCGGGCAAATGCGCCCATAGTGCGTCGGATGCACGTCGCGCACTTCAAAGCCCGCCCGCTCGCGGCTCAGTCCGCCCGGTCCAAGCGCCGACAAGCGCCGCTTGTGCGTAATCTCGCTGAGCGGATTGGTCTGATCCATGAATTGCGAAAGCTGCGACGAACCGAAGAACTCGCGAATCGCCGCCATCACCGGCTTGGCGTTGATCAGGTCGTGCGGCATGGCCGTCGTAAGCTCCTGATAGACGCTCATCTTTTCCTTGATGGCCCGCTCCATGCGCACCAGGCCGATACGGAACTGATTCTCCATCAGCTCGCCCACCGCTCTTACGCGGCGGTTGCCAAGGTGATCGATGTCGTCCACCATGCCGATGTTCTTGCGCAGTTTGAGCAGGTAGCGGATGGTCGCGTAAAAATCCTCCGGCGTCAGCGTGCGATGGTTCAGCTTGCTGGCGTCCTGGCTCTCGTACAGCTTGATGTTGAACTTCAACCGCCCCACGCGCGAGAAATCGTATTTGCGGGGATCGAAGAACATGCCTTCAAACAGCGCCGTAGCCGTATCCAGCGTGGGCGGGTCGCCTGGCCTGAGCTTGCGGTAGATCTCGATCAGCGCTTCCTCTGGCTTCTTGATGGTGTCGCGCTTCAGCGTGTTGGCGATGATGTTGCCCGCATCGTCGCGCTCCGGAAAGAAGACCTCGAAGACAGCCGCGCCGCTGGATAGAATTTTATGCAGCCGGTCCGCCGTCAACTCGACGTTGGCCTCCACCACTACTTCGCCGGTGTTCAGGTCCACCACGTCGGCCGCGGTATGCGCTCCGTCCAACTCGGCCGCTTCAACCTCGATGCGGTCAATGGCCGCTGCACGCAGCGCCTTCAGAGAGTGCGGCGTGATCTTGCGCCCGGCAAACGCGATTTCCACGCCGTTATGCGCAATCCCGTGCGCCGGCTTGGCGCCCACCAGGTGGGTGGCGCCGTGACCTTCCTCAGAAACTGCCCAGTGCAGCTTGCCGTCGGCAATGTGCACCCGGTCCACCGTGTAAAAAGTCTTGAGTATCTCTTCGTCTGAACGCAGCCCCAGCGCGCGCAGGAAAATCGTCCCCAGAAATTTGCGCTTGCGGTCGATGCGCACATAGAGAGTATTTTTTTGGTCGTACTCAAATTCCACCCACGAGCCGCGGTATGGAATGATCTTGCCCAGGAAGTAGGTGCGGTTGTTGGCCGTCTCAAAAAACACGCCGGGCGAGCGGTGTAACTGCGAAACAATTACACGTTCTGTCCCGTTCACGATGAATGTGCCGTTCGGAGTCATCAGCGGAATATCGCCGAAAAACACCTCCTGCTCCTTGATGTCGCGAACCGACTTGTTGCCTGTCTCCGGGTCCTTGTCGTAAATCGTCAGGCGCACGGTTACCTTGAGAGGCGCCGAGAAGGTCATCCCACGCTCCTCGCACTCCTGCTGGTCGTATTTCAACTGCAGGCTCACCGGATCGCCGCATTTATTGCAGAAGTCGGGCATATTCTTGTTGTATGTGCCGCACTTCTGGCAAAGCACGTCCCCGGGATTAAAAGGATCGGTAATCACCATCGATCCGCAATGCACGCAGGCCGTCCTCAGGTGATGCAGCCCCTTCAAGTGGCCGCACTTGCACTCCCAGTTGCCAATCGAAAAATCTACAAAATCCAACTGCGAGATGCCGCGGAAGTCCGAGATCGGAAATACCGACACAAACACCGACTGCAAACCCGCGTCGTCGCGCTCGTTGGGCAGCTTGTCCATCTGCAGGAATCGCTCATAGGAGCGCCGCTGCACTTCAATCAGGTTGGGTATCTGCGTTGCGGTTGGAATCTTTGAAAAATCGAGTCGGCTGCGTATCGCGCGCTTCTCGTTCGGCATGTTCACTCCTGAGCCTCGTCGCTCCGGCGCCGAAGTTGGGCCGGGCCAGCGCCTGAGTCTCTTCGGCGCCCGCTAATTACGGTAAGTAAGTCGAAAAATCCAGACTGGCCCGCAGATCTCCAGCCCTCGCCCCTGCAACCCCCATCAACAACTTGCAGCCAGGCCGCAAATACACTGGGGAAATTCCCGAACCACGCATCTCCCGCAAAATGTCGGTTAAAAACGCATTGCGGGTATTGCCACATATCCGGGAAGTGCGCTAGACTGCCCTCAATTGGGGAGGCCAACGCAAAGATTGAACCTGTTTACAATCCTGGTACGCCTGGGTAGATACTCCTTCAATAACCACTCTGACCCCGCCGGAACACACAAATAGCCCGCAAGGCACAATGCCTTACGGGCGCGGCTCATTGCCCGTGCCCCCATCCGAATTCTCATGTGCTGCTCTCGCCGATCCCAAAGCTCGCTTCTGCCGCTCGCTCGCCAGCTACTCAACCCGTCAACGGTACTCCGCCTGCTACTTAAGTAAACCGCTGACCCTAAGGCACTTAACTACATAGCGAACCTCGCCGCCAAGGGCTTGGCACTGCCCCCGCCTGCGGACGCTTGCGTGCCCATCCACAACCACAAAAATGCGCTAGCCAAACCAGCCACATTCCCTGAAATAATGGGAATAAGCCGAAAAGACGCGCAATGTTTATTGTAGCGCGTCCCGACTAGCATGACAAGCGGCCCAGCCTCACAGCCAGGCCGCTGCTTCGCGCCTACTTGATCTCGATTGTCGCGATGCCTTCAAACTTCTTCCGGATCGCCTCGGCCTCGTCCTTGGTCGCGCTTTCCTTGATCGCCTTGGGAGCCCCGTCAACCAGGTCCTTGGCTTCCTTCAGACCCAGCGACGTAACCTCACGCACCGCCTTGATGGTGCTGATCTTGTTCGCGCCGAAATCCTTTAGAATCACCTGGAACTCCGTCTGCTCTTCCGCCGCCGGAGCCGCCGCGCTGCCGCCGGCCGCCACCGCTACCGGCGCCGCTGCCGCCGCCGAAACACCAAGCCGCTCTTCCAGCTTCTTCACCAGCGCCGCCGCTTCCAACAGGCTCAGCGACACAATTTGTTCTTCCAACTTCTCCAGATCCGCCATTTTCTTCTCCAATCAAAATCGTTTTTGAAATTCCTGTCCGAGCCAGAAACTCTCGTCCAATCAGGCTGCTCCACGCAGTGGAAAGTTTCCGATGCGCCAGACCCGCGCCCTTTCCGCCTACTTCCCAGCCAAAACCCTTAAAAGCTGCCGACAGCTCTTAGCCTTCAGCATTCAGCTTCTGCCTTACAGCTACAAGCCTTTGCCACTTTCCCAATGAAAGCCTATAGCCCACATATTTACCCTAAAACGGTTGAAAGCTGAGAGCTGAAGGCTGACGGCTTCTTACGCCGCGCTAGCAAACTTTTCCTTTTCTACACCCTGGCCCAGAACCACCGCCAGGTCGTGGCCCGCCGCGTTGATCACCGTCGCCAGTCTCTGCGCCGGCGCATTGATCAGGAACAGCAGCTTGGAGAACAGCTCATCTTTGCCCGGCATCGTTGACAGGGCCTTAATCTCGGCCACGGTCAGCAACTTGCCCTCCACAATGCCCAGCTTGAACTGAAACTCCGCGTTCTCGCTAGCCCACTTGGCAAAAACCTTAGCCAGCGCCACCGGGTCGCCCGTCGTGAAAGCCACCGAGTTCACGCCCTTGAGCCCCTGCAACGCGGTTTCCACCTGGGTGCCCTTGCCGGATACGGCCGCCAGCTTGTTCTTCACCACACGATACTTGCCGCCCGCCTCGCGAATCACCTTGCGCAGTTGAAAGTCCTTGGCCACCGTCAGCTTGGAAAATGTTCCGATAATCGCCGTCGTCGAGCCTTCCAGCTCCTTAGCCAGCAACTGAACCTTCTCCGTCTTCTTCGCCCTAGAAATCGCCATCTCTTCGCTCCGCTCCGACAGTTATCAGTTGTCAGTTCTCAGTAGTCAATTTCCCAAACCCCTGATCCTTGCTCCTGATTCACTGCTCCGCGCCTTTTGTCGGCGCTCTCTGCTTTAATCTTTGTTGCCCGAACCTTCTGGCCGGGCACAATGTCAATATGGCCAATGAACAAACTGACAACCGAGAACTGCTTAGTGCTTTCCCGCCGCATCCGCAACCGCTGAATCCAGCCGCACTCCGGGACCCATCGTCGAGCTCAACGTAATGCTCTTGATGTATTTTCCCTTGGCAGCCGAAGGCTTGGAGCGCACAATCGCCCCAATCACCGTGGTCGCGTTGTCCACCAGCTTCTGCGGCTCAAAGCTCAACTTGCCCACCGGCACATGCACCAAGCTGGTCTTGTCGGCGCGGAACTCCACCTTACCGGCCTTGATCTCTTTGACCGCCGCGGCCACGTCCATGGTCACGGTTCCGGTCTTGGGATTGGGCATCAGACCCTTCGGTCCCAGAACCTTGCCCAGCCGTCCCACCACCTTCATCATGTCCGGCGTGGCGATCAGCGCGTCGAAGGCTGTCCAGTTTTCCTTCTGGATCTTCTCCACCATCTCCTCGCCGCCCACAAAATCCGCTCCAGCGTCCTTGGCTTCCTTCTGGCGGTCGCCGGAGGCAATCACGGCCACCGTCTTGGTCTTGCCCAGCCCATGCGGCAACACCACCGTCCCGCGGACCATCTGGTCGGCATGGCGCGTGTCCACGCCCAGCCGCATCGTCAGATCGACGGTCTCGTCAAACTTGGCGTACTTCACCTGCTTCAGCAGGCCAACCGCCTCAAGCAGCGGATACAGCGGCTTGACTACAGCCGCGCGCGCCTTCGTAATATTTTTGCTGGATTTAGCCATTCATCCCTCGTCTCCCACCGCCTCTGCCAGCCCCGCTTTGCGGAGAGTCTGGATGCTGGCCACGCAGGCAATGCTTCATGCCTTCCGCAGCCAACCATCGAACAGACCCAGAAACCGTGGTGCAATTGACGGCCCAGGGATCTCCCCCCGGACAGTTATAAGAATCATAACCAAACGGCACGGGAATTGCAAACTGGGGCTGCAAATCAATAGCGGATTATCAAATATCTTTGAGAATCGCTTCTTTGGAGACGTTCTTGTGGGCGGCAATGCTGGATAAAATCGCGTTCAGAGTCCCGATTCTTAGAGGCGTATGCTCCGGAACCGCGGTGCGGTGGGGCGTGGGATGCTGGGTTTGCAGGATGATGTGGCTGCCGACCTGATGGATTTTCACATAATCCCAGCGTTTCGAGAGATGCTTGACCAGCGCTTCTCCGCTCAAATCGCGTGGGAGTTTCATGCGACGGCCAGCACCTCGTCGCGAATCAGATGAAGACGGATGGAGGCCGGCGCGGTGGAATCGAAGTAGAAGGCTTGCACGGCCTCGCGGACGTTGGCCTTCAACTCATCCCAGCTATCGGCCTGGGTGAAGATGCTCTCGCCCAGAGCTTCGGCGGTGTAGCCGCCATCGGCCTCCTGCATTACTTCAAAGACGAGTTCCTTCATGCGCTTTGCACCCCCGGCGACTTCTCTCATCATACCGCGACTTTAGACAGGAAGCGAAGGATGAAGTAACCAAGGTAGTGTCCTAATTTGGGCTTTTACGCTCTGGAGAATCGGCTTTGAGCCAAAACTGCCACCATCGCTTTTTCGACGGTTTTTCGATGCGACACTCGCCCTCATTATCCTGATTTTCCCATTCTCCAGTTATGTTCGCTTGCAGATGCGGCATCCAAATCTCCCCCTTATATTGCCTCCAAATATAATGAAATTTCAATCTCCACCAATCATCAAAAGCGTCTTTAAAATTGATGATCCCGTGAAGATGCACAAACTCTTTCTCGCCCTCGATGACGCCTTGAGAGTATGTGACAAAATGATGCGCAGGCCACCAAACGGTTTCTTCGGAAGATTCTTCTGACTTCAAGAGGCTATAGCCTACTTTAAGCTCATAACATAACGTCTCGTTTTTGACGAGGGTGTCAGAATCTGAAATGTGCAAACCTGCTATCGCCATGCCGAATATGGCGCTCGATTCGCCAACATTTGTCACGCTTAGTTTGGCTTCAGGTATTGCACCGAATATTGGATTGAGAGGTTGTATTCTCAACAACAACTTAGCTCTTTCCTTTGTCTTAGCTATCTCCATGCCCCTATTGGCAGCCTCGGCAGCCTTTCGTGTCTCCCAAGACTGCCAGCAAATGAAACATCCGGTAACAAATGCAATTCCGGCCAGCCACCAGTCAGGCACTGTATACCACCTTGGCAAGTTAGCATCTTGTTTGGTCAGTTTCTCCGGGCTAACAGTCGCCGTGATTGGAGATTGGACCTGCTTTACTGGTTGCTGATTATTGTCAGTAGCCTTGTTTGCCTGACCGGGCACATAGACTGCCATGAAAATAGCAATTGTGAGTATCGCCAGTCGTTTCCACATGATTCAGAAATTGTACTCGTGAATTTTGTGCCTGTGGAAATGAAATTAGGACGAACCCCCAAAATGCCGGTTCAGGATGGCAACCAGCCCTACACCAGCTCAATCGAAACCCGCCGCCCCACCATCGCCGCCGCTCGCTGCAAGCTGGAAAGCGTAATGTCGTTCTTCGGATCAAGCAGCCGGTCCACCTGTGTGCGGCTAGTCTTGAGCAGTGTGGCCATCCTGTTCTTGGAAATCTTCTGTTTCTTCATGGCTTCGGCCAACTGCCACGCCACAACCTCTTTGATCGCCTCTGCCTGCGCCTCCTCGAAGATTCCCTCAGCCTTGAGAAAATCGTCGATGCTCGAACCCATATGCTTTTTGCTCATCTCTCCAGCTCCCTCTGACGTTTGCGCGCCAATACCAAGTCGTCCTCCGGCGTGGTTCGCGTCTTCTTGATAAATCCGTGCAGCGCAACCAGGTGCCCACGATAAAGGCAGATCAGCACACGCGCCGTCCGCTTCGTCGGCAGTTCAGTTCGAATCTCCCACAGACCGCTGCCCAGTGGACGGCACTGCGGCATTCCCACCGGCCAACGCCATTGCGCCCTGAGCAAATCTTTTCCAATGGCCTGACGTTCCGCTTCCGGCAACTCCTGCAGCCACTCCCGCACCGGCTCTCTTCCTGGCTGCGGGCAATAGAAGATCAGCGGAATTTTGTGCGGTTGCGGGTCTTCGGCCATCCTGCACTTTATATAGTACAATTGTACCATATAATGTACAGTCGGGCAAGCTGAAATTTCTCCACGTTTCACGCTGCCAGCGGCGTAAGCTTGATTCCCAGCGCCTCATCACGACAAAAAAGGTCAATAGCTGGATGCCCGCGCGGCCGGATGGCTGCATCTGCGCTCGTAGACCCAAAGATAGAAAGCGCCTATAACCAGCATAATGAGCGGGACTGAAGCTACCGGAATCATCGCCAACAACCGATCAACTGTACCCACTGTATGCAGCCGAAGATGATTGATGAAGAGATAGAGTATCGACCACGAAATATCTCCGGTAAATACAAACCCCGCGGCATTCACCAGGAGTGCAAGGCGTCCAGTCAGTCCTCCCTCGGCCCACAGCATGGCGCAGGCGGGAACCGTTAGCAGCAGCAACTTGGTGTCATAGAGATGGTGATGAACAGGCAGCAGGGTCAGAGGCGCGATGGCCGCCAGCGCCAACCAGGTTTTCGCCGGCGAAGGCCGGGCTCGTAGCGTGACCAGCACCCAGACCAGCAGGAGCATGGCGCAAATAAAGTAGCTGACCGGGTTGTAGATGCGTGGATCGTCCCGGAAGAAGCTGATAACCACTTGCAGGTCCACTAGTCCATGGGCCCAATTGGAAGAAGGGCCAGGGTCGTTGAGTTCTCCATGTACAGCAAAAACCTGGATATTGGAGTGTAATTCCTGCATCCAGTGCGGCGAGATGTGCCAGGCCCACAGCAACCCCGGCAGACTGAGAAAAATTGTCGCCAGCAGAGTTTGCAGCGCGCGCTTGCGATGGATTCCTCCCGCCATCAAGAAGTAGAGCCAGACCAGTCCAGCCTCCTGCGGCTTGACGGCAAGGCTGATAGCAAGACAAAGAATACCTGCGGAAACAAACCGCTCCCGAAGAAAGCACCAGACAGCCACGACACAAAGACTGATAGCAATTCCGGATGGATTGCCTAGAACCATCAGCACTTCGCTATTGGCGAGCATATAGCCAATCAGAACACCTGAGAGAATTGGCGCGTGATCCGCCCCTAGATTCCAAGCCAGTAGCGAGGCGATGAGAAGGCTCCCTGCGGTAATGATGATCCAAAGGATGCGCGCTATTCCCCAGGGCAGCATCGCCAACGGAGCCGTAAAAGAAAATGCGGTTGGCGGGTAGACATACCGCGTCGCAGCCTCGCGGTTCGTTGCGCTCTCCAACGGGCTTTCCCCTCCCTCCGCTCTATAGATGCGTAATACCTCGCGTTCCTGGTAGGGGTCGCAATGTTGCATAAGGCATCGCGTGGAGTAGTAACTTGATTTGAAATCTTTCATCGGGGTAGGCGAGGTGGTCACTAAAAGGTAGCCCAGCAAAAGAATTCCAGGTATCGTCCCCAACAACAACAGATACAGGCCATCAAGCCGCTCTTTTGTAATTCTGAGCTTCCCTCTGGCAACGGCGGCACGTTGGCTTGAAATCATACTTCGAAAGAACCTCTGAGGCGCGTGACTGCATCGAGCGACGCCGGGGCTTCACTCTGGCTTCTACGCCCCGCTCAGTTTATCTCGGCTATGCCGGACAATGTCCAGCCTTGCCATCGAGAAACCTCCATAGAGCATTTTGCCTGTTGGAGTAGAGTCAATTTCCGATTGCGTGTACAGTGCCGATGGGGCGCGAACCTGGAGCGCCTGCCTCCCGGTCGACTGTTGCGTGGACCTCCTGGTCCACGCAACAGCCGACACCATCTGTAATAAATACTCTAGGCGCTGAAGAGCAACACGCCGGCGGGTTTTTCTTCGCCGGCATTCTCGTCGGCGGTGATGGGGCGATAGAAGAGCTGGTCGGCGTCGAGGTAGACCTCGATGAAGGCTGGGCGGGCGGTGATCTGGCCGGCGATCATGGCTTCACTCAAGGGGTCCTCGACGTAGCGTTGCAGGGCACGGCGCAGCGGGCGGGCGCCGTAGCTGCGGTCCACGAGAGTCTTATCGAGAATCCACTTCTTGGCTTCCTCGGTGACAGAAATCGTGATGGACTTCTGCGCCAGATTGGCGTTGAGCTGCTGAACCATCAGCTCCACAATCTGGATCAGGTCGCCGTCAGAGAGCGCCTGGAAGATGATGATCTCGTCGAGGCGGTTGAGAAACTCGGGGTTGAAGGTCTTTTTGACCTCGCTCTTGACCAACTCCTCGACCTTGTCGCTGACAATCTCGTCGCGGTCGCTGGCAAAGCCCAGGCCCTGCTTCTTTTGCAGGTGACGCGCGCCGATGTTGGAGGTCAAGATGATGATGGTGTTCTTGAAATCGACGGTGTTGCCCAAGCCGTCAGTCAGCTGGCCATCCTCGAAGACTTGCAGCAAAATGTTGAAGACATCGGGGTGGGCCTTCTCGATTTCGTCGAGCAGGACGACCGAATATGGTGACCGCTTGACGCGCTCGGTGAGCTGGCCGCCCTCCTCGTAGCCCACGTAGCCCGGAGGCGAGCCGATGAGCTTGGAGACGGAGTGCTTCTCCATGAACTCCGACATATCGAAGCGGATGAGGGCTTTGTCGGAGCCGAATAAAAAGTGGGCCAGCGTGCGGGCCATCTCGGTTTTGCCCACGCCGGTAGGGCCGAGGAACAAGAAACTTCCAATGGGCCGGTTGGGCGATTTCAAACCAGCGCGCGAGCGGCGAATGGCGCGGGCGAGGGCGCTGATGGCTTTCTCCTGCGAGATGATGCGCTTGTGAAGTTCTTCTTCGACGCGCAGAAGTTTTTGCGTCTCTTCTTCCTTGATGCTGGTGATGGGCACGCCGGTCCAGCGACTCACAACATCTTCGATGTCCTCGCGGGCGACGATGCCGCTGGCCGTGTCGTCGAGGTGGTACTTGTCGCGCATGGCGCGCAGGGTTTCGCGCTCTTTGCGCTCCTCGTCGGAGTAGAAGCGAGCCTTTTCAAATTCATGATTGGCAATGGCCGAATCCATGCGATGCACGATGAACTTGATGCGCTTCTGGACTTCGGTGATCTCCTCGGGCAGCGAGGTCTGGCGGAGCTTGACGCGCGCGCCGGCTTCGTCGATGAGATCAATGGCCTTGTCGGGCAGAAAGCGGTCGGGGATGTAGCGATTGGAGTGCGAGACGGCAAACTCGACGGCGGCATCGGTGTAGCTGACGGCGTGGAATTTTTCGTAGCGGTCCTTGATGCCGTGGATGATCTTGATGGCGTCGGCCTCGTTGGGCGGCGGCACCTTGACGGCCTGGAAGCGGCGCTCCAGGGAGCGGTCCTTCTCGATGGACTTGCGAAACTCGGCGGGCGTGGTGGCGCCGATGCATTGAATTTCCCCGCGGCTGAGGGCGGGCTTGAGAATGTTGGCCGCGTCCAGCGAGCCCTCGGCGGAGCCCGCGCCGACCAGGGTGTGCAGCTCGTCAATGAAGACGATGGAGTTCTGGTTTTCCATCAGCTCTTTCATGATGTTCTTGAGACGCTCCTCGAACTGGCCGCGATACTTAGTCCCGGCGACAATCAGAGAGAGGTCGAGGCCGAGAATGCGCTTGTCGGCGAGGAAGCTGGGCACCACGCCGTCGGCGATGCGCTGGGCAAGGCCTTCGACGATGGCCGTCTTGCCGACGCCGGGCTCGCCAATGAGGACGGGATTATTCTTGGTGCGGCGGCAGAGAATCTGCACCACGCGCTCTAGTTCGGCGTCACGGCCTACGAGAGGATCAAGCTGGCCGTCCGAGGCCGCCTGTGTAAGGTCGCGGCTGAACTCGCTGAGCAGGCTGGTATCGCGCTGGCGCTGTTGCGGCTGGACTTTTTCCTGGGTAACGCGGCCCAGCTCTTCGCGAATCTGCGACAGCTTCAGGCCGCGCTCCATCAAAATCTCGGAGGCAAAGCACTTTTCCTCGCGCAGCAGACCCAAAAGCAAATGTTCCGTGCCGATGTGCTTGTGGCCCAGCCTCTCGGCTTCCTCGGCAGCATAAGCCAGCACCCGCTTGCACTCATTGGATAGCGGCAGGTCCACGGAGGTCGAGACCTTTTCGCGAATGGTGGTGTGCGCCTCGATCTGCTTGCGAATCGAATCCACCGAGGCATGAGAGCGCAGGAAGCGATTGGTCAACGCCTTGTCTTCGCGCAGCAGGCCGAGCAGCAGGTGCTCGGTTTCGATATAGGGCGAGCCAAACTGGCTGGCCTCATACCTCGCGAAAAAAATCACGCGCCGTGCCTTCTCCGTATAGCGTTCGAACATCAGGACCTCCCTTGATCCAACTTACCTCGGCTTGTTCAAACTTGTGTAAACTTGCCGCAACTTGCCGCTTTCTAAGATTAGACTCAGTTTCCGCCCGGAACGGCGCATTTTTGCTAATTCTTTCCGGAGCTGGGTTCCGTTTGAGGAGTATACACTGGCGCGGACGACGGACCGGTGGCCAGTTTTCCCGCTTCCAGGCGCAGGACTCGCGTGGAGCGCGCGGCCAGGTCCATGTTGTGCGTGACCAAAATCGAGGTGAGTCCGTGGCTCTTGTGCAGCCGCTCGATGAGGTCGAAGACGCGACCGGCGGTGGCTGCGTCCAAATCGCCGGTGGGCTCGTCGGCTAAGAGCAGCCGCGGGTTGTTGACCAGCGCGCGGGCCAGCGCCACGCGTTGCTGCTCGCCGCCGGAGAGCTCTCCTGGCCGATGGCCGCCGCGATCTTCAAGGTCCACCTCGCGGAGCCAGTTGGTTGCCGTGGCCAGCGCTTCCCGCTTGCTGATGCCGCGCGCAAGAAGCGGCATGGCGACGTTTTCCAGAGCGGTGAACTCCGGCAGCAGGTAATGAAACTGCCAGACGTAGCCGATCTCGCGATTGCGGAAGGCGGCGGCCTCTTGCGGCGAGAGCTGGGCGACGTTGACCGAGGCACAGGTGACGGCGCCCGCGGTGGGCGCATCCAGAGCGCCGAGAATGTGGAGCAGAGTGCTCTTGCCCGCGCCGGACTGACCGACGATGGCCACCATCTCGCCGGCCTGGACATCGAGACTGAGCTTGGAAAAGAGGGTGAGAGCGCCGCGCGCGGTGGTGTAGGTTTTTTCCAGATTCCGGACCTGAATGATGGGCGATTTGCCGGATTTCGCGCGCGGTTTCGTCTCCCGCGCGGTGCGGGCAGACGGGCGGTCAACCGTTGGAGAGACTTCGATCATCCGACTGGCCCTATTTTACTGCGCTTGGGCGGTGAAAATCGCACCAGCGGGGTTCCTTTGGTAATAGCGGGGGGCGAGAGTTGACTCAATTTCAGGAACGGGTTAAAGCGGGCCTGCGCCTGCGCATATAGAGTACCGCCAAACAAAGCAATCCCGTGCCAAATGTCAGGAGTGAAGATGGTTCTGGAACACTCGATTGCTGCTCTTGCCCGGAGAATTCGATAGCGGCGCTATAGGGGTCCCAGCCCGTGTCCGGGCCCAATGTGCCGCCGTCCGCGGCAACGTATGCGGTGTTGAATAGAGGATTGCTTCCCACGGAGGGCGGCGATGTGGCGAGCGCGAAATTCAAGCTATTGTACGGCCCGGGAACGCCGGCGGGGTCATAGCCGGAGTGCTGGGTGTTGAACGACAGTCCGTAGATGATTTCGCTGGAAGTAAGTAGGTCACCAAGATCGAAGGTCACAGTGGAAAGCGATCCGCTGTGACAGACGCCGTCGGAGCCCAGATATTCACTCCCGCAGGTGCTGGTGGCGGCAGGACGCCAAGGTATGAAGGCATCGACGGTGAAGCTCTGGATCGGCGCTCCCGCTGAGTTGTTGGCGCCGACAGTGTAAAGATTCAGCGTAAGCAGGATGTAAAAGCCGCTGGAGGTGATGGTTGCGCCGTTGATCTGGGAAGTCCAATCGGACTCCGGAGCCCAGTCGCTTAGAACGATGGTGGCGCTGGTGAGCGCGTAGGCGGAATCATTTCCCGCAAAATGAATCAGGTTTCCTAACTCGCTGATGGAAGCAGCTTCGTATCCTTCTGAAGGGAGATTGACGGGCAGAGTGCCGGGGATGGTGTTGTAGAGGACGACACCGTCAGCCAAAGCAACTGGTGCAAGTGCAAGCAGAAATAAGGACAATAACGCAATTTTATAAGACATTTTTTCGCACCCCTGTGCGTATATCTGCGTATGGTAAAGCCTATACCCCATGGCTTATGCCGCGCAATCTAAATGCTGATTCGTCGTGGCGGTTGTTGGGCCTGCTCCAAATTAAGGCACTCCCATGCGTCGGAATCATCATTGGACACGGAGATCATGGCACTGATGTTTCGGAAAGTTATGCCGCCGGAAGCATTGCATCGCCAGTGATGGAAATCACCAGAAAAATGAGTGATTCCATCTATAAATGAATGATATCTGGTGAGAATTTTTCGGCAACTTTTATCTATGTCTCTGACGGCGTCAGTATTGGCTGGCGCGTGCGCGGCTCTCGCGCAGCAATCGTTCGACGAGCGGTTATGGTCGAGCAACGCGCGGATGACCGCCTTGCAGCCAACGTGGATGGGGCCGCTGATCCAGACGGATGCGCGGCTTTCGCAATCGGCGCGCTTCTCCTTCTCGAACTCAACCACGCCAACCGGCACGCGGACGATGAACTACGGTAACTACCACACGCTGGGGCTGCTCCTCGGCAACCGCGTGCAGCTCAACCTGGTTGCGCCGCCCTACGTGCAGAACAACTCCGCCAGCGCAAAGGACGGGTTTGGCGATACGCAAGTCGAGGCCAAGCTCCGCATGGCCAGTGGAAACGCCGATCACGGCAACTATGCGGTGACCGGAAAGCTGACCTGGAACGCCGCCACGGGCAGCTATCAGAACGGCGCGCCGGCCAGCTTTTGGAGCCCGGTGCTGGCCGCTGGGCGTGCCTGGGGACGCTTCAATGTGCAAACGTCGCTGGGCGGCGGCCTGCCCACAGGCAAGATCGCGCTACAGGGACAATGGATCGACTGGAACACCACGGCGCAGGTGCTGGTAGGAACGAAGTTGTGGCTGGACGTGGAGAACAACGCCACATTTAATTACGGCGGGCCCTTTGACGGCAAGACGCAGAACTTCATTACCCCAGCGGGTTTCTACGTGCTACGGCGCAAGGAGTGGAAGCCTACGCACGCAATTTTTGTGCCGGGCGTGGGGATGCAGATCGCCACATCGAGATTTCATACTTACAATCACAATCTGATTCCCGAACTGCGGATTTTATTTTAGGGAACCTCTGATTAAGTCGATGTTTTGAAAGGGCACGACTTTAGTCGTGCCGGAAATGCAACAAAATAACGACGGGCTTTAACCCCTGAGGGAATGCTGACTCGCAATAAAGACTTAATTAGAGCTTCCTAGAAATATCTCAATACTTCACCTTTTTGTCCGAGGCGATCCAGGCGGCAAAGCTGGCCCAGGCTTCGTCGCCAAGCAGTTGCGTGGCGGGGAGTGTGCGCGCCGACTGATCTTTGCGCAGCTCATTGTAGAGAAAAGCGTCGTCAAAGCCGGCGCGAGCGGCGTCGGCGGCACTGGCGCCGTAGTAGATAGCGTCGATGCGCGCCCAGTAGGCGGCGCCCAAGCACATGGGACATGGCTCGCAACTGGTATAGAGCTGGCAGCCGGCAAGCGAGAAGGTTCCCAATGCCTTCGAGGCCGCGCGAATGGCGTTCACTTCGCCGTGGGCCGTGGGATCGTGCGCGGCGGTCACAGTATTGACGCCCTCGCCCACAATGCAGCCGTCGCGCACTATCACTGCGCCAAACGGCCCGCCCGCGCCACGCAGCACATTCTCCGTGGCCAGCGCAATGGCGCGGCGCAAAAACTCGGGATTTGCCAGTGCGGGCATTGCTGACTTGCTCCTGGGTTGCCTGGAAGACCAGTAAAAATATAGCACAGGCGATGGCGAGGGAATAGCGAATAGGGAATAGGGAATAGTACCGTGACAGCTTGAAATTGTATTGGCAGGAATGTAGCGCCGGCCTCCCGGCCGGCTGTAGTGCGGGCGTCCTCACCCGCGCTCGTCCAAGCACAATTATTAAATCACACGGTCAGAGCAATAGAATCTCAGCATGGCTGCTTTCCGCTCTTCGCTGGAAGATTTGAATGCCCGCATCGTTGTCTGCAATCGCTGCCAGCGGCTGCGCGTGTACTGTGCCGAGGTGGCGCGCGTGCGCAAGCGTGCTTATATGGACTGCGAGTACTGGGGCAAGCCCGTGCCCTCCTTCGGCGACCCGCGCGCGCGGGTGATGGCGCTGGGACTGGCTCCTGGCGCGCACGGCTCCAATCGGACGGGAAGAATGTTTACCGGCGATGGCTCGGGATATTTTTTCTACCCCGTGCTGCATGAGGCCGGCTTCGCCTCGCAACCCCTGGCCGAGAGCCGCAACGACGGCATGAAGCTCACCGATTTGTGGATCAGCGCGCTGGTGCGCTGCGCCCCGCCGGCCAACAAACCCTCGCCGGAGGAGCAGCGCAACTGCGCTCCTTTTCTCGACGAGGAGATTAGCCTGCTGAAAAATCTGCGCGTGGTGGTCTGCCTGGGCAAGATCGCCTTCGACGGCTTTCTGTCCCACGCGCGGCGGACGGGTCAGATCACTTCGCGCGCGGGCATGAACTTTGCGCATGGCGCGGAGTTTGCGTTGCCGAATGGGTTGATGGTAATGGCCAGCTATCATCCCTCGCAGCAAAATACCAACACTGGAAAACTGACGAAGCCCATGCTGTTGGAGATTTTCCAACAGGCGCGAAAGCTGGCGGAATTGAGCTAAACTAAGCTGGGCGTAAACCGGGAGACGTGATGGACAAGATCGAAAAAGCAATTCTGAAGGAAGTGCTTCCAGAGGAGAAGGACATAGCGCCGACGGCGGCGAGTGCGCTGGCTAAGGGACAGAAGACTGCGGGTCATCTGGATCACTGGACTTCAGCCGTTTTATTGGAGCGGGCAGCGTACCTGCACAAGCTGGCCAGCCAAGGCGACGGCTCGGCCGGCGAGACGCTGCAGGAGTATCCGCAACATTGCGCCATGCTCTCGTTTCGAAGCCGCGACGGCGAGGCCGAGATCCACGAAAACTTTGCCGATGTCTTTTACGTGCTGGAAGGGCGAGCCACGCTGGTGACCGGCGGCGCGGTGGCGGGCGCGCGAGTGACGAAGCCGGGCGAGACGCGCGGGGATTCGATTGTGGGCGGCGCGCGGCAGGAGCTGCGGGCGGGCGATGTGGCGCACGTGCCGGCGGGCTTGCCGCATCAGATGCTGGTTGCCGGGGAGCAGACGGTGACTTGCCTGGTGTTGAAGGTGCAGGAGAATTTGTAGAGTTCAAGGACTTGATCCCATGAATCGTATCTGGATTTGCTTGCTCTGCGCCGTCTCGGCTGTTTCACTGGCCCAACAACCAAACCCCGCTTCTTCCTTGCAAGGGAAGGAAGTAATGATGGTCGCCGTCTCCCGCAAGAGCGACGTCGTCTCGGGCGGAATCGGTATTGGCCAACGGGCTAACAACGAAAAAGTCTACGTTGAACCGATAGTCTGGCTCACACCAGCAGGAGACTTGAAGGCCATCCGCTGCGACTGGAATCACCCGCAAGAGTGCCGCGCGTTCAATGCAAGCTATCTGAAGAAGCCACACTCCTACACCGTTGTAAGCTCTGACGGCAGAGGCGCAGAGATAGATGTGAACCAAATGCGCCTGACTCCGGCGGATGACCCGCAAGATTGCTTCGGCTATGGCGGCATTGGCACATCTTCCGGCGTTTCTATCGCGGATACGGCGATTGCTTCGAGTTCAACCGAACTTTTCACCGACGGCGAGCCCGCACGGCGCCTGTCCGGTCAGGCGGCCGAACAAATCCGCAAATCACTGGCGGCTCTCGTGCCGGCAAAGCTCGATTCACTTAGCCACTTGCGTTTCTATTCGCTTCACCTCGAGGGTAAAGATTTGATCGTAGTACAGCGGGCTTACAAGGATTATGCGCCGACTTCGGGGCGCGATCCTCGAGAGCCCATGAGCCTGATCTTTGCTATTGGGACGATGCAAGAAGGCCATTTTCATCTCTTCTTCTGGAAGAAGAACACTGAGGATGAGGATGAGAGTATCCTGGGCGTGATCCATCTCAAGAGCGGTAAGGATTTCCTTGTCAACAAAGTCAGCGATCCGGAAACATATTCCTTCCGCGTTTACGGCATTCGGGACGGCAAGCTGACATTGGTCTTTTCAGGCGGTGGCGGCGGCTGTTAACGAAATTACATACGCACAAATCCCTTCTCTCGGCGTGGCAGAAGGGACTCAGTGAGCTTCATAAATTATTGAGGTTGACTCAGCCGGCTTTTTCGAGCAGGCAGAGGGAGAGATCCTTGCGCTCGACCATGTCGCTGGTGATTTCCAGATCGCGGACACTCTTGTTGTTGGGCAGGTGGTACATGAGGTCGAGCATCAGCTCTTCGAGAATCATGCGCAGGCCGCGCGCGCCGATTTTGCGGGATAAAGCCTCGCGGGCGATGGCAGCGGTGGCTTCCACGGTGAAATGCAGGCGGACGTTCTCGAACTCAAAGAGGCGCTGGTACTGCTTGAGGATGGCGTTGCGCGGCTTGGTGAGAATCTCGATCAGCGCCGACTCATCCAGTTCGTCGAGGATGCCGACGACCGGCAGGCGGCCAACAAACTCCGGAATCAAGCCGTACTTGATCAAATCCTGCGGCTCGGTGCGGCGCAACAGCTCGGTGTCGCGATGGGAACGGGTGGTGGCGGAATCGGCCTCGGCGTCCATGGCCTTGAAGCCCATCGCCTTCTTGCCCACGCGGCGGCCCACCACGCGCTCCAGGCCGACAAAGGCTCCTCCGCAGATAAACAGGATGTTAGTGGTATCGACGGCGGTGAATTCCTGGTGCGGATGCTTGCGCCCGCCCTGCGGCGGCACGTTGGCCACGGTGCCTTCGAGAATCTTGAGCAGCGCCTGCTGCACACCCTCGCCGCTAACGTCGCGGGTGATGGAGGGGTTCTCGTCCTTGCGGCCGATCTTGTCGATCTCGTCGATGTAGATGATGCCCTGCTGGGCGCGGGTCACGTCGCCCTCGGCGGCCTGCAAGAGCTTGAGGATGATGTTCTCCACATCCTCGCCCACGTAGCCTGCTTCGGTGAGAGTCGTCGCGTCCACAATGGCAAACGGCACATCGAGCATCTTGGCCAGTGTGTGGGCCAGCAATGTTTTTCCCGATCCCGTGGGGCCGATCAGCAGAATGTTGCTCTTGGAAAGCTCCACTTCGCTGTTGCGCATTTTGTTCATCTGGATGCGCTTGTAGTGGTTGTAAACGGCGACGGCCAGCTTCTTCTTGGTCTGGTCCTGGCCGATCACGTACTCGTCGAGAAAGGTTTTAACTTCCTGCGGTTTGGGCAGGTGGCCGGCAACATTGGCGGCAACGGTGGCTTCACCGCCGCCGCTGCGGTCGTCCTCGAGAATCGAGTTGCAAACGGCCACGCACTCGTCGCAGATGTAGGCGCGAGGGTAGTCGCTGGGCGAGGAGATCAGCTTGGCCACGGCGTCTTGCGACTTGTGGCAGAACGAACAGCGCAGCGCTTCTTCAGGTCCGGTGCGCATTTTCATCTCCCTCTCCCTTGGACGATGTTAGCAGAAATGGCGTTTTGACTGAGTTTGTGTTCATATCCCCGCAAACTCCGGTAATGTTTACGTTCTCGGACGGTCGATGATTTCATCGACGATGCCGTATTCCATGGCCTGTTGCGCGTTCATGATGAAGTCCCGCTCGACGTCGCGCTCGATGCGGTCCAGGGGCTGGCCGGTGTGCTTGGCGATGAGGTTGTTGGTTATCTCGCGAATGCGCAGGATTTCGCGGGCATGAATGTCGATGTCCGTAGCCTGGCCGCTCAATCCGCCCATCGACGGCTGATGGATAAGGATGCGCGAGTTGGGCAGGGCAAAGCGCTTGCCCTTGGCGCCGGCCAGCAGCAGAAACGCGCCCATACTGGCCGCCTGGCCGATGCAGATGGTTTCCACCTTGTTCTTGATGAACTGCATGGTGTCGTAGATGGCGAGGCCGGCGGAGATGGAGCCGCCAGGGGAGTTGATGTACAGATGCACGTCCTTGTCCGGGTCTTCGCCGGAGAGAAAGAGCAACTGCGCCACAATAAGATTGGCGACATCGTCGCTGATGGGCGTGCCCAGAAAGATGATGTTGTCGCGTAGCAGACGGGAGTAAATGTCGTAGGCGCGCTCGCCCCGGCTCGTCTGCTCAACCACCATGGGAACCAATGCCATAGAGTCCTTTTCCCGCTCTTTCTTCGTTATGCCGCCCTATGCGGGCAGCCGTTCATACAACACCGACGCGGTTTTCTCGCGCCGCATTTGCTCTTTGATTCTGTCCAGTCCGCCGTCGGACTTCAAACGCGTCCGCAACGCCTCAAGCGACTCGCCGGACTGCAGAGCAGCAAGTTGTAATTCGCGGTCCAGTTCCTCGTCGCTGACGAGGACGTTTTCCTCAGCGGCGATGCGATCCAGCAGGATATTGGTCTTCACCTCGGCCACAGCTCCGTCGCGCTGGGCGCCGCGTAGGCGGGCAAAGTCCAGATTGCGCATCTGCTCGGTTTTCATGCCCTGGGCCGCCAAAGCGCGCAGGCCGCGCTCCAAGCGCGTGTCTATCTGCTGCTGCACCAGCGACTCGGGAACCGCAAAGGGGTAGCGCTCGGCGAGGGCGGCCAGAAGCCGGTCCTTGGTCTCGCCTTCCACGCTGTGGCGCTTGCGGTTGGCCATGTACTCGCGGACGCGGGTTTCCAGTTCCGCCAGATTCTCGTAGTGGCCCAGCTCCTTGGCGAAATCGTCGTTCAACTCCGGCATAATCCGCTTCTTGATGGCTTTGACCTCGACCTCATAGGCCACGGTTTTTCCGGCCAGCTTGGGTTCGGCATAATCAGAGGGGTAAATGACTTCGGCCTTCAGTTCCTGGCCGGGTCTGGCGCCGCGCAGGACGGAGGTAAAAGCCGCCACGGTGTCCTTGCCGCCCACTTCGACCAGCGTATCTTCACCGGCGACTGGAGCTGCTTCCGGCGCCTCCGCAATGATGCCCTTGTAGGTGATCTGCGCCCAGTCGCCGTCTACCAGGGCGCGGTCTTCCTCCACTGGCTCGATGGTGGAGCGCGACTCGCGCAACTGCTCCAGTTCGCGCTGGTACTCCTCTTCAGTGATTTCCACCGAAGGCTTTTCCACGGTGACCGATTCATAGCCCTCTATGGAGAACTCCGGCACAAACTCGAAGACCGCCTTTACGTGCAGCGGCTTGCCGTCCTCGATGGTTAGCTCCGTCACGCGCGGCTCGCCGACGGGCTTGATGCCCAAATCTACGACCGCCTTGTTGAAGCGCTCGGGCAGCAGGCCGTCGATCACATCCTTGCGGATGCCGTCGGCATAGCGGCGCCGGACAACCGATTCCGGCACCTTGCCGGCGCGGAAGCCGGGAATTTTGGCGTATTTTTTGTAGTTGCCGGTTACCGTCCGATAGGCCGCGGAAACCTCTTCTGCGGAAATGTCCAGCACCAGTTCGCGGGTGCATTCAGGGTTTAATACCGGCCCATGCTGGTGGTCGTGACCTAGGTGATCCTGACCCTCGTGATCGTGGGCTTGATCGTGATCGTGGCCATCGTGCGGCGCTTGAGCATCATCAGGTTGTGGATTGTTTTCGACTGTGCCAGTAGAACTCAACGTTGTGCCTTCCATGCGCTTTGCGCGCCATGCCAAATGCCAAAATGGGGAATAAACTGCCTATTCAAAGACAAAAAAGCGAGACTCAAGGCTGAAAACTGCCGAATAATCGGTAAATTGCAGCCACCGGCTGCCGTTACGGGCACGCCAGCCCCTCGCGAACGAGGGAAATCCCTTCACTCATGGTATGAGGGTTTGCTGGCAGGGTCAAACGGCTGGGCCGGTTTAGGCGTCAGGGGGCACCGGAAAAGGCACTAATGTGCCATGTTGGGCACTACCACACCCCACGGACGAAGACCTGTCCGTGAGGACCCCGGTTACTGCTCCGTGAGCTGGGGCTTGCGCACGTAAGGAAGGAATCGGGGATGGGCCGCGCCGCATTGGGCATAGTGGGAACGGGCCTCGGCCAGGCTGAGAGTCCCATTCACCGTCAGCCGGACTTCGGAGGCATCGCCGTCCTCCTGGCCGTCATCCTCCCACCAGCAGACCGGGCACAAGGCCAGCGCCTCGGGCGCTTCCAGCGTCCTGTATCCGCAACATGGGCAACGAAAACCGGCCATCAGCGCTTCCCTCAAAAAGATTGGACGGCAATAGGGGCTAGCAGGTTTACACCAGGCAGCTTTTAGCTTCTAGCGCCGTGACCGCTTGAATTTGTAATGGAATGAATGTAGCGCTGGCCTCCTGGCCGGCTGTAGCGTGGACCACCCGGTCCACGCCGTACTCTAAACAAATAGGGAGAATGCTTTGAATCAAACGGTCTTATGTACTAGCTATTGTTGATCGATTCGCCAAGACTACATCAATATCATCATGTGCTTTGTGGTCCGGGTCACACTTCCCCGCCCGCCCCGCGGGTGTACACTGCCTTATCCAGTTGAAAAAACAAAGCCATGCCAGTTGAAGAAGACATTTATACCCTGAGTCATTCACGCGGCCCCGACCGCGCTCTCCTCGAGTTGACCGTTGGAGATCTGCTGCATCGCACCGCCAGCCGTTATCCCGGCAACCTGGCCGTGGCTTCGCTCCACCAGGCGAAACGCATGACCTGGGCGGAATTGAGCGACGCCGCCGACCGCGTGGCGCGCGGGCTCTGGTCGCTGGGCATTCGCCGCGGAGACCGCGTGGGCCTGTGGTCCAGAAACTGCATCGAGTGGCTGATGATGCACATGGGCTGCGGCCGCGCCGGGGTGGCGCTGGTCAACGTGAACCCCGCCTATCGCTCCTTCGAGTTGCAGTACACGCTGACCCGCTCGCGCATGAAGGCGCTGTTCCTGTGGCACAAGGACAAGTACGCCGATTACGAGGAGATTCTTTCCCGCGCGCGCCACGAAGTCTCATGCGAGCTGGAACACGTCATCTACTTCGACTCGCCCCAGTGGCCGGCGCTGCTGGACGCCGAGGGACGCTTGCCCGATCATGTCGCCGTGGACGATGTGGCCAACATTCAGTACACCAGCGGGACCACTGGAATGCCCAAGGGCGTGATGCTCTCGCACCATAATATTGTCAACGATGGGCAATTCCTGGCGCAGGGTTTTCACTACAGCGAAATCGACAAGATCGTGATGCCCATGCCGTTTTTTCATTGCTACGGCTGCGTAATCGGCACCATGAGCGCGCTGAACTCCGGCGCGGCGCTGATTCTGCCCAACTGGACCTTCGATGCGCGCACCACGCTGCAAGCCATCCAGCAAGAGCGGGGGACTTCGGTCTACGGGGTTCCGGCCATGTACGTCGCCGAGTTTGCGCTGCCCGAGTTTTCCAGCTTCGATCTGACCAGCCTGCGCACCGGCATGATGAGCGGCGCGCCTTGCCCCATCGAGCTGATGAAGCGCGTGATGAACGAGATGCACATCGGCGAGCTGGTCATTGCTTACGGCCAGACGGAGACTTCGCCGGTGGTGACCATGAGCGACGCCGGCGACTCCATCGAGATTCGCGTCAACACCGTGGGCCGCGCCATGCCCCAGACGGAGATCAAGATCGTTTCGCTCGAGACAGGCGAGGTTGTGCCCGTCGGCCAGCAGGGCGAAATCTGAGCAATACGTAGTGTTCCTGCCAGGCCGGCGCCGATTACGTATTGCTCAGCAGCTTTCCGTCGTTGCTGAAGTGGGGGGCGGTCCAGATGATGTCATAGGTTTGCCACTCGCCGGGCTTGCGGCAGACGTTGACCATCGGCGGGTGCTCCTTGTAGACCCCTCGCACTGGCCGTCGTAGTACGTGTCGTTGTTGTAGGAATCGAGGATCTGGATCTCGTAGCGGTCCATCATGAACACGCCGCTGTTGCCGCGTCCCTGGCCGCTGCCGACGACCTTCTCCGGGGCCGCCCATTCGACGTGCAGCTGGCAGTCGCCGAACGATTGCTTGGTGCTGATGTTGGTTTTATCGGCCACCGCGTAGCCGTCGCGGACGATCCAGCGTTCGCCGCCGGCCCATTGGGAAAGATTCCCTGCCGTTGAACAGCACGATGGCGTCGGCGGGAGGACCGCAAAGGGGCCCCGGATCGATCACCTTCGGCTTCGGCCAGACGATGCCGCTCTTGTACTCCAGCGACCCGGCCCAAGCGACGGACAAGGCCATCGCGGCGACCAGCGCAACCGCGGCCCCAGGCCGCGACAACCAGACTCGAACACCTCGAAGCAAGCTTGACATGGCAGACTCCCGGCTGTAAATGGTTCCAATCCGGGGTCGTGCTAGCACGCAGCCGCGCTTGATCGCCCCGGAGGCAAGCATTCCTCTTAGAATACTTGCCCGCCGCGGCGAAACAAGATGTTGCGGGAAAAAAGGGGTCCAAACGCACGGAGTAGCTCAGGCTTCCAGCCTGAGCAGGAAGCACAGGCAGGATGCCTGTGCTACCATTGGACACAGGCAGGATGCCTGTGCTACTCGAGGGCCTCAGGCGTGGACGAGATTTGCCTTGGGTGTCGGCCGGCTTTCGATCCAGTGGCCGCCGACCCAGAGGGTCACTTCGCGGCACGGGGGCTCCGGGCAGACTTGAACCTCGTCGACCCGCACCCCGAGAACGCGACAAGGAACCGATTGTTCGCTGCGAATCGTGGAACCGATGAACGGAGCGATGTTGACCAGCACCCGGTCGCCCTGACGCACACTCATTGCAGACCTCCTCGCGCAGTTTTCTCGGCAAAGCCTAAATGCACGCTAGGCTTCCATGTATTTTCGGTTATCCTCTGCTAGCTGCAACCACCAAAATGGCCAAAGTCACCCCTCGCGGCAGACGGGCCGGTGGGTATCTTGGCTATGAATTGGGGGGAACCGCAGGAAACTGGGTGTTCTGGGAGAAATGACGTGGCTCAACCACGCCAATAACAGGCAACCCGGCTGGACGAGCGGGGCAGGACTTTGCAAAATACCGATACCCTGCTCGGTAAATTGACGGTCCAAGGCACCCTTCGTTTGGGGCTACGTGCGCTACGTGGCCGTCAAGCGCCGCTATGGACAGCTCGGTGGTGGGGGTCGCAGCCGTTTCGGCCAGGGTTGGGGTTTCGTCTGCAATACACAGGAGTCGCCATGGGGGTCTTGACCGGTTTTGAGAAAATCGTCCGGCAGGGCGAGTTGCTGGCAATGCACACGTGGTTCCAATTGGGCGGCCCGGCCGAATACTTCGCTGAGCCCCAAGACGCCGACCAATTGATCGCCCTGGTCCAACGCTGCCGCGAGGAGGGCCTCTCCATCCGCGTCCTGGGAAGCGGCTCGAACTTGTTGGTGCAAGAAAAGGGTGTATCGGGCGTGGTAGTCCGGCTGAGCGAGCCGCCGTTCACCGAGATCCAGGTCGATCGGCAGACCATCACCGCCGGCGGCGGCGCCAAGCTCGGCCGCATGGTGACCACTGCCGCGCACCGCGGCCTGGCCGGGCTGGAAACCTTGGTCGCCATTCCCGGCACGCTCGGCGGCGCGCTGCACGCCAATACCGGCGCCCACGGCGGCGACATCGGCCAATGGACGGTCCAGGCCACCGTCGTCACGCACACCGGCGAAGTCCTCACCCGCGGCCGCGACGAACTGGTTTTCGGCTATCGCGAAAGCAGCCTCGACGAGCTGGCGATCCTCCAGGCCCGCATTCAATTGGAGGCCGACGATCCCCAGGAGCTGGCCAAGCGCCTGCAAAAGCAATGGATCATCCGCAAGGCCAGCCAGCCCATGGGACATCAATGCACGGGCTGCGTGTTCAAGAACCCGCGCGGCGTCAGTGCAGGCGAATTGATCGAGCGGGCAGGGCTCAAAGGAACGCGAATCGGCGGGGCCGTGATCAGCGACCGCCATGCCAACTTCATCATCGCCGAGCCCGACTGCACCAGCCAGCGACGTGCTGCGGCTGATCGACCTGGTGCGCGACCAGGTCAGCGACCGCCTGGGCATCGAGCTGGAGCTCGAGCTGGAGATCTGGTAGGAGCACATGAAACAGCAGGGAGGCATATCGCATTTGGTTTGGCAGCGGGGCCGGCCGTTGCTCGCCGCGGCCGTGATCGCCGGGGCCGTGTTCCTCGCCTACTATGCCGTCTGGGACCGCTACGGCATCGGCCCCCGCGTGCTCGCCTCGCCCGAGTACCTGCTCACCGCCGACGGGCTGGAACTGTGGTACGCCAGCGGCGCGGGGCAGGACACGCTCGGCTGGCCCGACTGGATCCATCGCGACGTGCGGGCCGAAATCTTCAGCCAGGCCAGGGCCGCCCGCGAGCTCAACGTGATGGACGACGAGCTGGTGCCAGCGGGTCCGCAACGCCTGCGAGGTGAACCCCTGGGTGGCCAAGGTCCGCCGCGTGCGAAAGTACCACCCGGCTCGGGTCCGCGTGGATTTGGATTACCGCCGGCCGGTGTGCATGGTTGAGGCGCCCTGGCGGGGTGTACCCGGTAGACATCGAAGGGACGCTGCTGCCGACCGATTTCTCCCCGCCGGAGGCCGCCGCCTATCCGCGGCTGACCGGGATCAGCTCCAATCCCATGGGGCCACAGGGGCGGCAATGGGGCGATCGCGGGTCGTCGGCGGCGCGGAGATCGCCGCCGCATTGGCGAACGTCTGGTCGCCGCTGCGATTGCAGCGGATACCCCTTCCCTGCTCGCCGATGCCGCTCCCGGCGAGCCGTGCTCCTACGAACTCATACCCACGGGGGCTGCGAATCTATAGGGGGCACGCGCAGGCACGGCCGGGGCCGACGAGCCGCCGGCCAGCGAAAAAGTCGCCCGCCTGAAACACTACGCCGAAGACCACCCATTCTCGGAAGGCGCACCACCGGGGCAGCAGCTCGACCTCCGCGGGCGGCCTGGAACGCGAGTCACGCCGCGGGAGCCGTGACGGCAGCCGCCCCGACCCGTCGGCCAAAGGGGTAAAGAGGGGTAAAGGCGTCGGGAGTCTTTGGTTGGACCGTTTTGCAAGCATCAGGAAACGAAAGAGAACTCCCGACCCCTGTGCTACGCCCTTGGCCATTCTCCCCAAATCCGACCCGCGGGCCCTCGCCGGCTACCCGACGGACAAGCCCTGGACCTCCGACCAGCAGAAAACCGCCGCCAAGGCGGTGCAGGCATGGTGGAGGGCATCGGACGGAGTATGTGGAAAAATAGAGCTTTTGGCGGCACGCCGCGGCGGGACGTTTGGGCCCGGGGGCAAATCCTCGTCCGCGTGGGCGGCCGCGGTTCATGGGAGAAAAGTAGAACGTCCCATTTTGCCCTCCATTTCGCCCTCGGTCCCCGTGTCTGTGCTTTTGGTGAGCAAAAACAGCCACTTCACGGGTATAGCACCGAGGGCCGCTCTTTCGTGGAATCAGAACCGGTTACGCTCCAGTGGTCAGGGACCTTGGAGAGCGGGTCTACGCCGGCCGTACGCCGTCCCCATCGAGGATGAGAACATCGCAGGCTGTGCTGATGGTCGACACCTTGCCCGTGATCCTGTGGGCGTTCGCGCCACAGGCATGGATGACGCGGCGGCGAACGTCGATGGTCTCGTCGACAGACTTCATTCGGTAGGGGCGGCGCCGCGGCTGCGTGATCATGTTGTACACGTCCATGTCGCGGAGGAGGTCGTCGAACGCGGGATGGTTCCGCACTACCAACGCGTCCCGGATGACGCGGTCCACGAGATAGAGGCCGCTGCCGCCGGACGGGAGGAACGGAGGCGTAACGTCGAGCCCGCCCGTTCTTGAGACATTGCAACGCAGGGTGTAGTCCCGTATTATGCGGCCGTCGAATGCGTAGAGAAGCACCGTGAACAGGTAGCCGTCGTACTCGAGGTGATTGCCGCCGCGATTCCTCGCGATGTGTTCGGCATACCGCTCTCGGAGATGGGCCTGAAATTGGCCGACGGACTCGGCAGTGATAGCCCGGTCTGCGAACCCCTTAAGCCATTCGTAAACGTCGTCCTGTCGCAGGCCGTCCTGAAAAAGGGCACGAGCCGTGCCACACGCATTCCGATGCCGAGTGTTCCTAGGGGGATCGCCTTCGTGAACGTGTCGTCGCAGTCGTTGTTCTGTAACAGGAGCCGTTTGTCCGCGGAAAACACGAGTATTCCCTGCAGGGGGCACGACTTGGCAAGCAGTGTCATTGAAAGGATCCTTCTTTGTATCCAAGGAACGGAATGATTGCATTCCCGGAGGAGGGGACCGGCACACGGCGTCGCGTAGGGGACCAACGTCGCGTCCAACCCATCCGCCGCCCCCGGGTGCCCCTCGCAGGACCGCCGGTGGGCACCTGCGACGCGGCAATGCTAACGCCCCACATTATCGCGATGCGCAGGTCCGTCCTGCTGACTCCCCTGCACAATGTTGCGGCGGCGGACGGAAGGTCCCCCCGGGGAGGTTCGGCAAAGCGGTCCGAGGACGCCGAAGGCCGGTTTCCAGCGCTTCGCTGCATTTTCGCCAATTCTTACTCTGGGGCCAGGAACGCGGGGGATCCCGCAAGAGGCCGCCTACCGGGGGGCTCCGGATCGGGTCGCCCCGGGCGGTCCCCGCGCCCGGGCTCCGACGGAGCCGAACGCGCAACTAACGCATTCGGCTCCCACGGTTATCCGTTTGCCGCGCTCGCCGCACGGGCGGGACGCCCGCAGAGCCGCCGGTGGGTAGCGGGCCAAGAGTTGGGGGCCTCTGGGGACAGGATTCCGGAACCACTGGCAAGAGGGGCGACAATTGGCGGGTCCGCCGTCAAGCCGGCGGCTGCTCGCGTTCCACGGCCTTGCGCAGCTCGCGGAACTGGCCCACGAGATCCGCTAATTGGTAATGGGCGTTCAAGCCGCTGGGGTTCGGCAGCACCCAGACGAACGTGTCGCCAAAACCTGTCGATTGGCGGCCGAGCTCGGCATGTTTGCAAGCGAAGGCTTGTTGATATGCACCGATCCCGAGCACGGCAAGAAAACGCGGGCGGAAATCCTGCACCTTGTCCAACAGACGTTTCCCACCCCGACGCAACTCCTTGGCCGTCAACTCGCTGGCCGAGGCCGTGGCGCGATTGACGATGTTGGTGATCCCCAGGCCCAGCCCCAGGAGATCGTGCTCTTCGGAAGGGTCCAATAAGCGCGGGGTAAAGCCCGCGGCATACAGCGCTGGCCAAAAGCGATTGCCCGGCCGCGCAAAATGATGCCCCACCGCTGCCGAGTACAGCCCCGGATTGATTCCGGAGAAAAGCACACTCAGCCCCGGGGCCAGAACGTCGGGAACCGTGCGGCCCGCGGCCGCGCGGAGCTGAGCGGGAGTAGGACGGGCGGAAGGTATGGTCATGGAGCGATGAGATAGTAGAGCGTGGCCGGGGCAAGGTGGATTTCCGCCGCCGTGCCGACTTGCTTCTGGGGATAACCGCCATGGTCCAGGGCGGTCACCCGCAGACAGGGCGGCGTCGGGCCGCTTGAACCGGACCGTGCCGTGGATTTTCTGCACTAGCCACGGGTCGTGGCCGATGTTGGTGATCCGCTGCAGGCCGTCCCGGCCGGCTCGGTCTGAAAGTCCGTAGGCTTTTCTTCGGTCATCACCTGCAGCAGGATCTCGCTGCGATGCGGCCAGCGGCTGGCCGTCGAGGCTGACGGCCACGACGTGCCCCAGCTCCAAGTCGGAGGAGATCGTCAGGTCGGCCAGCTCGATTTTGCCGGCCCGGCCCAAGGCGCCGCTGGCGCCCTGGGCCGCGCGGGGCGTTGATCGTCAGCAGCCCTGGCCGTAATCCAGCCGAAGCTGGCCGGTGGTGCTGGTGACCGTCTGCCGCTTGTGATCGATGTAGGGCGATAAGATCCCGCAGGGTGTCGGGCCGCCGGCTGCGCGGACGAATTGCACCTCGGTCCGGCCGGCGTAATGGACCAGAGGATCGATCACTCTGCCCGGCCTGAAGCGTCTGTCCCGCGCGGCACGTCCTTCAATCGCAACTCATCGAGGGCCGCGTCTTGCGGCAGGGGCGTGCCCTTGAGGTCCAGCAGGTCATCGACGTTCAGGTTCAAGTCGACGAGCACGTCGCCCCGGCGGACGAGTCCTTGCCGGTAGATCAGGGCGGCCGCCGGGAATTGGCCCATCATGGCTGGCGACATCAGCGTCCAGGGCTGCATGAAGAAGCCCGGCTTGACGCGACCAGCGGTCGCCGTCGAGCGCGAAATGGACGATCGCGTCGCTGTCCTGCAAGGCGCCGTAGGCGGCGTAGTACAGCGGCGCCTCGCGAGCGATAGCGGTTGGGCCGGTTGAAGGTCGTCTCGGAGATCATCGACGGCTTGCCGTCATAGTGCGGGTCCATCACCGGATGGACGAACTGCCTGCGGCTTGCCCGCCTCCTCGGCATCGAACCGCAGCGCGCTGCGGTCGCGATAGGTATGCCCGTCGCGGATCGACCACTCGGCCGACTCGCCCTTGATGTTGCAGCCGAAATAGCCGTGCCGGTCGATGAAGTCGCCCGGCGTGTAGCTGAGTTTCTCCAGCGGGCCGAAGACCTCCGGGCTGGCCGTGATCCAGTTCGACGCCGTGATCACGCCCTTGAAGCCCAGGTCGCGGAGGAACTGGCAGGTCTCGCGGTAAAAGCTCCGCTGGCTTTCCAGCAGGAACGCGGCCGTGTCCTGGTCGCGGGGCGATTTTTCGTTGAACATGTTCCACAGCGGGCGGAAGCCGATCCGGCCTTCGGCCGGGTTGTCGCGGGCGACCTTCTGACCGTTCCACGCGCTGCAGGGCGCGTCGAGCGAGCCGTATTTCTTCTTCAGCCAGTCGCCGAACTGGCGTTTCCAGCATCCGCAGCTCGGGTCGGGGATGTTCGCCGTCGCTGAAGGTCCAGAAGAAATAGGAGTCCTCGTTGATGATCTCCAGGCCGGCCACCGCCGGCTCGTCGACCAGCCGCCTGCCGGTCTTGGCTCGGGCGTCAGCAGCAGGGCCTTCCACCAGCGTGCGATATTGCTCCTGGAAGTCGGTGTTGAAAAACAAGGCCGCGAACGGATGCTTGCTTGCCGTCGTAGCCCGTCAGCCAGGGCGTGCCCGGCTTGGGCTGGAGCCAGAGCGGGAAATAGATCGAGAAATGGCTGTAGATGCCTTCGGCTTCATGGCCTCGACGACGTCGATGGTGTGCTGGACTTCCTCGGCCGGGTGACGTCGCCCGTTCGGTCGAAATAGCCGCCATGGATGCGGACCAGGTTCACGCCGTAGCTTGGCCAGCATCCGGGCGGTGCGGCGCAAGCGCCGCGGAGTCCTTCATCTCGTGGGGCGGGCCGTTGACGGCCCAGAACCGCACCGGCCGGCCGGTCTTGCCGTAGGTGAAGTGCTCGCCCTGGACCGTGATGAACCCATCCTCCCCGGCCTGCCGCTGGTTGAGCAGGCGGAAATCCAGCCCAGCCTTGGCGTCGGACTGCTTGGCCGGCGGCAGGAAGGCGAACCACCCCGCGTTTTCCTGCTTCTACCCTCGGCCCAGAGGGTCGTTCCCATCGCCCGCTGTGGCAGCAGCAGCCCGGCCGCCGAGCCAGGGCGGCGACGATGCCGGCACAACCCAAACAATAGCGGCACCAGTAACGATACGTATTCATGTCGATTGCCTCCCAAGCCATTATCATAAAGAATAACGGCTGGGAGGGGGACTGTCCCAATTTTCGCGGCGAGGACGGTTGGGTGGCATGCCGTCACACGGCGCAGCCGTGGGTCGGCATGGGGAGCGGACATGGACATGCCGACCCGTTGCTTCGCAACGTGACGGCATGCCACCCACGAGAGCCTTGTCCCGTTGCCAGGAAAAATTGCCGCACACGCTAGTAGCATCGATGAGCTGAAGGGAGTACATATGCTGGATTTCGAGCGGTTTCGGCCGACGCTCTTCGAATTCCTGGAGCAGTTGGCCGACAACAACAATCGCCCCTGGTTTCAGGAAAACAAGGAGCGGTATCAGCAGAGAAGTGCTGGAACCGGCAATGGCGTTCATCCGCGCCTTCCAGCCGCGGTTGAAGCGGATCGCCCCGTGCTTCGTGGCCAGCGACCGCCGGGTAGGCGGCTCGCTGATGCGGGTCTATCGCGACACGCGGTTCGCCAAGGACGGCCAGCCGTACAAGACCAACGTCGGGATCCAGTTCCGAGCACAGAGAAGGCCGGGGATATCCATGCCCCCGGATTCTGCGTCCACGTCGCCCCCGGCGAGTGCTTCCTGGCCGTGGGCCTCTGGCGTCCCGATCCCTTACCGCTCGGCCAGGTGCGGCAGGCGATCGTCGAGCGGGCCGCGCCAATGGCGCCGGGCGCACGACAACCGCAAGTTCCAAGAGCGGTTCTCACTGGACGGCAGCGGCCTCCGGCGCCCACCCCGGGGATTCCCGGCCGATCATCCCTGGATCGAGGACCTCAAGCGGACGGACTTCGTCGCCATAGAAGAACTGGAGGAGAAGGACGTTCTCGGCAAGGGATTCGCGGGCCCACGTGGCCGATTCCTTCACCGCCAGCCGGCCCTTCATGCGATTCCTCTGCAATGCGCTGGAAGTATCGTTCTGAAGGGCAGCTGCGATCGACCCACCCTACATGTTGTGCTCGCCCCACTTCTACTTTGCCGGCGCCGGATCGCTCGGCGGCGACGGCAGCACCGGAGCCGTTGGCGGCGCCTGGCCGGACGGGCTCGTCGGCACAGGGCTCGGCTTCGTTACGCCGGCAGGCATTGCCGTGGCCTTGCCTTCAAGCTTGTTCAGCATGGCCTGGGCAAGCGTGTCCTTGGGCGTCAGCCGCACAGCTTCGGCCAGCTCGCGTTTCGCCGCATCGTTGGCGCCGATGATCAAGTACTGGTAGCCCAGCAGATCTTGTCCCCTCGGCCGCGTTGGGATGCTCGGCCGAGAACTTCTCCAAGGCACGAAGCTGATCGGTGTAGGTGTTCTCGTTGCCGTAGAAGCCATACACGGTCGCCCAATCGGGCGCAGTACCAGAGAACAACACGGCGTGGGCGTCAATAGCCGCATCCCGATAATCTTTCAGGGCCAAGAGGGCTTGCGTCATCAACTCGTGGACCTTGGCGTTCCGCGAGTCGTCGACCGCCGCATGGGCGGCTTCTCGCAACGCCGCCTGGTAATTGCCCTCGCGGAATGCCTGGATAGCATCGGCGAGGTCGACTTCCTCTTGGCCGGGACCGCCGGTGGCGTACGGCGTTGCGGCTGGGCACCGCCGAAGTTGCTACCGGACCGTAGAGATCGGCCGGAACGCCGGCGTAGCCGAGAGCCACCGTACGGGTAGCCGTAGTCAGAGGGATAATCGTAACCCGAGTAGGATACAGCCCCCATCGTACCAGAGCGGGAAATAGTCGGCATAGCCGTATCCGAATGGAAAGAACTGGTTGAAAAAGAAGGGCCTGAAGTGGCCGTAGCGGTCGAAGTCACCGAAGCGGCCCTGGTCGAACTCGCCGAAGTTCCGCCCGTTGAACTGGCCCACTCCGCCCCTGCCGAAATTGCCGTAGCCGTAGTTGCCAGGCACGGGCCAAGTAAAACTGCTGATTGCTCCCGGGCTGCCGTAATGGGCGGTATAGCCGCCGTAGCTTGGCGCACTGAAGAGTGCGCGGGGCAACCGCCCCGCCCAGCCGCCGACGCGGGCACCGCCCCATCCGCCGCCACCCCAACCACCGACCCGGCCGCCACCTCCCCAGCCGCCACCGCCAAAACCGCCGCCGAAGCCGCCACCGCCGCGCCCGCCGTTACGCCGCCTCCGCCGCCGCGAGCGTCAGCCAGCGAATCAACCCCCAGCGACATCAGGCTAAGGCCAATATTCCGACTACCGCATATTTGATAGACATTTTTGGAGTGTCCTTATCTCTCAGTCTTTTGTGGTTCGCGATAGGAACCTTTCTCAGCGACCTGACAGATCGCCGCTGCCAATCTTATCCTCTTTCATCTGCACTAATTATACCGCCGAATCCTTCCGAAAAATCCTTGTCTTGGGTTTTCTGCCCGGAAAATACAATTTGACAATCCCCGCGTTAGCGGTACCATGATGCGATTGGTGTGGATTCGCAGCCTGTCGAGGCCAAGACGCCCGCGGCTTGCAGGAGGTTTGGGGCTAAGCAGACGGCTTGCCCGACGGACAGGATGAGACCGAAGTGACCATGACCCAAATTGAGGAGGCGCAGGCCGGCGTCGTGACGCCCGAAATGGAGACCATCGCGCGGAGCGAGCAGTTGGACCCGGACTTGGTGCGGACGAGGTTGCGCGGGGAAGGATGGTCATTCCAGCCAACAAGGTCCACTTGCAGCGGAACCTGCAGCCCATCGGCATCGGCATCGCCGCCCGGACCAAGATCAACGCCAACATCGGCAAGTCGGCCGTTTCCAGCGACCCGCAGTGCGAACTGGAGAAGCTGTTTGCTCGCCGTCCGTTACGGGGCCGACACGGTGATGGACCTTTCCACCGGCGAGCGAGATCGACGCCGTGCGGCAGCGGATCATCGACGCGGCCACGCGTGCCGGTCGGCACCGTGCCCATCTACCAGGTGGCCCAGCAGCTCGACGACATCGCCGACATGCGGCCGCAGGATTTCCTCGACGTCGTCCAGCAGCAGGCCCGGCAGGGGGTCGATTACATGACGATCCACTGCCGGCCTGCTGCGCGAGCACCTGCCGCTGTACCGAGCGGCGGGTGACGGGCATCGTCAGCCGCGGCGGGGCGCTGGTGGCCAAGTGGATGGCGGTCCACGGCGAGGAGAACCCGTTCTACACCCATTTCGACGAACTGTGCGACATCATGCACGAGTACGACGTGACCTGGAGCCTGGGCGACGGGCTGCGGCCCGGCTCGCTGGCCGACGCCAGCGACGAGGCCCAGTTCGCCGAGTTGCAAGGTGATGGGCGAGCTGGGCCGCCGCGCCCGGGCGCAGGACTGCCAGGTGATGATCGAGGGGCCGGGCCACGTGCCCATGGACCAGATCGAGCGGAACGTCCGGCTCGAGATGGAGTGGTGCGACGAGGCGCCGTTCTACGTGCTCGGGCCGATGGTGACCGACATGGCCCCCGGCTACGACCACATCACCAGCGCCATCGGCGCGGCGATGGCCGCCTGGTACGGGGCGGCCATGCTCTGCTACGTGACGCCCAAGGAGCACCTGGGGCTGCCCGAACCTGGAAGACGTGCGGCAGGGGGTGATCGCCTACAAGATCGCCGCCCATGCGGCCGACGTGGCCCGGCATCGCGCCGGCGCCCGCGAGCGCGACGACGCCATGAGCCGGGCCCGCTTCGACTTCGACTGGGCCGAGCAGTTCCGCCTGTCGCTCGACCCGGAGACGGCCCAGCGGATGCACGACGAATCGCTGCCCGCGGCCGACGACAAGCAGTCGCACTATTGCAGCATGTGCGGCCCGAAGTTCTGCTCGATGAAGACGACCGAGGAATTGCGGCAACTCGGGCGTAGATCGTAGGTTGTAGGTCGTAGATCGCATGTCGGGCTCGAATTCAAGCCCCATCTACGACCTACGATCTTCTACAATCTCGATCTACAATCTGCAATCTACGACCTACGATCTACGACCCACGATCTACGACATGCTTCTGGGCATTGAAATCGGCGGAACGAAGCTGCAATTGGGCGTGGGCGCCGGCGAGGGGCCGCCCCTGCTCGACCTCCAACGGCTGGCGGTGCAGCCGGGAAGGCGGCGCGGCGGGTATCCGCCGGCAAATCCTCGAAGCCGCCCGAGCCGTTGATTCGGCGTCACGGCGTCCGCGCGGTCGGCATCGGGTTCGGCGGGCCGGTGAATGCCGCCGCCGGCCGCGTGATCAAGAGCCATCAGGTGGCCGGCTGGGACGACTTCGACCTGGCGGCCTGGGTCCGCGAAAACCTGGGCCTGCCCCCGTCGCGCTGGCCAACGACGCCGATGCCGCCGGCCTGGCCGAGGCCCACTTCGGGGCGGGCCGGGGTCAGCGGGTGGTGTTCTATACCAACGTGGGCAGCGGGATCGGCGGCGCCCTGGTGATCGACGGAGAAGTCTATGGCGGCAACTCCGGAGTCGTTTCCGAGATCGGCCACCTCCGGCCCGGCCCCCTGGCCCAACGGCCCACTCAAACCGTCGAGGCCCTGGCCAGCGGCTGGGCCATTTCCGCGGCTGCCGCGGCGCCTCTTGGCTGATCGCCCGGCAGGCGACGCGGCCGCGGCCGACCTGCTGCGTCGCTGCGACGGCCGGCCCGACGCCTGGCCACCGAGTACGTGGCCCAGGCGGCGGCCGAAGGCAACACCCTGGCTCAGCAGGTCTTCGGCGAGGCCGTGCGGGCGTTCGGCTGGGCCGTGGCACAGGTGATTACGCTCTTGGCCCCCAACGTCGTGGTGGTCGGCGGCGGGGTGTCGGTGGCGGGCGAGCGGCTGTTTTTCGATCCCTTGCGCGCGCAGTCGATGAGTACGTCTTTGGGCCGCTGTTGGGCACGTTCCGGATTTTGCCCGCCGCGCTGGACGAAGAGTCGTGGTGCCCGGGGCTGGCACTGGCAAAACAGAGCGTAGGTCAGGCACTCCGTGCCTGACTTATTCCTCGACGCTGGCAGTCAGCTACGGGCGCCTGGCCCACGTCGGGTGGCATGCCGTCACGACGCGCAGCGTCGGGTCGGCATGTTCGCCGCGCACATGCCGACCCGCGGCTGCGCCGCGTGACGGCATGCCACCCACTGCGTTGCCCAGGCCCGTCACAGCCCCAACACGTCGTTCATTCCGTACATGCCGGGCGGCTTGCCGGCAAGGAACTTGGCGGCGGCCAGCGCCGCCTAAGGCGTAGCAATCGCGATTGGTGGCCCGCACGGTCAACTCGATCGTCTCGCCGAGCATGCCGAACACGATCGTGTGCTCGCCGGGGTTGTCGCCCGTGCGGATGGCATGGTAGCCGATCTCGTCGTGCGGCCGGGCGCCCGGCCGGCCTTGGCGCCCGTGGCGATGCGCGGTTTGCCCCATGGCGGCAGCCACCAACTGGCCGAACTTCAGTGCCGTGCCGCTAGGCGAATCTTCTTTGAAGCGGTGGTGCCGCTCAAGGATTTCGACGTCGGCATCCTGGTCTTTGAGCGCCC
>CAWDQS010000006.1:0-10657 GCA_963804295.1 uncultured Acidobacteriaceae bacterium
AAAGAAAAATGCCGCTGCCGATAACGGTGCCGACGACGATGGCTGTAGCCTGGCTGGCGCCCAGCACGCGGGGCAGGTTGGCCATGACTGGTGATGTATGCGCGGAAGGGATCTGGCTCATGCTGTGTTGTGAGGGTAGCATGGGAGAGCGCATTGGTTTAGAAAAAATGTGACTGGACGCTCACCTGTTCCAAGATTGACTGACAGTTGCGACTCATGTTTGAAGTTCGGGCGTGCCGTCGGGCTGCAAAAAACTCGGAAGTGGATTAGAGTGAAGCTGAAGAGTCCGGTAAACCATGATTCCCGAACCGCTGTGCTCCACGCGATTTAGCGGCCAAGAAGCCTGAAACGTGAGTGGAGCGAAAACGAAAGTGTGGAGTAGAGAGATGCCCGAAACCATCAGTTGGCCAAAGTTGACATCGTCACGACGCCGCAGCCGCCGCGGATTGCTGATTCTCATCGCTGTTGTCGCCATTGTTGTCCTCGGCAGCCGGACCGCGCTCTCTTATTGGGTTGACCTGCTATGGTTCAATTCGCTCGGCTACGGCGATGTGTTCTGGAAGTCGCGGGAACTGGAGTGGGGCATCTTCGCGGCATTTTTTATACTTACATTCATCATTTTGTTAGGGACATTTTCCGCTCTCAAGCTGGCTCATGCCGATGATTTGCCCAGCGATCACTCCCTTATCATCGGCGGCCAGGAGGTGAATCTATCGCTCAAGCCCGTGCTGCGCATCGTTTCCATCGGCGGTTCGCTGGTCATCGCGATACTCTCCGGCGGAGCTATGGCTGCGCAGTGGCAAACGCTGGCGCTCTGGTGGTATGCGCCGCGTGGCGCGGGTGGCGCGGTTGATCCGATCTTCGCGAGGCCGCTCGACTTCTATATGTTCACGCTGCCTGCATGGCAACTCATTCTCGGCTGGCTGCTGACGCTCAGTATCATCACCTGCGTGCTGGCCGTTGTCTTTCTGCTGGTTTCAGGCAGTTCGCGTGCGCTAAGCGGGGAACGCAGCAGTCTCGCTGATCTGCCCATGCGCGGGCTCTCCATCACGGCTGCATTTCTGTCGCTGGTCATTGCGATGCGCGTGTATGTTAGCCGCTTTGAGCAACTTTTCGAACACCACACGATATTCGACGGCGTCACCTATACGGGCGCGCACGTAACGCTTACCGGCATGTTGCTGGTGAGCGCGGCGCTGGTGCTGGGAGCCGTGATCGCCGCGGTAGGCGGTGTCTTGGCGCCACGCGCACGCTGGCTGGCTGTGGCTGTTGCTCCGGCCGTTATTTGTTACGCTGGTGTTGCGTTGGTGGGCTGGTACGTCTCCAGTTTTATCGTCAAGCCCAACGAACTGGTTCGCGAGCAGCCCTACATCGTGCATAACATCGAGTTGACGCAGCAGGCTTACGGCCTGGACCGCTTCCAACAGCGCGAGTTTCCCGCCGAAACCACCGTCGATGCCACCGATCCGGCCAATAATCAGCTTACGTTGCAGAATATCCGCTTGTGGGACGTGAAGGCGCTGCAAGACACACTGCGCCAAATTCAGGAGATTCGCACCTACTACGATTTCCCTGACATTGATATCGACCGCTATCAAATCGACGGCTCCATGCGTGAGGTTATGCTGGCCGCGCGTGAGCTGAACGTGGACAAACTCCCGGAGAGCAGCCGCAACTGGATCAACGACAAACTGATTTACACCCACGGCTACGGCATTACGATGAACCCGGTGAATGGTTTCACGCCGGAGGGCATGCCCACGCTGCTGTTGAGCAATATGCCGGTGCAGAGCGCGTCGCCCAGCCTCAGCGTCACGCGGCCTGAGATTTATTTTGGCGAAATGACCAACACCGACGTTTATGTCAAGACGCGGCAGCAGGAGTTCAACTATCCCCAGGGCGCCAGCAATAACCTGACCTCCTACCAGGGAACCGGCGGCATCGAACTGGGTGGATTGCTGCGGCGCATCCTCATTGCATTTGACCGAGGCGACCTGGCCAAGCTGCCCTTCAGCGACGATGTGAATGCCCAGAGCCGTCTGCTGATGCGGCGCGGCGTGCAAGAGCGCGTTGCGGCCATAGCACCCTTCCTCACCTTCGATCAGGATCCTTATATCGTGCTGGGCGACGATGGCCGGCTCTCTTGGATTCTCGACGCATTCACGCAATCGGACACATATCCCTACGCGACACATTACACGGTCGATGGGCAGCCTATCAATTACATGCGCAACAGCGTGAAGGTAGTGGTGGACGCCTACAACGGAACGACTACGTTTTATGTATTCGACTCTCAAGACCCGATTCTGGCGGCGTATCGCGCAATTTTCCCCAGTCTGTTCAAGGATGCCACGCTCATGCCAGCTGATTTGCGCAAGCACGTTCGCTACCCCGAACTGCTGCTCCAGTTGCAGGCAGAAGTCTACGGTTTGTATCACATGACCAATCCTGAAGTTTTCTATAACCGGGAAGATTTGTGGACGGTGGCTTCGGAGGTTGGCATGGGCTCGGGTGGAGAGCAGCAGACACAAACGATGCAGCCGAACTTCGTGCTGATGAAACTGCCGGGCGAAACCGGCGCCGAGTTTGTGGAGATTTTGCCTTTCACGCCAGCCAACCGGCCTAACCTGATCGGATGGATTGCGGGACGCAGCGACGGCGAACACTATGGGACTTCGATTGTTTATGACTTTCCCAAGACCAGGCTGGTGGATGGGCCGATTCAAATCGAGTCGCGCATCGACCAGAACGCGCAGCTTTCCGGACAGTTGACGTTGTGGAATCAGCAAGGCTCGCATGTGCGGCGGGGAACGCTGCTGGTGATTCCTTCCGGACGCGCGCTGCTTTATGCTGAGCCGATTTATTTACAAGCCGACCGCAGCCCCATGCCGGAGTTGCGCCTGGTGGTGTTGGCCCTGCAGGACAAGCTGGCCTACGGGCCAACCTTCGAGGCCGCGCTTACGTCTTTATTCGGCGGCGGGGTTTCGTCGCTGAGCGGATCGGAGTCTACAACAGCGCCGGCGGCGACGGCGGCTCCGGCGGGAGCGCCACAGCCCGAGCATGACTTGAAGGCGCTGATTGCACAGGCAGGCAAGAATTTCGACGATTATCAGCGGTTGACGGCGGAAGGCAAACTTGGCGAGGCAGGGCAGAAGCTTGATGCGCTGAAACAGGTGATTGAGAAGCTGAACGCACGGGCTAAATAGTCAGCTGGCGGAGTTGGTTTGCAACTCAGCCAGTATTTCCGCGACAGCCGCTTCGGCGGCCTTGGCAATCTCTGGCGATAGCTCCATGGAGATGGATTGCTTCGGGTCGATGGCGATAGCGTAGAGAACTACGTTGGGCACTCCGCCCTGAATGTAAAAGACATCCAATAAATCTTTGACGCCGATATCGTGAGCGGTAAGCGTTGGTGGGTAATCGCGCGAGAACTTTGGCGTAGTACGAGTGACGGTGCCGGGAGGGTTGCCGTCGGCGGCTGCGTCGATGAGTATGATGTGGCCGGCCTCTTGCAGCGGCTCGAGCAGCGTGAAGCCGCCCGTGCCGCCGTCGAGACACTCCACATTGGCTGGGAGCGTGTGCAGTTCCAGAGCCCTTACTACATGGACGCCGACTCCTTCATCGCCCATGATGACGTTGCCCAGGCCCAGCACCAGCGTTTTTTCCTGCTTGGTTGTAGTTGAACTATTTGTCACGCGTCTCCCGCTCGAACTTCCATCCGCCTATGATTGAGGATACCGTGCCGCGCCCCTCGATGTAGTCATGATAGAAGGCAAGATAGACGTGAATGATGACAAAGGTGACAAAGAACCACATGAACGTGTGGTGCCAGAAGCGCACGCTGAATTCGCCGCCCATCAGCGGCACGACCCAGACGAACATGCGCGGCAGCCACGAGTTGCTCATGCTGGAATAGAGCGCGAAGCCGGTGATGGTCTGGAAGACGAACGCGAGGAAGGTGCCGAAATAGATCACGCCGGCCAGCGCGTTGTGTCCGGTGGAGATGGGTCCGTGCATCTTGGTTTGCAACACGTCGGCCTCGATGACGTCGACAATCTCTCGCTGTTGCGCCTTCTTCAGCGGGAAGAAGGCGTTCCAGTGGGAGTATTTGTTGCCGACGAAGCCCCAATAGAGCCGCGCCAGGAAGTTGAAAACGTATATGAAAGCGGCCAGGAAGTGGATAAAGCGCACCCAGCCGAACCAGAACTGCTGATAAGCCTCAGCCGCGTAAAAGGCGCGAATGGGAGCACCAATCAGGTAGCCGGTGACGCACAACGCCACCAGTGCGATGGCGTTGATCCAATGGTAAGCGCGCACCGGCAGTTCCCACACGTAGATGCGCCGATACTCGACCGGGAGATTAGCCGGTGAAACTCTGCCTGCGACCATGTTCGGTGTACTCATGGGCATCACTCGAAGGAAACCTGGGCTAGGTGCCGTCCCTGCGGATCGTACAAATGCACGGCGCAGGCCAGGCACGGGTCAAAGGAATGGATGGTGCGCAGAATCTCGACCGGCTCGTCGATCTTGGCTACCGGCGTGCCGATCAGCGCCTGCTCAAAGGAGGAGCGCTGCCCCTTGGCGTCTCGCGGCGAGCCGTTCCAGGTGGTTGGCACCACCAGCTGATAGTTTGCGATGGCGCCGTCGTGAATCTTGATATAGTGAGCCAGCGAGCCGCGCGGAGCCTCGGTGAGGCCAACGCCTTCGGCGTCCTTGGGCCAGGTTTTGGGTTCCCAGAACTGGCCGTTGAAGGTGGAGACCTCGTTGATCTTCACGCGATCCATCAACTGGCCGTAGTACTCCTTGAGCCAGATCATGGCTAGCGCTGCATCCAGGCCTCGAGCCGCGGTGCGGCCCAGCGTGGAGAAGAGCGCGGCGACAGGAACATTGAGCTTGCCCAGGGTCGCCTTCACCAACTCCTGCACATCCGAGCGGCCGGAGGCAAAGGCGACCAGCAGACGGGCCAGCGGACCTACCTCCATTGGATTTTCTTTCCAGCGCGGAGTCTTCAGGAAGGAGTATTTCTCGTAGCCTTCCAGCGACTCGAAGGGCGGCTTGGGCCCGGAGTATTTGATTTTTGTTTCGCCGGCCCAGGGATGGATGCCTTCGCTGTCTCCCTTTTCGTAGCTGTACCAGGAGTGCGCGATGTACTCCTTGATTTCCTGCGAATCGGTTGCGTTGACCGGATACACGTGGCTCAAGTCGCGATTGAGCACCACGCCGCGCGGATACTTGAACGACTCTGGCTGGTTGTATCCCTTGGTGGGGAACTCGCCATAGCTGAGGTAATTGGACAACCCGCCGCCATGGCTGGCCCAATCCTTGTAGAAGGAAGCAACGGCCAGCAGGTCGGGAATGTAGACCTGGTTGAGGAATTCATCCGCCTGATCGATGAGCCGCTTGACCAGGTTGAGCCGCTCGGAGTTGATGGCGGCCACTTCATTCATGTTGATGGAGCAGGGAACGCCGCCCACTAGATAATTCGGGTGAGGATTCTTGCCGCCGAAGACGGTGTGGATCTTGACCAGTTCCTTTTGCCAGACCAGCGCATCCAGGTAGTGAGCCACGGCGATCAGGTTCACCTCCGGCGGCAACTTGTAGGCCGGATGGCCCCAATAGCCGTTGGCGAAGATGCCCAGGCCGCTAGCTGCAAAGGCCTTGACTTTGTCCTGCACCTCGGCGAAATAGGCAGGCGTATTCTTGTCCCATTTGGAGAAAGACTGCGCCAGTTCCGCGGCCTTCTTGGGATCGGCCTTGAGGCAGTTGACGATGTCCACCCAGTCGAGCGCGTGCAGGTGATAGAAGTGAATGACGTGATCTTGCACGTACTGCGTGGTCATCATAATGTTGCGGATCAGCTCGGCCGTGGGGGGGACGGTTATGCCCAGCGCATTTTCAACGGCACGTACGCTTGTAAGCGCATGTACGGTGGTGCAAACGCCGCAGACGCGCTCGGTGATGGCCCAGGCGTCGCGGGGATCGCGGCCGATGAGAATCTTCTCCAGGCCGCGCACCATGGTGCCTGCGCTGAATGCGTCGGTGATGACGCCATTTTCCACCACTGCCTCGATGCGCAGGTGGCCTTCAATGCGAGTAACCGGATCGACGACGATGCGTGTCATAGGCTCTCAGGACTCCTTCAGGTCTTCCGCGTGAACTTCCGCGATCACGCTACGTTTGCGAATGTTGGTCACCACCGCGTGGGCGGCAACACCGGCCAGGGTGGCTACTCCGACGACCGTGCCGACGGTATCCGCCGTGCTCTCGACGCCGAAGCCGGGGAAGGAGGGCAGATGCTGATAGAAGGGACCGTTGTCCCAGAAGCCCGCTTCGCTGCAACCGATGCAGCCGTGGCCAGACTGGATGGGATAGCTGGTGCCCTCGTTCCATTTGGTCACCGAACAGGCGTTGTAGGTGACCGGACCACGGCAGCCCACCTTGTACAGGCAATAGCCCTTGCGCGCGTTCTCGTCGTCAAAGGACTCGACGAATAGGCCGGCATCGTAGTTGGGGCGGCGGTAGCAGGTGTCGTGGACACGGCGGCCGTAGAACTCCTTGGGCCGGTTCTGCGAGTCGAGCGCGGGAAGCTGGCCGAGGACCAGCAAATGGGTGACCACGCCCATCATCACGTCGGCGATGGGCGGGCAGCCGGGGACATTGATCACTGTCTTGTCCACGAGCTTGTAAATCGGCGTGGCGCCGGTGGGATTGGGCTTGGCGGCCTGCACGCAGCCGTTGGAGGCGCAACTGCCCCAGGCGACGATGGCAGCCGCATCCTTGGCGACGGTTTGCAGGATGGATTCGGCGGTTTTACCGCCGATCATGCAGTAGACGCCGTCGTCTTTGGTCGGCACGGCGCCTTCGACCAGCACGATGTACTTGCCCTTGTTGTTCTGGATTGTGTCGTTCAGGCTTTTTTCGGCCTGGAAGCCGGAGGCGGCCATTAAAGTCTCGGTGTAGTTGAGGCTCAATACGTCGAGCAGCACGTCGAGTACGATGGGGTGCGATGCTCGAATAAAGGACTCGCTGCAGCAGGTACACTCCTGAAAGTGCATCCATACGACAGCTGGTTTTTCTTTTTTCTCGAAGGCTGAGACGACCTGGGCCACACCGGATTGACCCAGCCCGGCTACGGTTGCGGCGGCAGCGCAGAACTGAAGAAAATCCCTGCGGCTGTAGCCCTTCTGCTGCATCGAATTCCAAATTGATTGACCCATGCCTACCTCGCTCCGTTTGCAGGAACCGGAGAAGCCGTGGCGGCTTGGACCCCCTCGAAGGGAGCCGCCTCTGGTTCCCCGCTGGATGAAGGAGAAGTTACTCAGGAGAAGAATGGTCGGCTGTGACCAGCGTCACATTAGTTATGAGCAATAATGCACATGTAGCATGAATCAACGGTCAAGATATACATCACATGTAGTTTGCGTCACACGGTTTGGGGCAGGGATCAGTGATAAGCCACCTCTATCACGTTATCTTCTCGATAGCCGCGAATCGGTTGGGCACTCGGCAACTGCGGCGATCCAAGGATACGATTTTGCCGGTGAGAAAGCATTTTTTAACGGCGGAAGGCGTGCATATAAATACATGTAAAGCTGTCACAATCTATATAAAAAGTGCCCTAATTCAGCTAAATAGAGCCCCAAATTGGCGGTTTTTTGGGCAATAGACCTGGTCTAGAGCTAGTCAAGTAACGCAAGACAGGGAACAGGGACTAGGGAATAGGAGGTGGGAGATGGGAATCGCGAAGGAAGCACGGGAGCAGATTCGGCAGCGGATGGAGGATGCACTGCCTGGGTACCGACTGGGGCGGGCAGCGGCGGGAGAGATGGCGAGCTGGGTGCGGGCGGTGCGGCAAGCGGTGGGGATGCCGGCGGTGGAGTTTGCCCGGCGGATGGGAGTGCAGGAGCGGGAGGTTTACAGGATGGAGAGGGCTGAGGAGGAGTCGCGCATCGAACTGGGATCGCTGCGGCGGGCGGCGGAGGCTCTGGACTGCGAGTTGATTTACGCCCTGACGCCACGGAAGGGAACGCTGGGCGAGATGGCGGCGGGGCATCGGGCGGAGCGGGAGAGAGTGCTCGACATAAAACGCGTAAAGAATGATGACAAAAGGGAGATGGAGGGTAAGCCGCGCCTGTATCAGGATCCCCAAATCGTAGCGATTTGTAAGTTGATTCGGCTGGCGGGGCTGTGAAAAGCAGGGAACAGGGAACATGGGTCAGGGACTAGAGGGCAGATGTCTTCCTTGAGAATCTCGCCCGGATGAACGGGCGGCAGTGCGCTCTTTCTCTTCATTGCTTCCTACCTTCCGCACACGACCAACTAAGCGACCGATATGGTGAGTTCCTTGCCGAGGACATGGAAGGCTTCGGCGATTCGGTCCACTTTGGTGGCATGAGATAGAGTGATCAGGCGATTGACCTCCTGCTTGCTGGTTTTCAGGCGCTTGGCCAACTCCGCCGGACGCACATTCTGGCGAATCATCTCATTGAGCAGGGCGCACTTGAGCGAGAGGCTCGCAGGCAACGCGATGAGATATTCGCCCTTGCGTTTGGCGGTGGGAGCGGGAGTGATGCGGCGCTCGTCGAGATAATGCTCAAGCGCCAACTCCAATGCTTCGGCTGCGTACTTGAGAGCTTCTTCCAGTGTTTCGCCATCGGTGATTGCTTCGGGAACATCTCGAAAGGTCACAGTGTAGCCGCCCTCTTCGGGAAGGCATGGCGTCAACTTTGCGGCGTATTGCAGCATCACTTTTCTCCCTTCAGGCCGAGCTGCTGTATTCAGGCCGGAACGTACCGCTCGATGGAGATGTTCTTTGCGTGCTCCCTGGTTTTGGATACGTCATAGGCGAGCTGCATACGCAGGAGGTGGTCCATCTCCGGGCCGAAGGCTTTTTCGATGCGCAGCGCCATGTCGGGCGTCAGGGCGGAGTTGCCGTTGAGAAGATCGGAGAGCGTGGCGCGGCGCACCTGCAAAATCTCCGCGGCCTTTGAGACGCTGAGGCCGAGCGCTTCGATGACTTCGGTTTTAATCAGGCTGCCTGGATGGGGCGGGTTCTTCATGGACATTCGGCCTCCTCAATGGTAGTCAATCAGGTCAATATCGCTGGCTGCATTGGCATCTTCGTCTTAAGAGGCTTAGGCTCGAACTACTTCGGCTTGCTGTAGAGGCATGATCCGCGCGACGCGCTGCATAATCCTCTTGTCCTGTTCAGCCATCTTCAGGTCGTAAGCTGCCTGCAATCGCATCCACACTTCCGGCGAGCCGCCCAAAAGGCGGGAGAGCTTCAGGCACATGGCGGCGGAAAGGGGACGGCGCTCTGCCAGGATGTCGTGCAGCATCTGGCGCGAGACGCCGAGAGCCTTGGCTGCCGACATTACAGACAGGCCAACAGAGGGAAGAATGTCTTCCTTGAGAATCTCACCCGGATGAACGGGTGGCAGTGCGCTCTTTTTCTCCATAACGTCCTCCCTAACGCGGGCAGTTAATGATAATCCTCAAAATCGATGTCCAAGGCGCTTTCGTCCTGCCAGCCGAAGGTGATCCGGTAATTTCCGGTTACCCGCATGGACCATCGCTTCGATTTGCCTTGCATGCTGTGGAAGTGAAAGCCGGCGATGTTCAACTCCTCGGGTTGACTTGCGACTTCCAGCAACTGCAAGATGCGAATGCACTTTCTGAGATGATCGGGGCCAATCCGGCGGGTAGTGCCGGTGAGGTAAATCTCTTCAAGTCCCTTGTGCCTGAACCCGTCGATCATTCTCGCAGTGTAGACTATTTAGTTTACAGTGTCAACCATCTGCGCCACCTGCGGTGCGGTCAGCGGCCTTCGGCGTGGGGAACGAACGGTGATGGTTTCCCGCCCGAAGCTAGAAACAAGCGAAGGATGGGAAACCCGGTATTGCCGGAGGATATTTACACGCTTCCAAGACATTCCTAATTGAGACTTGTTACGTCCATAGCCTCTGCGGGCCACGACGGGAAAAAGAATACTCTTATCTTTTGACCAACCTGCAAGTTGAAATTGCATTTGAATTCCCTGGCCGGGGCACCGCCGGGAAGGGCAAGGACCAGATTTCTATGCCGAATTTCCCAACTCTGTACAACGCCATCCACACTGACCCAACGCTCCAGTTTCACTCTCTTCAGGCTTTCAATGTCCTTCTCGATTGGGCTGAAGGTTGTAATTGTATCTTCCCATTTCGAATTCCCATGCTTCCATCCAACTTTCGCTTTCCCAGTGATGAGATAGTTCTGGCCAGCCGCCGCATCAATCTGCACATTCGTATCTTCATTGGATTCGACACCAACGGCCATATCGAGGTATCTCAACGTGACGATATGCTTGCCGGGAAGAACCTCCGCGGCTTTCATCGATATCAATTCAATTCTCGACGGCGGAATGGCAAGTCTGTCATTGTCAATTCTCGTAATGAATACGTTTGGTCCAACCCATATCCATGCAACCTCGGCGCGGGGGCGGGCCTCACCATCATAAAACTGTCCTACGTCGTGGTGAAACGCAAACCCTGTCCGGCAGCCAAACAAAAGCAGAAAGAATAACGCGAAGTACCGTTTCATCGTGCGGCTCCTGGTTATGAGTTCTGAAAAGAGTCATGAATCGTTTATACTTGGCCCTCAAAAACACGAATACAACTCA
>CAWDQS010000007.1:0-3548 GCA_963804295.1 uncultured Acidobacteriaceae bacterium
AGAAGAAGAAGAACCCCCCCCCCCCCCCCCCCCCCCCCCCCCCCCCTGGTGGTGGAAGAAAACTCTGCTGAAAAAAAAAAAAAAAAAAAAAAAAAAAAAAAAAAAAAAAAAAAAAAAAAAAAAAAAAAAAAAAAAAAAAAAAAAAAAAGAGAGAGAGAGAGAGAGAGAGAGAGAGAGAGAGAGAGAGAGAGAGAGAGAGAGAGAGAGAGAGAGAGAGAGAGAGAAAGAAAGAAAGAAAGAAAGAATCATCAGAATAATACAAAGACGGTGTAGGCGACCCCAACGGCAGCCAGTTTCAACTGGGCGATCACCGCCCCATGGAAGAGGTTATTAGCGACGTAGTCTCGCTGGGCTATCTGCCTTCCTTCTGCACCGCCTGTTACCGATTGGGGCGCACCGGGCATGACTTCATGGATATGGCCAAACCGGGAGAGATCAAGTATCACTGCCACCCCAACGCGCTCTCCACGTTTCAGGAATATCTTTCCGACTACGCCAGTCCGCGCGCAAAGGCCGCCGGCGAAAAGCTCATCTCGATTGAACTGCAACACATGGATGGACAACAAACCGCTACTGCGTTGCCCATGCTGAATCAGGTTCGCCGCGGCGAACGCGACGTTTTTGTTTAACAAAGAAAAGGAGAGAGACCATGATACGGGCAACTTCAAAAGGATTCCGGCTGCACATCGGATTTTTCGGACGCCGCAACGTCGGCAAATCAAGCCTGCTGAATGCCATCACTCAGCAGCAGGTTTCAATCGTGTCGGCGGTGGCGGGCACAACCACCGATCCAGTCGAGAAACCAATGGAACTGCTTCCCATCGGCCCGGTCCTTTTTGTTGACACGGCCGGAGTGGATGACGTTGGCGCGCTCGGCGCGCAGCGCATCGAGAAGACGCGCCAGGCCATCGCTCGCTCCGATGTCGGCGTGCTCGTCGTCGAATCCGGCGTGTGGACCGACTTCGAGGAGAAGCTTCTCGCCGAACTCCGCTCGCATGGAATCCCGGTGCTGGTTGCCGTGAACAAAGCGGATTTGCGCGCTCCTGATCCGGAGCACTTGTTCCGCTTCGAGCAGGAAAAGCTCCTCTATGTAGAACTCGTCGCGACGACCGGAAAGGGCGTGGATGAGTTCCGCGCAAAGCTCCACGAGATTGCGCCTGCGGAGTCCGTCGCATCTCAGGTGATTCTGCGCGATCTGGTTGGGCCGGATGAAACGGCCGTGCTGGTGATGCCCATCGACAAGGAAGCGCCCAAGGGCCGCATCAAGCAACTCCAGGCGCAGTCCATTCGCGATCTTCTCGACGGAGAGGCCTGCTGCGTGGTGGTGAAGGACGCGGGATTGGAAAAGGCCCTGGACAATCTGAAGACACCTCCCAGCATCGTTGTCACGGACGCGGCGGTCTTCGAGCAGGTGGCGCGCATTACTCCGGATTCCATTCCGCTCACCGCGTTTTCGATTCTCTTGTCGCGGCTGAAGGGCGATCTCGTTGCCCAGACCAGGGCTGCCGTTACCGTGGATTCGCTTCGCCCCGGAGACAAGGTGCTGGTGGCAGAATCCTGCACGCATCACCCCATTGAAGAAGATATTGGCCGGGTGAAGATTCCTCGCTGGTTGGAGCGGTACGTCGGCGGCAAACTGGAATTCACCACTATAAAAGGCCGCGATTTTCCTCAGGACCTCTCGCCCTACAAGCTCGTGATTCATTGCGGCGCTTGCATGAGCAATCGCCAGGAAATGCTGAGCCGCATCGCCGAGTGCCAGCGTCAGAGCGTGCCCATCACCAACTACGGCCTGGTAATCGCCTATTCGTTGGGCATTCTTGAACGCGCCCTCGAGCCTTTTCCGGAGGCGCTGGACGCCTACAAAGAGGCGCGTCAGGAGCAACTGGAACGAGTCGGTATCAGTAATTTGTCGGATCTCAATGTATTCGAAATGAACCTCGTCAATTAACTGTGACTGAATTAACTAAACTCGATCTCCTTGAATGGCTCCGCGAGAGCAGGCCTTCCCGCCTTGCGGAGCTGTACCAATGGGCCAACGAGGTTCGCAGGGAGCGCGTCGGAGACGCCGTGCACCTGCGCGGTCTGATCGAGATCTCCAGTCACTGCGTAAGGCAATGCATGTATTGCGGACTGCGGCAAGCCAATCGTGATCTGCCCCGCTACCGCATGACGCGAGACGAAATCCTCGACTGCGCCCGCCAGGCACAAAGGCTCGGATACGGCACAGTCGTGATGCAGGCCGGTGAAGATGACTTTCTCACTGCCGAGTGGATCGCGGAGATCGTGTGCTGGATCAAGCGCGAGACTGCGCTGGCGGTGACGCTTAGCCTGGGTGAGCGCCAGCAGGACGAATTGCGGCTGTGGCGCTCCGCGGGCGCTGACCGTTATCTGCTCCGCTTTGAAACTTCCGATGAAAATCTCTTCCGCATCATTCATCCCAGCCGCATTTCCGGCGGCCCTGATCGCTTGACGCTGCTGCGGCAACTGAAGAGCTTCGGCTACGAGGCAGGCGGCGGCGTCATGGTCGGCATTCCCGGCCAGTCGTTTGAAAGCCTGGCCGAAGACATTCTCGCATTTATCGCTCTGGATCTCGATATGATCGGCATCGGACCATATATTGCGCACCCCGCCACGCCGTTGGGTTCCGGCACGCTCCGTCCAGAAATTGCCCCCTCCGAGCAGGCTCCTAGCAACGAAGAGATGGTTTACAAAATGATCGCGCTGACGCGCATTGCGTGCCCGGACACAAACATTCCCAGCACCACGGCGCTGGCCACGATCAATAAAGCCGATGGACGAAAGCTGGGGCTCCAGGCCGGCGCGAATGTGGTAATGCCGAATTTGACTCCAGTAAAGTACCGTCGTATGTACGAAATTTATCCGGCAAAAGCTTGCATCTCCGAAAGCGCTACGGATTGCAATCAATGCCTGCGCGGGCAGATTCGCTCTCTCAACCGTTTTGCCGGACACGGGCCGGGCGGAAGAGGCGCGCTCCACGAGACACAGGCGAGCGATCCGCCGGTTGCTCGTTCACAATTTGTGCGGTTGCAGGCAGGATGAGGTGGCCATGCCCCCAGAAAACAGTGGATTCGAAATTGAAGTTTGTCTGGGAGTTCCTGTTTTGCGCGAGGAAACTCCGAGAATCTCGCCATCATCAATGCGTTTATCCAGAGCCACGGATTGAAGGCTTCCGTTCGCCTGACGGGCAGGCTTTGCCAGGACCAGTGCAAGCAGGGGCCCAATCTGACCATTGGCGGAGACTCCCACCATGGAATAACCACGGACAAATTGCGCGAACTGCTCGAACAACTCGGCAGTCCACTGGGGAGAGATCATGGAACAATCTAGCTTCATCAAAACCAGGAAGCGCGAATGCCAGGATTGCAATAAGTGTATTCGCGAATGTCCGGTCAAGGCGATTCGCGTACAAGATACATGTACTCAGGTTGTGCCTGAGCTTTGTATTCTGTGTGGTAATTGCGTACTTGCCTGCCCCAGCAACGCGAAACAAGTGTGCGACGACTTGCCTAGCGTCAAGACTTGTT
>CAWDQS010000008.1:0-8564 GCA_963804295.1 uncultured Acidobacteriaceae bacterium
AACTTGGCCAACATGAAAAATCCCTCGGCGTTGCAATCCACAAACAGCTCCGCCGAAACCGCCCCATGCAGCACCATCGCCGCGGCCATCTCCCAGTAGGTCAGCACCTGCCGCAGCCACGCGTTGTGCGGGTCGGAGGGGTTCTCCGCCACGGCAAAAAACTCCTCCGCCGTAGCCGGCCAGAACTCGCCCGTCACCCACGCGCGCGCCTGGCGCATCACCGCCTCGGTGCGCAGTTCGTACAATCTGAGAATGATTTCCGCATCCGCCGGCGTTGCAAGCATTCGTTCCATGAGTGAGTTTCTCCGCTGCTCACATCCTAACGGATTCAGCCGGAGATTGCAGTGCAGCCGGTTAAGCTGCGTTGGACTTGGCCGGTTTCGTGGGAATCCGTTTCCCGCCCGTAGCCGCGCCCGCCGCCAGTTCCTCATCCGTGTAATACCGCCCCGACCCATTCAGCTCCCCGGAGGCCAAGCGGCGGTCAACCTCGGCCAGGGCCCGTTCGATGGTTTCGTGAAGTTCACGCGAACTAAGTTTTTTCACCGTGCCACCTCCTCAATCCTCGCCCAGCGTTCCGGATCATACACCAACAAAGCCAAATCCTCGCGCTTTTCTGCGATCATGGTGCGCTTCCTGTCAGTATTATCGTAGATTTCTGCCTCGTCCGCCAGAGAAAGGTAGAGATTGCGCATATTCCATACACTGGCGTAATACCTGCGAAGCACAGTATCCGTCGGAATACTATGTCCTCCCTGGCTCACTCTGCGAGCTACGCGCGCTACGGCATCTTCCGGCGTCGGTAGCCAAAAATAAAGTAATGTGATGCGCCAGCCATCCTGTTTGCATTGCTGCAACAAGCGCAAATACGACTTGCCAGACAATGTCGACTCCAGCGCGAAGCTCTCACCGTCCCGAACCAGCGCTCTCATCCACTCAATCAACTGCCGGCCCGCCGCCAGAGCCGCTGAATCAACGTCCCACGGCGCAAGACCACGGGCAATATCGTCGGCATTCAGAAACGGGTGTAAATCTAAAAAATCCGGCAGCAGCACACGAGCTGCCGTGGTCTTGCCCGCGCCATTGGGGCCGCCAATAATGATAATTTCTTTCATAATGCAGTGACACATGATACAGTTTGAAGCATGAAAATGACTCCTAAATTGGGCGGCTGGATCACACTGGGCGGAGTTTGCAGCTTCATCGCCGCTGAGATCGCCGGAGTCGGCCCGTGCACTGCTACAACTGAAGGTCTGGTTCTGATGGTCGCGGGCTTACTCGCAATCGGCATCGGGGTACTGATCGTTGTTGTTTCATACATCTTTGTTGCAGTTCGAAATTACCGAACCATGAGAAGCTAACGAAGCATTTTCTAAATTTGCCACGGGTTCCATCCTTTCGCGTTCTTCGCGAAAAGGATGGGAAACCACGGCGCTACGCCCGCTGCAACGCCTTCTTGCCGCCCTTCTTAGCCGCCTTCTTTGCCGCTGGCTTTGCGACCGCCTTCACATCCGCCTTGGCCGCTTCTTTCTCCACCACCGGCCCATGCGTCTCGGCCGTCGGCAGCGGCGGCGCGTCGCCAATCCGCTTCGAGTAGGTGCAAACTACGGCGTTCTCCGCCGGCGCAACGCCCTTGCCGGCGCGCTTTTTCGGTGCAACCTCTTCCTCTGCCGCTCTTTTCTTGTTCGGGCATTCCAGGAAAATCCCCGACCGCAGCGTTTTCTCCACCAGGTAGGTGCTGCCGCACTCCGGGCACTTCTCCGCCACCGGCTTCAGGTTCGAGGTAAAGTCGCACTTCGGATAATTGGTGCAGCCCCAGAAGATGTTCCCCCTGCGCGCCTTGCGCTCGGCCAGGTCACCCGTGCCGCACTTGGGGCACTTCAAGCCTTCAATGATGTTCTGTTTCACGTACTTGCACTTGGGATACCCGGAGCAGCTAACAAACTCCCCATAGCTCCCCTGGCGCAGGACAAGAGGTTTTCCACACTGCGGGCAATCTTCGCCCGTGGGTTTGGGCGCGGCCACCTTTTGTTGCTGCTTGCTGCTCAGCTTGCGGAAGGTTTTGCAGGGCGGGTCCTCGTTGAACCCTGGGCACGACATGAACATCCCGAAGGGCCCGCGCCTCAGCACCATCACCCGCCCGCAGTTGTCGCAATACTCCTCCTGCTCGCCCGCCTCCTGCGCCTCTGGAGTGTTCATGTCCGGCTTGCCCGCTGTGTTCTCTTTGGTAAACGTGCAGCTTGACTTGTCTTTTTTGTTGTAAGCCGAACAGGCGAAGAAACTGCCGAATTTGCCCCACTTCAACAGCAGCGGCGACCCGCACAGGTCGCACTTCTCTTTCGTCTTCTGCTCCATGCGCTTGATGTCTTCCATGTTCGCGCCGGCGTCCTTCAGCTCCTCCACAAAGTAGCCGTAAAAGCCGTTCAGCAGATCGGTCCACTTCTCATTGCCCTCTTCGATCTCGTCCAGCTCCTCTTCCAGCTTGGCCGTGTAAGCGACGTCGAAGATATACGGAAAATTCTTTACCAGCAGGTCGCAAACCACCATCCCGATCTCGGTGGGATAAAAACGGTTGCTGATTTTGGTCACATACTCGCGGTCCTGAATGGTGTTGATGATCGACGCATAGGTCGATGGCCGCCCGATGCCCCGCTCTTCCAGCTCCTTCACCAGCGAGGCTTCGTTGTAGCGCGGAGGAGGCTCGGTAAATTTCTGAATCGCATGAACAGCCGAAGGCCTCACTTCGAGTGGAATCTCCGGCTCTGTATAATCGGGAATTGGCTCGCTCTCGCCTCGTTTTTCGTTGCGTGCTTCGATCTTTGCAACGTCCAGGTTGTACTTTTTCCGAGCCTGCTCCAACTTTACATTTCTTGCCTCCACTGCCAATTTCTTTAATTGTTCCGCAGTGGCCAAAGGCAACCGTGCGCCTTTTGCAATTTCTGGCAGCCGGTCCTCCTCTTCATCGTCGGCGGGGTAGAGGCGCAAGAATCCGTCGAACTTGAGAACCGATCCGGAGGTGCGGAAGTTGTAGGTTCTGTCGCTGACCGCGTCGATTTCTATGACCGTCATGTCATAAATTGCGGGCGTCATTTGCGACGCGACAAACCTCTGCCAGATGAGCCTGTAGAGTTTGAATTGCTCATCGGTCAGATAGCGCTGAATCGATTCCGGCGTCCGGGCAGCATCGGTCGGACGGATCGCTTCGTGCGCGTCCTGCGCGGCCTTCTTGCCTTTGTAGAAGTTTGGTGTGTCGGGAAGATACGCAGGACCTAATTTGCCGATCCACTCCCGCGCCGCTGCAATCGCCTCCGGCGCCACGCGCGGAGAATCCGTTCTCATGTATGTAATCAGGCCCGTAATGCCTTCCGAGCCCAGGTCGATGCCTTCATAAAGCCGCTGCGAAACGCCCATTGTCCGCCGCACATTGAAGCCCAGCCGTGCGGAAGCCTGCTGTTGCAGGTTGCTTGTAGTGAAAGGAGCAGGAGGAGATTTCTTTCGCTCTTTTTTCTCAAAAGATTGAACCGTCCAAGTCGCCTTTGTTGCAGCTTCGACGATTTTCAGCGCGGTCTTTTCGTCCGGAACAGCATTGGAGATAAACTGTTCCTTGCCGTCCTTGTCCTTGCCGTTGGATACACGAGCCGATTCGCCGTCAATGCCGACAAACCGAGCAGTCAGCAGCGTCGGTTCCGCGGCAGAGCTTCCGGCTGCCTTGAACTGCAAAATCGCGTCGATAGGCCAGTACTCCACCGGACCGAAGGCGCCAATCTCCCGCTCCCGCTCCACGATCAGCCGCACCGCCACCGTCTGCACGCGCCCCGCCGACAGGCCGCGCCGGACTTTGTCCCACAGCAGCGGTGAAATCTGGTAGCCGACTAATCGATCTAAGATGCGCCGCGTCTGTTGCGAGTCCACCAGGTTTTGATCCAGATCCCGAGCGTGCTTGAAAGCCTCCTGCACGGCCTTCTTCGTAATCTCGTTGAAGGTCACGCGGCGAATCTTCTTCCGCTCCCTGGCCGTCGTTCCCAGTTGCAGCGCCAGGTGATAGGCAATCGCCTCGCCCTCGCGGTCCGGGTCAGGCGCCAGAAAGATCTCATCCGCCTTGGCCGCGGCCCGCTTCAACTGCGCCACAACCTTTTCCTTGCCCGGAGACACAATCAGCGTCGGCTCAAAGCTCCGATTCTCCAGTTCCACGCCCAGATCGTTCTTCGGCAGGTCCATGATGTGACCCACCGACGCCAGAACCTCGAAGCCCGCGCCCAAATATTTCTCGATTGTCTTCGCCTTGGCGGGAGACTCGACGATCACCAGTGATTTGCTCATTGCCATCCTTGATCCCAATCCCACTTTACTTGTTCTGCCTTGCTTGACTTGTCGGACTCACGCACGCACAAACTGTATCGTTTTCGGTCAGTCCAATCCCGGACCGCCTTCCCCCTATGGGAAAATGATCCGCAAAGAATGGACCCTACCACGAAACACCTCTCCGTTTCCACTTTTGGCCGGCTTCATCCATCTCGGTAATCTCATCTTTGCGCGCTCAAAGTTCCTTCGTGTCTGGCGATTCGGCCCATAATCCCAATAAAAGATTGCCGGCGCAATGCTGGCCGATAAACAAACTATGGCGCGAACCGCTACGCACAGACAAGCAAGAGTATTCTTCCATGATCCGGATCAGAAACATATCGAGCCAGGCAGCGCAGGGCGGCAATCGCCTTCCGCCCGATCATCGCATATATCTCTATGCCGGTGATGTAGCCACCAGCACACGGCCGGTTGTGCTGTACACGCTTCTTGGCTCCTGTGTCGCGGTCTGCCTCTATGACCCGGTCTTGCGCGCCGGCGGCATGAATCATATTCTTCTTCCCGGCAGCAGCCTGGACTCGCAGAGCTCGCGCTATGGGGTTAACGCCATGGAGCTGCTGATCAACGATCTGATGAAGAAAGGCGGAGACCGGCGGAGGTTTGTCGCCAAAGCATTCGGCGGAGCCAATGTATTGCCGGGCCTGACAACCGCCTTGATCGGAGATATGAATTCCGCCTTCGTCCGCGAGTTTCTTAAGGTCGAAGGCATTCCCTTGGTGGCCGAACGCATGGGAGGAACATCCGGAATCAACGTGCACTTCAGCACCGGCACCGGCGAAGTGCTTGTTCGCGCGGTCGACGGTTCGCGGCTCCCGAAGATCGTCCGCGCGGAAAGCACCTATTGGCGCTCGCACATCGATGATGCCAGTCGCAGCGGAGAGATCACATTATTCTGAAAGTGCAACAACGCACATCCACCGGACGATTGGTTTTTGTGTATAATTACACACATGAAGAGCGCGGAGATCGTCCGTAGGCTTGAATCGGAGGGTTGGCGCAAGGTGCATCAAGTCGGTAGTCATATCAAATTCAAGCACCCGGAAAAGCCCAGTGCCGTGACCGTTCCGCATCCCAAGAAAGACCTTCCCACCGGCACGTTGCGCAGCATCTATCGGCAAGCCGGATGGCAGTGGAGGTAAGAAATGCTCTATCCCGTTTATGTGCAGGTCGGCGACAAAAAGCACGCGCACGGTATTGAATTCCCGGATTTTCCCGGCTGTTTTTCCGCCGCCGACGACTGGCAGGAAATCAACCGCATGGCGCAGGAGGCCGTGGAATGTCACATGGCCGGAGAAAATCAGCCCATCCCCGCGCCCACCGCTTTGGAAGAACTGGCCGCCGACCCGCGTTACCAGGGCGGCGTCTGGATGCTGGTTGACCTCGATCTAACGCGCATCTATCCCGCGCCCAAGCGAGTGAATATATCCCTGCCCAGCTCATTGCTCTCGCAGATTGATACCTACGCGGAAGCTCGCCATCTGACCCGCTCCGGCTTCCTCGCCCAAGCCGCGCAAGAGGCCATGAGTGGCGAAATGCAAAATTGACTGCTTATAACAGTACCGGTGAAATGCAAATGAAATGGGACTGGATGATCCTTCACGGTGCTTCCTTGGGCTTGCAATTGTTATTCGATCTCATTGCGCCCTTGTTTATCGTGCTTTTTTTCAGGACTCCGCGCTATTACACAGGCCTAACCTCAGAGGACCCATCAATGCCGAACTGGATGAGAAATCTATGGAAATATATCCTGGGTATCCTCTATATTTGGTTTTTCTCGGCCACAATCTGGCATTACTTCTTTGATGCAATCCATTAAATGGGTGCGCATTCCTCGGATCGGCTTACATCACCCGCACATAATTCTTTCCTGGCAGGCTGCGGATCCGTCCTGTAACCTCCAGCTCGAAGAGCGCCGTAAACACCTCGGACGAAGTCAGTTGCGTCTCCAGCAACTCGAGGATCTCGTCGATCTGCAAGGCCTCATCGGTGCGCAGAACCTCCAGCACCATGGCCTCCTCGGGCCGCAAAACTTGCTCGGGTAATAGAGATGCGGTAGTCGGCGATTTCGATTCAGCCGGCGCCTCGGCCTCCAGCTCCAGCCGAACCTGCGAGGGCAAATCCTCCCACACATCCTCCCAGGTGGCCACCAGCTTGGCTCCCTGCTTAATCAGCGTGTTGGGAGTCCACGACCCCTTGTTGGTCACATTGCCCGGCACTGCGTACAGGTCGCGGTTCTGCTCGGCGGCACAGCGCGCTGTCACCCGCGTCCCCGAGTTCTCCGCCGCCTCCACCACCAGCACAGCCACGCTCAGTCCGCTCAAAATCCGGTTGCGGCGAGGAAAATTCTGCGGCGCGGGAAACGTCCCCATCGGCAACTCGCTGACTATCGCTCCGCCAGTGGCCAGAATCTCCTCGGCCAGCTTCTTATTCTCTTTGGGATAAACCACATCGATGCCCGTGCCCCACACGGCCAAGGTGGGCATGCGCGCCGCCAGGGCCCCGCGATGCGCGCAGGAGTCAATGCCCCGCGCCATGCCGCTGATAATCAGAAGCCGCCGCACCGCCAAATCACGCGCCAGCATCTCCGCCACTCCAGACCCGTAGGGGCTGGGATGACGCGTGCCCACAATCGCAATCCCCGGCCTGCTCAACAAACTAACCGGTCCGCGAACCCAAAGCACCGGCGGCGGGTCGTAGATCTCTTTCAGCCGCTCCGGATACTCCGCGCAACCATACGTCACCAGCGTCGCGCCCTGCGCCGCCACCCGCGCCCACTCCTCTTCAGCCGCCTGGCGCGCCTTGCCATCGAAGATAAACTGTGCCGCCTGGGCCGGAAACCGCAACCCCTCCAAAGCAGTCAGCGGCAACGTAAAAATCTGGCTAGCCGCTTCCAACTGCTTCACCGCGTCCAAAATCCGCTTCGGACCCAGCCCCGGAGCCAGCACCAGCGCCAGCCAGGCCAGCCGCTCCTCGTCCAAAGCAGCCGCCGCCTCACTAATAATCGCTTCCTGGGCGAGTGTGCTCATCGCTTCGTTTCCCTCTCCATCCGGCAGCCCTCCCATGCGCGCTCCCCGCAAGCGGCTTAGGACACAGGCCTCCAGGCCAGCACGAAAGGGCCACACCAAGGCCTTCGCCGTGCCGTCGAATCAAAACTTTAGGATCTGAGGAAGGGCCAGTCACCGCGGCATTACTGCCGGATATTGCTGGCCAGAGGCTTCGCAACTGCTACTTCAGTGTCCTGAAAATGGACAGTTATTATTCTTCACAGGAAACCATTCCGTCGTTTTCGACGGTTTTGCACACCTTATTCTTGTAAAACTCTAATGTCAAGCGCCGATCCAGTCCCGACCCAGCCCCAATATTGATCAGCCAGGTACGCCGCACCCGGCCTCCGCTCTCGATTGGTATTCTAAAAGTCGTGATTGAAACTCCCCGTCTGCGCGTCGCTGCCATCAACTTTCTCAACCCAGCGCCACTGATGTGGGACTTCGAGCACCCGCCCCTGCAAGCCTCGCTCGCCCTCCGCTACCAGATTGACCGCATGTCACCCTCCGAGTGCGCCGCGCGCCTAGCCTCAGGAACGGCCGACATCGGACTCATCCCCATCGCCGCTCTGGCCACCACCCCCGGCCTGCGCATCCTTCCCGGCTGCACCATCGCCTCCAAAGGCCGTGTGCGTTCCCTGCTCCTGGTTCGACGCGCCACGCAGCGTCTCCAAGCCCTGCGCTCTGTTGCCGCCGACATGGCCAGCCGCACCACCCTGGCCCACGCCCGCATCCTCTTTCGCCACTGGGGCAACCCGGACATTCCCTTCCTGTCCGCCGTTGCCGACCTCGACTCCATGCTCCAACGCGCCGACGCCGCCATCCTCATCGGCGATCCCGCCCTGCTGGCTCTCGAAGAGCGCGCCAACCGCTTCGAGCGCACCGGCGAAGAGTTGGTCTACCTCGACATCGCCGAGGAGTGGCACTCCCTCACCGGCCTTCCCTACGTCTCCGCCGTCTGGTGCTGCGCGCACGGCGCCACTGCGTGGAGCAGCCTTTCGGTTGAGAGTGTCACAGAAGATTTCATCCGATCCCGCGATCACGGCCTCCAGAACATCGACGCTTTAGTCGCCGAGTGGTCCAGTCGCATTGCCATCCCAGAGCAGACCATCCGCGCCTACCTGACCACCAACATCCACTACATTCTCGACGATGAATGTC
>CAWDQS010000009.1:0-3129 GCA_963804295.1 uncultured Acidobacteriaceae bacterium
AGGTAATATATCGGCGAATCTTCATTGAAGTCTCCTGTTGTGGTTAGAGGTGAATCCATCGCCGTCTCCGCAACCGCCGGAGAGGCACGGCGCTAATACAGCGCGGTAGCGGATACATTCGCCGCGGGCAGGGGATTGCCATTGGTATTGCCGCTGTCGCGATTGTTGCCATTGGTCTTCACTAACCCGGTGCAAGTGCCCGCCGCAACCCCCGTTCCGTTATCGAAGATGTCGTTGTTCTCCAGGCGAATCTTTCCGTTCGGGGTGGAGCAAACCGCTATTCCATTTTGCGAGATCATCGAGCTTTCCACGCTGATGGTGGTGCCAGCGGCAGCATATTCATCTGTTGCCACCGCTGTTCCATTTTGCGTGAAAAAGGAATTCATGATTTCCGTGGTTCCACCTGTAGCCAGCACGGCATCTCCCGACATGCCCTGAATGGTTACATTTTGCAGTGAGACCTGCATACTCGACCCGACCCCGCCGCTTATCACCACGCCGTAATTGCCGTTCACAAGGGTCGTGTTTTTTATGGAGACATTCTTTGCCCCAATGCCATCGATAAACACTGGTTTACTAAAATTATTGAACAGGCAATTTTCAATGGTCATATTCACCGCGCCATCGGCTTGCACGCCTATAGGGTTCGAATTTCCAGACGCCGGATTGTTATTGAGGACAAGGCCGTGAATGACAACATTGATCGCTGTTGTCGAGCTGGGGCTGACAACGGATAGCCCATTTCCATTGGCTAAGTTGCTCGATGTCGTGATGCTGGCCATATTGGCGCCATCGATGATCATCGACTGTTGAATGATCACCCCTCCGAAGTTGCCCGGTGTCAATGCGGAGATCAAGCCGCCCGCTGCTGTTTTGTTGTAAGCAGCCTGGAAGGTGGCGCAGGGCGCGCTTTGAGTGCAGGCATTCGAGTCGCTTCCGCTGGCGGAAACAAAAGTGCTAGCCAATTGAGCTGAGATTGAGGCCGCACAGAAGAGCATGGCGGCTGACGTGAGCAATAGATGGCGTATGATCATGCAAGATTCCTTTCATGAATTGTGAATGGCGTGTAAATGGGTGCATCCGTAGAACTGAGCGAAGCGGGGCCCTGTGCAGCTGCCAAGATCGGCTGCCAACGGTAATCTCCGCAAATTCAGAGACGCAGAACCGATCAAGATGAGGGGAGGCAGCAAATAAGTTATATCAAAAGAAGAGCACTATTGACAATATCGATTTGCATCATTTTGCCTAGTCAGTCTACGGCCTGGGGAGGAAAACATAGGATGGCTGTGCATAAGGAGGAGAGGCGATTCTCCTCCCTATGACGCGGGCTTCATCCTCTTCGCTTTCCTTCTCGCAATCAGAACAGCACGGAATTCGATATTTCTGCCGCGGTTGCGGCAATCGTCCCGCTCGTCCGGTTGGTTCCGCTCGTCTTATAGATCCCGCCGCAATCCTGGATTGCCGTGGGGTTGTCGTAAATGTCGTTGGTATCGAGACGAATCTTCGATCCCGTGAAAGAGCATACTCCCACTGTATTGGATGTGATCGCCGTATTTGCCACGCTGATGACCGCGCTGGTATCGGCTTCCACGCCGTAACCACTCTGCGTAAGCACTGAGTTGGTGATTTGCATGGTTCCATCCCGGTTGAAGACTGCGGCCGTTGTGGCTCCTTTGATGGTTACATGGTCCAGCGCAACCGTGTCGTTCGGAGCGGCCAGGGGGCTGGACTGGAAGGTTCTGACGCCGAGGGAGCCGACATTGGCGGCGTCGATGACGGTGTTGGTTACGACGACATTCTCCAACCCTTCGCTGCCAATCCCAATGCCGATCAGTGTGAAGCCCTCGATCTTGCAATTGTCGATGGTCAGATTACCTGCACTTGCAAGAAAAATGGCGTCGCTCCCGGTGCCCTGGCCATCAATGGTGAGATTGTGGATGACGACATTGACGGATGACGATCCGTAAATATAGATCCCTTCGCTCAGGCCGCTGAACCCAATGCTGCCCATATTCGCGCCGTCGATGGTGACTGATTGAGAGATAGTGACCGCACCGAAGTCGCCTGCGTCCTTCGCGGTGATGATTCCGCCCGCGGTGGTGTTGGCCAAAGCGCCGGTGAAGGTGGCACATGGCGAGGCGAAGGTGCAGGCGTTGGTATCCTTGCCGCTCCCGGAAACCCAGGTGTGCGCGGCGGTGGTCGCGGAGATCGAAGCCGTGCAGAAGAGCACAGCGGCAGACGTGAGAAACATATTGCGAATTTTCATGGAAGTTTCCTTTCTTGGGTTGTGAATAGCCTTCCGCAATCAAAATGTTACGGAATCAGATATGTCGGAGGCGGTAATGGCGATTGTTCCGCTGGTCTTGTTGCTGGTGCTGGTCTTCACGATCCCGCCGCAATTGTCGATCGCCGTCGTGTTGTCGTAAATGTCGTTGTTATCGAGGCGGACCTTCGCCCCTGTAGCAGAGCAGACTCCGGTGCCATTGGCGGTGATCATCGAACTAGCAACACTGACCGTGGAACCATTTAGAGCCATGACGCCATAACCGCTCTGGGTGAGCACGGAGCCGGTGATCTCGGTGACCCCCGAAAAAGTGATGACGGCTGGACCTCCAACGCCCTGGATGGTGACATTCTGTAGCGAAGCCTTGACAGGTCCAGCGCCAGCATCACTCACATAAAAGCCGACGCCCCCAGATGTATTAGCGGGAGCGTCAATGACGGTGTTTTTTACCACTACATTCTCTGCGGCATCGCCATTGATGAATATACCCCCATTATCGATTCGGGAATTCTCGACGATCAGAGTTCCGGCGCCGCCGAAGTAAATTCCGCCTCCAGTGCCAGAGTTACTTAACCTGCAATTGTCGACGATCAAAGTGCCTCCGGATTGAACATTTATGTCATTCCACGAATTCGCTTCGTTGATGGTGAGATTCTGCACCGTGACATTGACCCCATCCTTAATGATGATTTCACCGTTTGGGCCTGTAATGGCGCCGAGATTGCTCCCGTCGATAGTGACCGATTGATTTATGACGACGAAGCCGAACTCGCCCGCATCCTTCGCGGTGACGGCGCCGCCTCGCGGTGGTATTGCTGAACGCGCCCGAGAAGGATGCGCAGGGC
>CAWDQS010000010.1:0-6710 GCA_963804295.1 uncultured Acidobacteriaceae bacterium
GGGGTATTGTTGTGTGTGTTTCTTTTTCATACATGTATATGTACACTCTTCGCATCGTTGACCTGTCAAAAAGCGACTGGTCACACGTTTCATGTGGACACAGACAACTTGGTGGTGTAGTAACAAGTAACATGCTCTGAATGCATATGGCGGTGTAGTTGTGGTCGAGCCAGTTGCAAATCTATGTGAACGGCAAGGGCTACCTGGACTTCGTTGACAATCCCAGCTTGCGGGCAGGTACCATGTGACCACCTTTCCACCAGAACCTATCCCCCGGTACCGTGCCGGATCGTTCAGTACTAAAGTATGCTGTTTTGCTCACAACCATAGTACTTGGCATGTAGTTGCTGAGGCTGACCCGCGGATGACCGTGCTGCAAGCCTAGCCGGGGTCCTAGGATCGCCTCAGACCTCGCCGCCGTATCCTTGCCGCAAAGCGCGAGCGCGGCGGGGATGGGGTTGCATTTTCCCCAACGAGACGGCCAACTCAAACCAGCACGGACCAAATCCATGAGGACGGCGCGGAAACATCTCGAGATGGTGGCCGCGCTGCTGGGCGAAGAGACAACCTTATCGCTGGCCACGACCGGCGAAGGCGGTCAGGCTTGCGTCGCGCCGCTCTTCTACATTGTGGATGAAGAACTATCACTCTACTGGCTCTCCTCCCGGAGCAGCCTGCATAGCCTGAACCTGGCCAGAACGCCTTACGCCGCCGCAACAGTCTACCGCAACGTCAAGAACTGGAAGGAAATACGCGGCGTGCAACTGCGCGGTACAGTGAGCAAAGTGACCGATCCGGATCGCCGCGGCGCGCTCATCGAGACCTACCGCAAGCGATTCAAGCTGGGGCGCGTGCTGCGTCCTGCCCTGCGCCTCTGCACCCTCTATTGCCTCCAGCCGGATTTCTTCCGCTACATCGACAACGCCAGAGGCTTCGGGTTCAAGTTTGAACTCACGCGCACGGCGGAAGGCTGGAGCCTCACGCGTCGCCCAGTTTTAGTCTGTGTGGACTCTCGGGGAGCTGTGAGAGCCCTCTTAGCGGCTTGTTGATCCCCAAAAGTATGGTCGATTTTGCTCGTCAGCGCATATAAATTTGCGCTACTATTCTTTGGTCGATACCGGCGTCGTATACGTGCGCAGGATCGGGCGGCCGCCGGGCTAACCGGCAAAGGAGGAATATGTGGGGCTTTTCGTCTAATCCAAAGAAATGCGCGAATTTGAGCTGCACCTGCCTTGCCCTCGAAAAGAAGAAGTACTGCAGCGACCACTGCGAGAAAATTGGGACCAGAATGGAGGTTATCTGCCTGTGCGGCCACGCGGATTGTGGCGTAACGGTTCTGCGCGAGGCGAGCGCTGGGCGCGAATTCGATGCGCGTTCCAAAGCAGGCGGCCCGGCGGCCCGTCTCTGACTGAAGATGCTCCTGGACAATTGCAGGGGAAAGGGCGACGGACGGTTGAGGTTCGTGGTCTCCCATTATTGCGCCAACCGGGGTCCCAGGCGCTTGAACTTCGTGCGCTGGGGTGGAGGTGCGCGCTGGGATGGGGTGCCCGGCCATAAATTGACAAGAATTGCCATAGATGATACGTTGAAATTAAAGGACTTCTTGATGCAAACCATGAATATCTCGCTTCCCGACCCCTTGAAACAATATGTGGAGGAGCAGGTCACGGTCAGGGACTATAGTAGCGCAAGCGAGTATATGCGCGAGTTGGTACGCGCCGACCAAAAGCGCAACGCCAAAGAGCAGCTAGAGCGGACTCTGCTGGAATCGCTTGCGGAAGGCGAGGCGCAGGAGGCCTCTCCCGAATTCTGGAGCACTATCCGCGCTGAGTTGAGCAAACGGACGAAGTCCGGACGAGGGACGCGGCCAAAGAGCCGGGTGGCCTGAGTTGGCGGAAGTCTTCGTCCTCGCCCGTGCCCGCAGAGACATCCTGTCAAATGCTGAGTATCTCGAAGAACATGGAGGCGCGGAGACTGCCCAGCGCTTTCTGGATGCGACACAGAAGACAATTGAAGCGCTGGCCAGGATGCCGAAGATGGGTGCCTTGTGCGCTTTCCGCAGTCCGGTGCTTCGACCCATTCGCCGCTGGCCAGTGAAAGGATTTGAGAACTGGTTGATCTTCTATCTGCCAAGGCGCGATGGAGTTGAGATCGTCCATCTCCTTCACGGAGCTCGTGACATTGAGAGTCTTTTTGAAGGCTAGTTGGGAAAAGGGAGACGGACGGTTGGGGTTCGCGGTCTCCCATCCTTTCTCTAGGAGCGCGAAAGAATGGGCAGCCAGCCGAGCTGTTTTGTATCGTAGGACAATTCGGCATACAATTATCTCAGTCGGCCATCTGAAAATTGGCCTGTGCGGAAGGATGGATTGTCGATGATTTTGAATGCTGAGGCGTTATCGCCAGCGCAAAAATCGGTGATCGAACAAATCCTGGGGCGGCAGATACTGGAAGCCGAAGCCATCAGCCTTCGCGCGTTTGCACCGCCGCCGGTTTCCCTGCCCGAACGGCAGGCCGCGGCGGAAAAGCTGCGCGCATTTCTGGAGGGTGATCGTCCGCGCGCCGGCGTCTCCGATGAGGAATGCGAGGCTGCGCTCCTGGAAGCCCTTCGCAGCGAGCGTCCAACCTTCGCGCAGATGCCGTGAGAATCGTACTCGACAGCAATATACTTGTGCGGGCCTTCGTGAGTTCCCATGGACTTGCGCATGATTTGTTACTGGCGATTCTTTCGAGCGACCACACTCTGATTCTCTCCAACAAGATACTGATTGAAGCCGCGAGAGTGCTGCGCTATCCACGCCTGATGATGGTGCATGGGGAGAGCGAAGAGACCATTTACGACTTCACCAGCTGGCTCCGCAATGCAGCGGAGATCGTCATGCTCGATCCTCTTGCGCGCGCTCCGATTCGCGACCGGAACGACATTTTTGTGCTGCAAACCGCGCTGAGCGGCGAGGCGGATGTGCTTTGCACCGGCGACCGGGACTTCTTTGAGCCTCCCGCTTCCATCTTTCTGGCAAGCTGCGGGATCGAAGTTCTGACCGATGCGCAGTTTATGCGGAGATTGAAAACATGAAGTGTATATTCGATCTTCCGGATTCGCTCGTGAAACGGGCCGAGGAACTGGCGCGGGAAGACGGCGTCTCCCTGGACATTTGGGTGACCTCCGCGCTGGCGCAGAAGATCGGCGCTGTCGAGATTGCCGCTGCGTTCTTTCAGCGCAGGTCAGCAGGCGCGGCAAGGGACTAAGTTCCTACCTCGATCTCATTCCCGATCATCCTCCGATGCCGGGGGATGAGCTACCGAGGGCTTGAGGTTCGGCGCGCGACTTGATGAGGAATTAATCGATCGCAGTTTCGCCATATTGTTTCCAACGCGAGCTATTTGTAATTGTTGTCTGGCAAATGCGTATAGAGGAACAGCCTGGGATAGATTTTAGAACAGTTTTTAGACTACTTTTCATGTTCTCATTCAACTCTGGACCAAAAGTTATCAGCTCAATACAGGACAGGCTAATTGGAATATCTAGAAACTCCATCTCTTCTGTTTTACTTTCGTAGACAACTCTGAACTCGTGTTCATCCTCGTATCCTTTACGCTTCAGAAATGGGAGATCCATTACATATGGAGGTCGAGCATTAAATTTCGGATGCGGTAGATACTTTATCATCCCATAACGGATACCTTCTTGTTTTGTTATGTGATGAAGCAATGACTTCGTGTTAAATGTTATGTATATGCCGTCTGGGCCGTTTGCAAATACTTTCCAATGGTGAAACTGTGTTCGCGAAGACGTAAAGCAAAGCGCAAGCACTGTTTGCATATGTCTATGCTTCTTATAAATTTCCATAAAGTGAGAGTCATTCTTGTCGGACCAATTTGCAGGAGAGAGCAGCGTGATTTTCCGGTCATATAATATCTGAACTAGGGATGGCAAATGTGTAAACCTTCGAACGCTATTCGGCATATTGGAACTCATAAATACCTCCCTATGTCAGGGCCTTCATCCACATCCACATAATAGATTAATGACATATCTAATCAGTTGAACATAAAAGCTCCAGGTCTCGATCTTGAGACCTAGAGCTTCTAGCTTGAAGGGTTATTCTTCCTCCTCCTCCACGGGGCGTTTGGCGTTGGCTAGGATTTTGTCTGCGACTAACTGCGGGACGATGTCGTAGTGGTCCATCTCCATGCGGTAACTTCCCTTGCCTTGGGTCATGGAAGTTAGCAACGTGCCGTAGGTCAGCATCTCGGCCATGGGGACTTGCGCGTTGATTAGAGTCGTGCGGCCCTTGGAGTCCGTGCCTTGGACGCGACCGCGACGGCTGCTGAGGTCGCCCATGAGGGTTCCGGCGAACTCGTCGGGGGCTTCGATTTCTACCTTCATGATGGGTTCGAGGAGGCAAGGCTTGGCTGTTTCCATGGCCTTGCGAAAGGCTAAGCGGCCTGCCATCTTAAAACTCATTTCGTTGGAGTCGACGTCGTGATAACTGCCGTCGTAAACGACTGCCTTGAAATCGACGACCGGGTAGCCGGCGAGATAGCCGCGAGCGGCGGACTCGACGATTCCCTTTTCGATGGCGGGGATGAAGTTGCGCGGGATTGCGCCGCCGAAGACTTCACTGGCAAACTCGAAGCCTGCGCCGCGTGGCATGGGCTCCATGCGGATCTTGCAGTCGCCGAATTGGCCGTGGCCGCCGGTCTGCTTTTTGTGGCGTCCCGGCGCTTCGACCTTGGCGCGGATGGTTTCGCGGTAGGGCACCTTGGGTTGCTTGAGGGTGACTTCGGCGTGGTAGCGTTTTTTGAGGCGGCTGACGATGGCCTCGATGTGCGGCTGGCCCGCGCCTGCAATCAAAAACTCATTGGTCATGGGGTCGCGGAAGAAGCGGATCAGGAGGTCTTCTTCCATGAGCTTGTGGATGGCGGGGGCGAGCTTGTCTTCATCGGCGCGAGACTTGGGCTCGATGGCGTAGGTCATGGCCGGCTCGGGGAGCTTGTGGAGATCGATCTGAATCTCAGAGCCTTTGACGCCGAGGGTGTCGCCGGTGAGGGTGTCGCGCAGCTTGGCCACGGCGCCCAGATCGCCGGCGTGCAGCTCGGGAATCTCGACAGCCTTGCGGCCCTGCATGACGCTGAGATGCGAAAAGCGCTCCGAGCCGCGACGAGTGTAGTTCTCGACGTTGGCGTCGTTCTTGATGATGCCGCTGATGACCTTGAAGAAGCTGATGCGGCCGGAGAATGGATCGGTCATGGTCTTGAAGACCATCAGAGCCAGCGGCCCGCTGTCGTCGATTTTGCGGGTGGATATTCCGGCATCGGGATTGTCCGGTGAGGTTTCGATGGTAGGATTGCGGACTGCGATAGGTTTCCGCTCGACGGGCGAGGGTGTGTATTCCTTGATGAAGTCCAGCAGGTGGTCGAGGGCCATGTTGGCAAGGCCGCTGGAAAAGAGTACGGGAAAGATGCGGTCTTCGCGGACGGCCTCATGCAGCGCGGCGATAAGATGCTCTTTGGTGAGCGTGCCAGTTTCGAAGTACTCCTCCATCAGCTCGTCCTTGCCCTCGGCCACCAACTCGACCAGCGCCTCGTGGCGGGTCTTGGCGTCGGCTGAGAGGCTGGCGGGAATCTCGGCGGTAGCTTTGCCGCGGCCGTCGCCGCCGGCGGTGTAATAGTAGGCCTCCATGGTGACGAGATCGACCACTCCGTGAAATCCCTCCGCGCCGGAGATGGGCAACTGGACGGGCACACAATTGCGGCCCCAACGGTCCACGAGGTCGTCGATCAGGGCGCTGAGGCCCTCGCCGCCGCCGGCCTTGGGGTGGTCCATCTGGTTGACTAGGACTATACGGGGAACGCCGGCTTCGTCGGCATAGCGCCAGACGCGCTCGCTGACCGGCTCGATGCCGTGCTGCGCGTTGACCACCACGATGGCCGATTCAACGGGCAACAGGGCCGCGCGCGCTTCGTGGGTAAACATATGAAAGCCGGGAGTATCGACAAGATTGATTTTCACGCCCTGCCACTCGGCAAAGGCGACCGCGTTCTGCATGGTTGCGCCGCGGGCTACTTCCTCTTCGTCATAAGCGGTTACGGCCGTGCCATCTTCGACGCGGCCCTGCGTGGGGGTCATCTTGGCGGCATGCAGCAGAGCGGCGATCAGAGTGGTTTTACCACTGTGCGCATGCCCCACTACAGCTACGTTGCGGATCTCACTTCCCTGGTAGGTTTTCATATACTTCTCCTTTTGGGTGCAAGTTGATGCGAGAAATTGGGCGGGGAAAGTTGGGGTTTTGACAAAAACGGCGAGTTAGCCCCCGCCCTTCGGCTACGCTCAGGGCAGGCTTTCGCGGGATAGCAAGTTAGCAAGTTGGCGGAAGGACCGGACAGGGACATCTCATGGACGCCGCAGGGGGCGTCCACGCGGCCAAATTGGAGGGCCACAGCTCCCGGTCTGCCGTCTTCCTCGTCCTTCATTGGGAGGGTCTCGGACCGGCGCTCAGCGGAGGGCGGTAGGATGAATCCGCGGGCGTCCATATGCTACGAAATGGGATGCTATCACACGCGGAGTGTGAATGTCCTGTGACTGAGGGCACCGCCTGCTGGGTCAGGCGGCGGAGCAGCCGCCTTCGGCCTGCCGCGAGTCAGCATGTGAACCAATTGGAACCACTGGCGCGCGGCGGGCCTTTTCGGCGACAATCTTTCTGCTATGA
>CAWDQS010000011.1:0-13533 GCA_963804295.1 uncultured Acidobacteriaceae bacterium
CACCAGAGTATCCCGCCGAGAGAACAAAAAAACAGTGAGTCCGCTTCGGTCCCTGGTTGAGTAGCGAAGCGGACTCACTGATGTGGAGCGCGGACTCCGGCTGGCCTACTGGCCGGTTCCGGAGAGCGCCACAGTTGAAGTTGCGGTGGGGTTGTTGGCGGTGACGGTGAGGCTGGCAGTTGCCGCACCGGTTGCAGTGGGAGCGAATTGGACGAGGACGATGCAACTGGAACTGGGGGCCAGCGCGGCTCCGCAATTGTTCACCTGCACATAAGACGCGGCCGCTGTGCCGCTGAGCGCAATGGAGGTCAGGTTCAAGGGCGTGGTCGCGCTGGAGTTGGTGAGCGTGACGGCTTGCGCAACGCCTGTGGTGGTGTGCGTCACGGAGCCGAAGCTCAGCGTGGTGGAGGAGAGAGCAATCGCTGGAGCGACAGCGCCGGTTCCGCTCAGAGCTACGGATTGGGTTGTGGGGGACGCGTTGTCAGAGAAAACCAGCGTCGCCGACCGGATTCCCGCAGCGGTGGGAGTGAAGCGCACCAGGGCGGTGCAACTGGACGCTGCCGCCAGCGAGCTGGGGCAGTTGTTCATCTGGGTAAAGGAGGTGGGGTTTGTGCCGCTCAACGTGATGGAGGAGATAGTCAGCACGGCATTGCCGGTGTTGGTGAGGGTGATGGCCTGGGCCGGGCTGTAGCTGACGCTGCCTGCGGCGCTCACGGCGGTGACGGGAAAACTCAACGAGGGGAGAGAGAGAGTAACGACTGGCGCTGGAACTATGCCCGTTCCGCTTAGGGCGACGGCTTGCGGAGAAGCGGCGGCGTTGTCCGCAAAACTGAGCGATGCGGCGAGCGCTCCTCCGGCGGCTGGCTTAAAAGTCACCGTGACAGTGCATGAGGCGCTGATTGCCAGCGATGTGCCGCAGTTGTTGGTTTGCGAGAAGGACGTTGCGTTTGCGCCGCCGATGGTGATACCGGAAAGAGTCAGAGCGGCGGTTCCGGTGTTCTTGAGCGTGATTCCTTGCGTGGCGGACGAGGCGCTGACGATGGTTGAGGCGAAGGCGAGACTGACTGGCGAGAGGCTGACTGCCGGAGCATTGCCCGTGCCGCTGAGGGCGACAGCTTGCGGAGAGTTGGCGGCGTTATCGGCGAAATTGAGCGAGGCCGAGAGCGCGCCTGCCGAGGCGGGTTTGAATGTCACCGTGACAGTGCATGAGGCGCTGATTGCCAGCGATGTGCCGCAGTTGTTGGTTTGCGAGAAGGAAGTTGCGTTTGCACCGCCGATGGTGATACCGGAAAGAGTCAGAGCGGCGGTTCCGGTGTTCTTGAGCGTGATCCCTTGCATGGCGGACGAGGCGCCGACGATGGTTGAGGCGAAGGCGAGGCTGGCGGGCGAGAAGCTGGCTGCCGGTGCGCCAACGCCGGTTCCGCTCAGAGTTATACTCTGCGGCGTGTTGGGAGCGGTGTCGTTGAAGCTGAGAGTGGCCGAGAAGGTTCCCGCGGCGGTGGGGTTGAAGGTAAAGTCGACGATGCAGGAGGCGCCGGGCGCCAGCGTGGCGTTGCCGCCGCACGAGGTTGCGCCGTGGAAGAGCGAGGCGTAGGTTCCGGTGAGCGTGGGGCTGCTGGTGAAGGTCACTGAAGCTGTTCCAGTGTTGGTGAAGGTGACAACTTGCATCGCCGACGAAGCGCCGACAGTCGTTGACGGGAAGGTAAGGCTGGCGGGCGAGATGGAGACCGAGACAATGGGAGGGGCAGCGCCGGTTCCGCTGAGCGCGACAGTCTGCGGAGAATTGGACCCATTATCGGCAATGCTGAGGGTTGCTGAGAGCGAGCCCGCGGTGGCGGGTTTGAAGCTGACTGAAATGGCGCAGGATGCGCTGGCCGCCAGTGTCGCGCCGCAGGTGTTGGCCTGAGAGAAGGAAGAGAGATTCGTACCCGTGATGGTGATGCCGGAGAGGCTCAGCGTTGCGGATCCCGCGTTGGTGAGCGTAACGGTTTGCGCTGCGGAAGTGGCGCTGGTGGTGGTCGCGGCGAAGGTAAGGCTGGTAGGCGAGAGAGTGACTGCCGGGGCGGGCGTAGTGGAGGGCCAGGCCTTCACTACATTGGCGACGTTTAGCGAACCGAGGCCGGTGGCCTTGTCATAGCCGGTGGTGGCCGCATAGCCGGGAAGGATTCCCAGCTTGTCGCCGGCGGTTTGCGCCGTGCAATTGACCGTGCCCGCAAAGCACGGAGCGGCAATGGTGCCGGTGTCGATGTCGTTGAAGTAGCAGGCGCTCGAATTGGTGGTTGATTCGGCGCTGCAAGTGGAGTAGGTTTGCTTGGCGGCCAATCCGTAGAGCACAGCATTGGGATTGCCCTGCGAGGAGCCGGCCTTCTGATTGATGAGGGCCATGACGCCGGCCATCACCGGGCTGGAGACCGAGGTTCCGCCCACGGCCATGGAGAGCGCATTGGCGGGATAGCTGCATGGAATGGGGCTGGAGTATCCGGGCGGCTGCGTATCGCAGATCAGATAAGCGACGCCTTGGAATCCGGCGGAAGCGAAGAACGATACATCCGGAACGGTGCGCTTGTCTGAGGAGAGGATTCCGGTGACGCCTGCCTGCCAACTAGGTTTAGGGTAGCCGCCGCCGCACGAGGAGGGGTTGTAATTTGAGGAGGTGGTGCAATTGCTGACGCCGCCCGAGCCGCCCACCGGCGGAATCAGTTCGTCATACAATCCGCTGTTGATGCCATCATTTGCCAGCAGGTAATTGGCCCACTTCTCGGCGCTGTAATTGACGCCTAACTGGCTGTTGAAGGAGCTGATGATCATCGGATTGGTGACCGTATCGTTCCAGGGAACCTCTGGAATGTAGCCGGTGGCGTTGGACATATTGGTGGTGCTGTTGGTGCCGCTCCAACTGGAGGCGGTGGAGTTGAAGTCGGTGCCGCCGACGGAGACGTTATAGGGGGTGCTGGTCATGCCGCTGACGGTAACGCCGTATTCAGCCGCATAGTCGGTGGAGGGGTTGTAGTTGCCGTCGTCGCAGACCGCCGCGCCGGAGTCGCCCGCGCTGACGAAGACTGCGATTCCCTGGCTGTAAGCCTGCTGCCAGAGATTCAGGTACTCCTGGTTTCCTGCGGTTCCCATCCACAATTCGCATTCGCCGTAGCTGACGCTCATGATCTTGGCGACATTGTTATTGATGATGTAGCTCTCGCTGGCGTACAAGGCATCGGTGGTCGCGCTGGTCTGGCTGGAGGTGACCAGCACGATGGACGCGCCGGGGGCCGCGCCGCCGGACCACTCAACGTCCAACGTATTCTCAAAGCGGTCGTCGAGCAGGGCGGTGGTGCCGGGGTCGGAGTTGGTGATGATGACCCTGGGCACATTGGCGGGCAATCCGGTAGCCGCGCGGAAGGTGGCCACATCGCTGAGCACGATGTTGCTGGTGCCGGCGATGGCAATGGTTTGTCCCGCGCCGTTGATGGGCGTCGCGGCGGCCCACAGGGATTTGTAGTTGTAAATCGTCGCCATGTCGTAAGGCACCAGCAACTGGTAGCCACTGTCGGCGTACTCCGGCTTGGGGATGGCCAGCCCACTGAGGTTTGCTGCGCCAATCTCCTGGCTGCCGGGCTGGGACATAGCCGGCAGACTGGATGAGCCGCTGACAGGCGATGTTCCGGAGGAATTGCGGCTGAGCATTGGCCCGGTGTGATGCTGCGCCTTGGGGAAGAAGTTATGCAGGGCCTTGACGCCGGCAACCACTGGTGAGAGCGCGGACGGAATCTGGATATCGCTGGTGTTGGCGATATGGGCGACGCCATTGGATTGAATGGCGTGCATCTCGGTGTGGAAGGCGGTCTCGACCTGCTCTGAGTTGCCGCTGAAGCGGATCGAGGTGCGCGCGGGCGAAATCTCCTGGATGGAGAAACCGTGACCTTGCAGCCAGTTGCTCACCGCATCCAGGTCGTTCTGGGAGACGCCATACGCGGCTCCAAACTCCTGCGGGGTGAGCCAGTGATGATACTGCGGCGAGGAGGGATCGTTCTGCGCTTCGTTGAAAGTGTCGAGCGCGGCCTGCTGGGATTCGGAGCGATTCAGCACCAGTACAAGATCACTCATCGGGGTTGTGGGCGGAAGACGGCCATTATCGACGGCGTTGCGGACAGCCGGATGCGTGCTTCCATGGATGGTTGTCAGGTTAGAGTCGTCCACGCGATCCAGAATCCGATCGGGGATGCCTTGCGACGGAGAAGAGGAAGCAGCATTCGCGGCTTGCGCTATCACCCGTGCCGCCGGCCACAGAGCCGTCAGAACAAGCAGCATAAGCAGAACCACGATTCTTTCGCCGAGCAATGCCAGAATGCGAAGTGGACGCTGGCCACACTGTGACCGACGGGATTTAGATAGGTGCAAAGAGCGCATGGAACTCCTTCATCCCGCCTGGGCAGGACTCTGATATGAAATTAAGAACCTTATCGCCGGTTCCGGGTCACAACATGAGCGAAATCTAATTACCGGCGTTACTATTGTTTTTGAATGTGCGGCTGCTTTTCTGCGCCGGGAAATCGCCGGCAGGCATACGAGCATTTTTAAGGGATCCAGGGCAACCGGCACATGGGGTAGGATTTTTAGCCCCGTGTCAAGATATGGTCAAGCTGTATTCCATTCGCGCAAAAAGGCGCCGCTGCGGGTTATCCTATTGCATAAGATGGAAGACTCCATGTTACAGTGACTTAGCACTTTGTAGTTCTTTTCCTCTCCCCCAGAAAGAACCAAGCCGGCGACTGGTTACAAGAAGTTAATAGAAGCTCAGCGATTGTCGGACCAATACAGGCAAGGTCCGGAATGCGCAGTGATGGCAGGAATCAGGCCAGCCAAGTGTGACCAACTTATCACTGGATTAGTGGGAGGTTTTTTCGCGCGGCTTGCATGTTATCTGCACGAATATGCGCTGAATGATAAAGCGCTGTTTTGTGAGTGAGGTTCAGGCATGAATGAGATACCGGTCTCTGCGCAGGCAAATATTTTGTTTGCGGAAGAATGCGACCGCGGGATTTTGCGTGATGAGAATCAGGACACTGTTCTCCATGTGCGTATCGCTTTGGGCGACCTGCTGATGGTGGCCGACGGTATCGGCGGATACGCGGGAGGAGCCACCGCATCGCGGATGGTGGTAGAGAATTTTTACGCGCACCTGGCATCCCTGCCGGAGGACTATCCGGTCGATAATGGCCTGCGCGGCGCCGCTGCTCGCGCCAATGCGCAGATCGTGGCAGCGGCCAGCGCGCCTGGCTCGCCCTACCCGCGCATGGGATCCACGGTGGTGGTGGCTGTGGTGCAGCAGAGAGCTGGCGGAAGCTGCGCCTGGATCGGCCACATTGGCGACAGCCGCGCATACCTGATCCGCGCCGGCCGCCTGCATCGCCTCACCACCGATCACTCCGCCGTGCAGGCACTGCTCAGCCGGAACCTGATAACACCGGAAGAGGCGAAAAACCATCCTGACGCCTCGGTGCTGACCCGCAGCCTGGGCCATCAGACTGAGGTGGAGATCGACATCGAGCAGCTCCCGCTGGCTATCGGCGACACGCTGCTGCTCTGTTCCGACGGCCTTTGGGGATTCGTCCCCGAACTGGAAATCCAGAGGACGGTAGATGTCCCGGGCCAGACGCTGAAAACTAGCGCCCATGGCCTGCTGGAGCTGGCTTTGGCGGCCGGCGGTAACGACAACATCAGCATTGAAATGGCGCGCGTGGTGGGGTTTCAAAAAAATGATTCTTCTGCGCAGACCTCTCCTGACGCTATCAGCCATCACACCGTACTCTGGGTGGTATTGACAGTATTCGTAATGGCTTTTGCGGGCTTCTGCGTGATAGCCTACTTCGCCCTTTTGCGCCACTAACCGGCTGAGCCATCGTGGAACAGCGGGCGTAACTGGCGGTGTGTTAGCATGTCCCGGTTGGCAGCGGGATCAGTGTTGCTTTGGGCGCTGTCGCGTGATCTGATTCCCGCCCAGGAGACCTCCCTATGAAGGAAGTTGTGATTGTTTCAGCGGTTCGTATCCCTGTGGGTAGGTTCCAGGGATCGTTGCAGAGCTTTTCTGCTCCGCGGCTGGGAGCGCTGGCGGTGCGCGAGGCGGTGCGCCGCGCCGGGGTTGAATCCGCACAAAGCGCCGGCGGCATCTCACAGATTGACGAGTGCATCATGGGCTGCGTTTTACAGGCCGGGCTGGGACAGAACCCCGCGCGCCAGGCGGCGCTCTACGGCGGATTATCGAACCAGGTAGCCGCGCTCACCATCAATAAGGTCTGCGGTTCGAGCCTGAAAGCCGTGGCTCTGGCAACGCAGGCCATCCAGACGGAGAACGCCTCGATCGTTGTTGCCGGCGGCATGGAGTCGATGACTAACGCGCCTTACCTGCTGCCCCAGGCCAGGTCCGGCTATCGCATGGGAAACGGCGCGCTGGTGGACGCCATGATTCAGGACGGCCTGTGGGATGTTTACAACAACTTCCACATGGGCGCGGGAGCGGAGAAGATCGCGGCCCGCTTCGGTATCAGCCGGGAAGAACAGGACACCTTTGCGGCAGAGTCGCATCGCCGCGCCGCCTCGGCCACCACGCAGGGCTTCTTCCGGGATGAGATTTTGCCCGTCGAGATTCCGGCAGCCAAAAAAGGCGTAGTGCCGGCAATATTTGACGCTGATGAGTCAATTCGCCCCGATACGACCGTCGAAATTCTCTCCCGGCTCAAGCCGGCCTTTCAGGAGGGTGGTACGGTGACGGCTGGCAACTCTCCCGGCGTGAGCGACGGCGCCGCGGCTTTGGTGGTCACCAGCGCCGAGCGGGCAAGTGAACTAGGCCTTGCGCCGCTGGCCGTGATTCGCGCCCAGGCCACCAGCGGCTACGAGCCGGAGTGGTTTGGCCTGGCGCCCATCGAAGCCGTGCGCAAAGTGGCGGCCAAGGCGGGATGGCCGCTGGAGAGCGTGGACTTGTTTGAGCTGAACGAGGCCTTCAGCGTGCAGGCGCTGGCGGTGAATCGCGAACTGGGCCTGGACCCGGCCAAGGTCAATGTGCAGGGCGGCGCGGTGGCTCTCGGACACCCTATTGGGGCCAGCGGAGCGCGCGCGCTGGTCACGCTGCTCTACGCCTTGAAGCGGCTGGGCAAGAGCAAAGGCATCGCGGCGCTTTGCCTGGGCGGCGGCAACGCCGTGGCGATGGCCATCGAGCGCGTCTAATCGCAGACCATCATGTCTTCAGGAAAAGCTGCCTCCGCAGCGTCTTCCGGCGCGGCGACTGGCTCCGAGCCGGACTCCACTTGGGCCGCAAGCTGGGCCGTGAAGAATGCGTCCACCTGGGAGAGCACCTCGGCCCCGGTTCGCGCCTGGTAGATGGCAGCCCGCAGTTTGGCTCCGCCCGCCACGCCGTGGGTAAACCATGTGGCAAACTGCTTCATCTTGCCAGCCGTCTCGCCCAGCCGCGCTGCTCGAGGCAGATCCTTGGTAGCCTCCGCCTCATCCAGCAGCATCTGAAAATAAGCGCGGATCATTCGATAGCGATCCTCGACCGTGGGCCGCTCATACGCGCCGGTGGCGGTGTACTGGGCGATTTGCCGAAAGATCCAGGGGTTCGACGGCGCGGCCCGGCCAATCATCACCGCGTCGCAGCCGGTTTGGGCCACCATGGCCACAGCGGCCTCCGGAGAATGAATGTCTCCGTTGCCGATGACAGGAATTTTGACTGCCTGCTTGACCTTGGCGATCCACTCCCAGCGTGCCTGACCGCTGTAGCCCTGCTCGCGGGTGCGGGCGTGCAGCGCTAGACCGTTAAGCCCCTCGGCCTCGGCCATCCGCGCCAATTCCAGGCAGACAATATCGTTGTCGTTCCAGCCCATGCGGAATTTCACGGTGAAGGGAATTGTCACCGCCTTGCGCACGGCCCTGAAAATCTCCCCAATGCGCGGGAGATCGCGCAGCAGGCCCGAGCCGCCGTTGGAGCCCACCACCCTCTTGGCCGGACAACCCAGGTTCAGGTCCACCAGGTCGAAGCCGGTCTCTTCGACAATGCGCGCAGCTTCGGCCATCGTCTCTGGATTGGCTCCGAAGAGTTGCGCGCCGATGGGATGCTCGTCGTCATAGAAGGTCAGATAGCGCTGGCGCTTGGTCTCGCGCATCCGGGCGAGGCCGTCGGCGGAGGTGAACTCGGTCATCAGCAGGCCGCAGCCGGATTGGGTGTTGGTGACGGCGGCGTCGATGGAAGCGCCGTCTTCCGGGGCTAAAGCCCGCGTTGATTCTGTCTGTAATTTGCGGGGGTTGAAACCCCCGCCTCCCTCCGGTTCCTCTTTGCTTGCAACTTGAACGGAAGTAAATAAACTGGCGTGGCGAATGAAGCGGCGAAAGACGGTGTCCGTGACGCCGGCCATGGGAGCCAGCACCGTGGCCGGAGCTACCAGGACATTGCCAAGGCGCACTTCGGCGGGCACGCGCACATCGGCGGGCATGGCGTGCTCCCTGGGGTTGTCCCAGTTCTTCTTCACGGTAAAGCCTTTGCCGGACATAAGAACCACCTGATCGTCAGGAAAAACTCCTGAAGGGAAGAAGATCCGTTCACAGTCTCACAGTCTCACAGTAAATAGGGGGGGTGGGGGTACCTTCCCCGGCTGATTCCGGAACGGCCTGTCTGAAGAGGCCGCCCAGAGTTCAGGGTAGCAGGATGCAGGAAATAATCTGCAAAATCATTCCGGCTTTTGTTTTGGGTTGGTGAGCCGCTACTCGCGTAGCCCGCATTCCTAAATTCGAACTTCGATATCCGGACGGCTCTTCGCCAACAGTTTGGTTTCGATGGCCTTGAGTCTTACCGGGTCCACGCGAAACCGTTCGGGGACGACAGCCATTTCAGCGGTGGGAGATTCCTCGCCCCTCTCCTCGATCGTAATAACGCCTAGACGTCCAATCCCATCTACAGGAAATAGACCAAAATGCGTGAGCTCTCCGAAAGCCAGATCGAAGCTCTCTGCCGGAATGGCAAGGTATCTGTAGTGAGCCTGCATTGACATCAACTGGTGATGTATCTTCTGTAGCTTCTCACTATACTTCGGAAACCACGAGTCAAGATTTGCTTGTAACTCTTTTGAGTTAGATGGCTTCCGCCATTGGCCCTCGGATGGGCTGAGATCGCGCGCCAATTTGATTTCGACGGCGTGCAGGTCGCCCGCGCCGCCACGATCCACTGCCAGTACGTCCGCCGAGATAAGGGAGGGTGGTGGTTCCAAATATATATTGGGAACAGATAATTTCCTGCGCAGCAATTCCGCGACCGCATTGATTGCGCGTCCCTCTCTCTGACGTAACGTCAGTTCCCGAATTACGGTCATTAGGATAACCTTCCTTCCCGTCTTTGCAGGATCCGTTCCGCCCAGGCCTGAAATCGCTCGGCGGCAATACAGAGCGCTGTGACCTTTTCGTCATTGACCTGCTTGTCACCGTAGGAGATGTCTGTCTTTGCGCTCAGCAATTTCTGATACTGCGTGATTCCCTGTTGATCGATTCCAGCTTTGGTGCATGTCCGCTTCAATGCGGGGACGGCCTCCCGATGCTCACCGCGTGGCCGTGCGCCTCCAAGCCCAATCAATAGTGCATCGCTATACGAGATAGCGCTATGTACAGCCAGCAATACAGCAGCAGAGGCATACGCGGGCAAATCGTCTTGACAGAGCTTCATAGCGCCTGCAAGTTGCGTTGCCCGACGATAGTAAACGGTGAAACTCGCCTCGATCATGCAACACCATTCTCGCACAAATGCATAGCGAAAAGGGCCTCCGCCATAGCGGAGGCCCAATGGTATGTGCCGGTTGCCAGTGCGAAGTTACTTGGCCGCTGCTGCTGCTTCCTTGGCTCCGTCGGACTTGGCAAACTTGCGGCGGAAACGCTCGACGCGGCCCGCCGTGTCCACCAGGCGCTGCTTGCCGGTAAAGAACGGGTGGCAAACCGAGCAGATTTCCACGTGAATGTCGCCCTTGTGGGTCGAACGGGTCTCAAAATGGTTCCCGCAGGCGCATTTGACCTGCACTGCGGCGTAATTGGGATGAATCTTTTCCTTGGGCATCGCTGAAGACAAACCTTTCCTGCAATGTTTCTATTGTAAGGGGATTGGGGCGGTTTAGCAATCACGCAGCCCGGTATCAGCATGCATATGTTCAATCTGTGCTGCGAATAAGTCCCCGGAATAATGCTCTACCACGGGAAAAGGATCATAAAAATGGTGCAGCAGCTCGCGCCATTGCTGATATCGATCCGAACCCTTAAAGCCGATGGTATGGTCATCCTGGCTTCTCCAGGAAACCAGGAGCAAATATCGATTCGGTCTCTCGATGCATCGGTGGACTTCGATCCCGGCAAACCCTGACGAAGCCTCAATCAACGGGCGAGCCTTCGTCATGGCTATTTCAAACGGCTCCTCCTGACCCTCTCGAACATTGAGAATCGCCACCTCTAAAACCATTCTCATCCTCCAGCCAGACGACCCATCCACCGGCCGCTGATCCCTGTTCCATGATAGTAGGCACTTTTGCACATCCGCTGCCAATCTCATTTTCCACATCCAGACACGGCGATGCACCGCTGCCTTTCGCCACCCTTTGCGCTAGGCTTGAATCCAGATGAGTACATGCACGATCTGCGATGGAGTGGGGCTGGTGCGGGTGGTCAACGACCAGGGTAAATGGGTTTCTCGCGCCTGCGAGTGCCAGGAGATGGAGCGCGAGGAGCGCCGCCTGGCCGCGGCCCATATCCCCGAGCGCTACCGGCATTACACCCTGGACGGCTTCGAGACGGCCTTTCGCGGCGCCGACTCCTCTCTGAGCCGCGCGCACATGACCGCCCGGAAATTTGTCGAGGCCTATCCGGTGGATACCGCGGGCAAGGGACTTCTCTTTACCGGCTCCATCGGCGTGGGAAAAACGCATCTGGCCGTGGGAGTGCTGCGGCGGCTGGTGGTGGAACGCGGCGTTCGCGGCCTCTTCTGCGACTATCGCGAACTGCTCAAGAGCATCCAGAACAGCTACAACCCGCAGGTGCAGACCACGGAACTGGAACTGCTTCAGCCGGTCTTTGCCGCCGAGGTGCTGGTGCTGGACGACCTGGGCGCGCAAAAGCCCAATGAGTGGGTTTGGGACACGGTGGCGCTGATTCTGAATACCCGCTACAACGACAAACAGACCACCATCATCACCACCAACTACCCCGACCTACCGGCCGGCGCCGGTTTCAGACCCACAGAGAAGGGCGACAGGCCCGCAAAAAATGAGGACACGCTGGGCGACCGTATCGGCGACCGCATGAGGTCACGGCTGGCCGAGATGTGCGTCCGCATTGATATGGTGGGCGAGGATTTTCGGCAGACCGTCAAGCGCGCGCGTTTCGGGTGAGCACCTGAGGCACCTGAGGTGGGGCCAGCCGCCTTCGGCTTTACCGCAACCGATAATGAACGGAATTGGCTGGGTGTATTGTTTCGATACAACCAGGTTGGAAAAGCAGGGGCGACTGTAGCGTTTCAGGGCAGATTGTCGAATATCGATACATTAATTAAGGCTGTTTCATAACCGAATGCTGAACATTATTGAGAATTCCCTCAAGGGCTGAAGCCCGCGATTTTTATGCCCCATCAGCGGCACGGCTAAAGCCGTGCCCTATCAAAACCACGGTATGAAACAGCCTCTACGGAAAAGATGCCATGCGCAAGATGTTGGAAGCGATCATCCTGGGAGTGTTGGCGGGAGCTATCACCGGGTTCATCGCGGTGATGCGCCGGGCGGCGCACGGCTATCGGGCTCATAGCATCCAGCCTGAGTCCGTCAACAGCCGGTTTCAGCTTTCAAAAGATCCAAAGGGTTGCCAGAAACAGCAGAATTGCCGCGACCGTGAAGCCCTGGTATACGAGATCCTCTGTCTGCCGGGAGCTTCTTTGCTCGCCGGGGAGTGTTGCCATGGAGATGAATGCGGTTGGTGAAGATGTCTGCATTGGTGGCCTGCCTTTCAATGCCTCACGGCAAGGGTTAGGTAACCTGGACTTGGCTGGTACTCACTCCTGCATGCTTAGACACAGAATATTGCCGGAAGTCGCAGGACAATGTGAAAAACCGAAAAATATTTGATGCTGATTTTCACATCGGTCAAGAACGGGAAAAGCATCTGTCATAAAAGGGCCGGTGGGATTCCTTCGGTAACGAACGCAAAATTTCTCTTGCGCGCGGCGACGGAACGCGCCCCTGCGCATGAAAGGAAGTATGAGAATGTCTGCCGATGAATTTAGAGATAGCTGAGTATTGCCGGTTGCCGCCGGGCTGTCCCATGAGGCTGAAAAACGAACACGCTCCCGGCTGGGGCGCAATCATCGGATCATGCTAATCGGCTACCCAGCTCCCGATCCAGGCCAAGGCGCGAGCGATGGGTCCTAAAGGGCGCGGTTTCATTTCATCTTTCCAGCTTTGGGGGAGATCAGTCTCTGGCGCCGTATATGTCGGGCTATTTGGGGTATAGTTTTTGCACATAATGTCCTCACTTTCTAGTAGTCCTGCAACAATCGGGTCGCCGACCTCTTCTCTGGCGGCCTTATCCAACTCCTCTGCCATATCCCGCCGTTCGGCCCACAGGTCCATCAATAACTTGGCCTCTTCCTGCCGGCCCTCAGCCAGTGCTTCTTGTGCGTGCTCATACAGTTGCTTGGCCTCCTTGTGGTGGATGCGCGCAACTATAAGGAGCTCTTCCGCAGGCGAAGTGCCCAGGAATGAGTAGCCTGACTTTTGATTCTGAGGATTGCCTTGAGACATCTGTTCCTCCTGGCCGGAAATGTCCAGAGAACAATTAACTAATTGTTAAGCAACGCTACGTCCTAATATATTCCTAATAACGCGGAAATACGAGGTGCTTTTTCGCACACAGGTGTAAAATTTCGCTCGTGAGCACAGGTCCCGATTTTATTCCATCTGCCGAGAAAGAGAGACGCAACTGGCTGCCGCTGGGCTTGGCGGCGGCGATTGTGCTGCTGGTTGCCGCTGCCATTCTGGGCCTGGAACACGGAAATGCCCCTGGCAAGGCCACGGCGACGCCGATCAACGCGCCCCTGGACCCCTATGCGGGCAACCTCTCTCTGACTCGGCTGGCCATGAGCGAATCCAGCAATCTGGCCGGAGGCAAGGTCACCTACCTGGATGGCCACATCGCCAACCAGGGCGCCCGCACCGTCACCGCCATCACCGTACAGGTACTCTTCCGCGATTACGCCCGCGAAGTGGCGCAGAACGAGACCCAGCCGCTAATGCTCATCCGCATGCGCGAACCCTACATTGACGTGGAACCAGTCTCCGCAGCCCCGCTGGTGCCTGGCAGCGAGAAGGAGTTTCGCCTGATCTTCGATGGGGTTACGCCCCACTGGGACGGCGCTTACCCGGAGATTCGCATTTTGCGCGTGGAGACGAAGTAGGTCGATTCCACATGCCATTCTTCTTTTCCATCAGCAATACGATGGTTAAGCGGCGGCAGAACATTAAAGAAGAA
>CAWDQS010000012.1:0-23235 GCA_963804295.1 uncultured Acidobacteriaceae bacterium
TCAAAATTCTCCGAGTGGCGCCGGAGGAATTTCTTTCTGTTAGCGGCCTTGCTGGTTATCACACTGGTTGCCGGGGTGCTGCTGGGCAAAAGTGCGTTCGACAAGCATGATTCCTCCGGACCGGGCACGCTCGACACCAATTACACCATCGAAACCGAGACGCGCAACGGGACCGTGGAGAGCGTCAAGTACGCCGTTACCTATACGTTCGAAGTAAATGGCAAGCAATACGCCGGGAAGGATACCGTCAGTACAGAACCGACTGTTCCCGAGGTCACGGTATACTACATGGCGAACGATCCGCAAGAGAACGCTTTGAGTCAAGGCCGCATCAAGAAATTCAATCTTGCCTCCGCGGGGATTGCATTTTTGATTGCCCTGATTGCATATGGGATGCTTCCGAGGAGAAACCGCTTGGCGACAGGATCAGCTTTGCAGGCTGCTCAGGCTGGTGTCGGCGATCTCGGAAATGAACACCTCCGGATGAAGCGCGGCAAATACAGTGCGTGGATTCATATTCATATTGCATTTTTCGCGCAGACGGCCTTGCTCACATCCTTGGCCGCGTTGGTGCTTGCGGAGGTTTTTCACGCCGATGCGTTGAGCTACACGATCCTGGGCATCGCGTCTTTCGTGGCCATTTCGGCGACGCTGTGGATCTACATCGATCGCTGGAGCTGCATCGAGGCATTCTCTAGCCGGTTCTGTTCGGGCGTGGCCAATCTCTCGATTCTTTATGTGCCGGTGATTTCTTTCGTCTATGCCAACATCCGCGGCCTGAAAAAACTGAGAGGGCGATAAAGGATTTCAGGCCAGATCAGCCGGCTGGTTCTTTGAGGTAAATTTCTACATAATCCAGGTAGTTCTGGGCGTGTTGAAGGATCATGGCGTGGTCGGCTTCGCTGAGTTCGCGGCGGAGCCTGGCGGGTACGCCAGCCCAGAGCGTGCGCGGAGGAACTTGTGTTCCCTCGGGAACCACGGCGCCGGCGGCGATGAGGGAGCCTTCGCCAATGCGGCAGTTGTTCAGAACCACGGCCCCGATGCCGATGAGAACCGCGTCCTCAAGCACGCAGCCGTGCACGGTAGCGTTGTGGCCGATGGTGACCCAGTCGCCCACAATCACCGGATAGAGGTTGCGCTGGCCGTGGAGAACAGCACAGTCCTGGACGTTGGAGTTGGCGCCGACGCGGATGGAGTGGACATCGCCACGCAGGACGGCATTCATCCACACCGAGGAGCGCTCGCCGAGGGTCACGTCGCCGATAATCTGCGCGGAAGGGTCAATATAGCAACTGGCGGGGATCAGGGGCACACGCCCCTGGTAGCTGCGGATCATGGTTTCAAGGCCTCCACGGCAAGTTTAAGGTATGTGTGCGTCCTTGCGGGGAAGCGGGGCTATAGCGAAACCAGAGTAGCAGTACCCCGAAAGCAAATCTGCCAAGTGGCTTTTTCATCAAGAAAATCCTCCTTCAATACACTTTGTTTGGGCACGTTTACTTTGATTCCGCTCTAGGTGCCCAGGTCCAGCTTCTGGGAATCCACAAACTATTGTTCTCGCGCCGAAGGGTGCTGGCCGCACCGCAGGCGCCTTGCAGATAATTACCACCTCTTGGCGCACAATCCTCTTGGATGGAGATTATGCTCAACGGGAAGGGGAAGGCCATATATACTCAAATGCCAACAGAATATAGCCTTGATTGGTTACCAGAAAGGCACTCCACCCCCTCCCCCCCTATACCACCAGGGGGTATATATTTACTCAAATAGTGCAGATTAATTCACTCCAGGGCTGAAAACATAGCCATCATTTGAGGGAAATTTACCCAATCTGCATTGAAAAACAGTGCATTTCTGGAAAAATATGGTCACCCATAACCCGGCCGCAGTTGTTTCCAGTATCATAAGAGATGCCATATGGCGGGTTTGGAGGTGGGATTTTTTGGCGGAGGTTCGTGTTCAAGAAGGCGAGCCGCTCGAAAATGCGCTGCGCCGGTTTAAGCGGAAGGTTCAGCAGGAGGACATCATCAAGGAAGTCAAGCGTCACTCCTACTACCTGAAGCCCGGTGAAAAGAAACGCGTAAAGGCGGCTTTGGCGCGCAAGCGGAATCGCAAGAAGGCTCGTAAAGAGGCTGACTAGCTTCAAAACAATCGTGACATACGCCGCCCCGGCGACTCCCGCATCGAAATGCGGGCAGGAAACCAGAGACCTAAGGTAAGGCCGGGACGGTCTGTCGCGTTTTTAATTTAGCTCCAACTTTCTCGGTATAGATTGCTTGGAGGTTGTACCCCTAGGTCTACCGGCTCTGCCGGTCAGACAATCAATTTGCCGCTGTATTTGTTGCGGCCCGGGCCCTGGTTGTTATCACAGTACGAAGCAGGGAAACGGGACCGGCAAGATGATTGTGTTCGTGGCCGATTTCAATGTATTTCCCTTCTTTGGGGAAGCCGGCCATGGAATTTACCGACAGAGTTTTGACGTGTAACGACTGCGGAGCCGAGTTTGTCTTTACCGCCGGCGAGCAGCTTTTCTTCCACGATAAGCAGTTCAAAAACGAGCCACGGCACTGCAAGCAGTGCAAGGCGAAGCGCGTCCGCGGAGGCTCCAGGGTGCGTCCGGAAACCCGCACCAACTGCTCAATGTGCGGCGCGGATACGACGGTTCCCTTCAAGCCCACCCAGGGCAGGCCGGTATTGTGCCGCTCCTGCTTCAAACAGCAGACAGCCCAGCAGGGGTCCATACCCGTCCCGCAGCCACGCCCCGAGTCGCCTCTGCAGCAGCCACGTCCGGAAGGGGATTAAAAGCCTTCTGTTGCCTGTCACGAACACTGCTCCCCTATACTGATGCGTGGTGATCCGGCGCTGTTTTGTGCCGGACAGTGGGAGGGCCGCGTCGTGGTGCAGACTCGCATCAAACCTTATTTTCAGGAAGTTGCCGAGAAGACGCGGCGCCAGGAGCAGCAGCGAGTGTTCCTGCGCAACCAGGTTTTTGGGCTGGTGCTGGTGGCAGCGGCGATCCTGATCTTCTGGCTCCTGCGCACGAACCCCAAGTGGATTTTTCCGCCGGGATGGTGGCGGCCATGACTCCTTCGCGGATAACTGCGTCGAACAGTCCTTTGGACGAGAACCATGCACCTATGGCAGTTCTCTTGCTGGGGCCGACAGGCAGCGGCAAGACAGCGCTTTCGCTCGAACTGGGCGAGCGCTTTAATGGCGAGATTGTCAGTTGCGACTCGGTGGCCGTCTATCGCGGCATGGACCTGGGCACGGCAAAACCTACCGCCGAAGAACGGGCGCGGCTGCAGCATCACCTCATCGACGTGACCGATCCGGACCAGCCCTTTACTGCGGGCGAGTACAGCCGGGAGGCGCGGGCGGCTTTGCGGGAGATTGCGGCGCGGGGCCGTCTTCCCATTGTGACCGGCGGAACCGGCCTCTATTTGAGAGCGCTGACCGAGGGGCTCTTTGCCGGGCCGGAGCGGCAGCAGGAGTTGCGGCTTCGGCTGCAACAGAGCCGCGAGCGTCACGGCGAAGGCTGGCTGCACCGGATGCTCGTACGGCTCGATCCGGCCTCGGCCTCTCGCATTCACGCCAACGATGCAGCCAAACTGATTCGCGCCATCGAGATCTGCCTCGCGGCGCGCAAACCGCTCTCCGAGGTGCTGGGAAACCAGAAAGAAGCTCGCGACCCGCTTACCGGCTTCCGTCTGCTGCGCATCGGCCTTAACCCACCGCGTCAGGCTCTCTACGACCGGCTCAACCAGCGCTGTGCTGAAATCTTCACGTCCGGCATCGTCGATGAAACCCGCAGCCTGCTTGATCGCTATGGGCCGGTGAAGGCGCTCGACTCGTTGGGTTACCGGCAGGCGCTGGCCGTCCTGGCGGGGACTCTGAGTTTTGAGGCGGCGATAGAAGCCGCCCAGCAGGGCCATCGCAACTATGCCAAGCGGCAGATGACCTGGTTCCGCCGCGAACCCGAGGTGCATTGGATTGCGGGCCTCGGCGACGAGCCGGAGGTGCTGCGCGCGGCATCCGAACTGATTCAGAGCAACCGGTAATAATCCATCGCACCTGTCTGCGGCAACAAAGCCCGTCTTCGATGCATCCATTAAACTGTACGGTGGCAGGCACGCTGACTTCTGAGCAGCGCCCCGGAATGGAGTTTACCTTGACTGAGACGATCTACGACGTGTCGATCATTGGCGGCGGGCCGGCCGGCTACACAGCGGCCATTCGCGCGGCGGAGTATGGGCTGAAAGTCGCACTGATCGAAGAGTCCTCCAAACTGGGTGGAACCTGCCTGCATGTGGGATGCATCCCCACCAAGGCGCTGCTCTTCAACGCCGAGATCTGGGACCACTTGAAGCACGCAGCCGAGTTTGGCATTGAGGGCATCGGTACGCCTACGCTCAACTGGGCCGCGGTGCTGCAGCGCAAGAATGCCATCATCACCAAGCACGCCAAGGGCCTGGACTTCCTGATGAAGAAGCACAAGATTGCGCGCATTGAGGGCTATGGGCGTTTGTCCAGCCCTGCGCATGATGGCGTACACACGGTAGATGTTACGGCAGCGGGCGGTGAAGTGAGCCAGGTCAAAGCGAAAAACGTCATCCTGGCCACCGGCTCCGAAGCCAAGATGCTGCCGGGCCTCAAGGCAGACGACCGCATCCTCACCAACATCGAAATCCTGGCCATGGAGCAGGTGCCCAAATCGCTCATCGTCATAGGCGCGGGCGCGGTGGGTATGGAGTTCGCTTCGCTCTTCCGCACCTTCGGGACCGAGGTTACGATTGTCGAGTTTCTGCCGCGCGTGGTTCCGGTGGAGGATGAAGAAATCTCCAAAGAGATCACGCGACTCTTCAAGAAGCGCGGCATCGACGTGAACACTGGCGCAAAGGTCGAGAAGGTCGAGCGCACCGAAACCGGCGTGCAGGTGACATATATCGATCAGAGTGGAAACCCAAAAACGAAAGAGAGCGAGAAGCTCCTGGTGGCCGTAGGCCGTGCCGGGCGGACGGGTGATCTTGGCCTGGAGAAGACGCGCATCGTGCTCGACCGCGGTCTGATTCAGGTCAACGAGGCGCAGGAGACCGCCGAGCCGGGCGTCTTTGCCATTGGAGACATCGTGGCCGGGTTGCCGCAACTGGCGCATGTGGGCGCAATGAGCGGCATGATCGCCGCCGCTAAAATTGCCGGCCGCCCTTTCCGCCCGGTGCGCCGCGACCGCATTCCCGGATGCACCTATACCGAGCCGCAGATCGGCTCCGTCGGCCTGACCGAGGCGCAGGCCAAAGAAAAAGGCTACGAGGTGAAGGTGGGCAAATTCCCCTTTGCGGGCAACTCCAAAGCCACCATCCTGGGCTCTCACGACGGCTTCGTGAAGGTGGTCGCCGACGCCAGGTACGGCGAGATTCTCGGCGTTCACATACTCGGCCCCCAGGCCACGGAGCTGATCGCCGAGGCCGTCGCCGTGCTGGAACTGGAAGGCACGGTGGAGGAACTGATCTTCACCATCCACGCGCATCCCACCCTGGCCGAGTCTCTGCTGGATGCCTATGGAGCCGTCGAGGGAATGGCGATCAACGCGTGAGTGGGCGGTCTTTGGCCTTTTGCTCTTCCGCCCAAAGCCATCCGGCCATTGAGCCTCTTGCAAAATGGCCAAGGAACAGGCCTTCCATCTTCAGGCGCCCCTTCGTGGCTTTGGTTTGTTCCGACGGCAAAGCAGGTGCTGTACGGCCCCTACCCCCACCCGTATTTTGGGCGCAAAATACTTGTTTTCTTGAAGTTACAGGCAGGGTTGCGCTGCAAAATATAGAAAACAAAGAAGTTCTCTGCAAAATATTCCAAGATAAGGAGTTAGCGGAACATTTGGAGGACGATTGGAGAAAAAGCACCTGAGAATGATTGTGCTACAAGATGCCGAAATTATCTGCAAACATCTTTGTCTCTGGCAAACCCTGACGCTCCTTGCACTCCTCTTTGAATTTTGCAAGTGGCTCTATTGCCTCTCGGATGTTTTCCAGATATCGCTTGCAGTTTGATTATATTGTAACTACAATTAAATTATATTCGTCTGGGATGATGCAAAGCGGAAGTCGATTCTGAACAAATATGAACTCGACAAAGAGTGAGACCGACTGGGGGCGCGTGCGGGCCTTCAAAGAGGGAGACACGATCCCCTACGAGCCGGAGGACGGCCCCTACGATCCGAATGACGCCAAGGCTGCGCGGGCGTGGCTGGCGCAGGCCAATCTGATTCGTGGCGGCAAAGTGGCGCGCAGAGGCAAGCGCGGGCCGCAAAAAGCTCCGACAAAGACTCTGGTCTCGTTGCGACTCTCGCCGGAGGTGATCGACCACTTCAAAGCTACCGGGCGTGGCTGGCAGACGCGGATTGATTCGACTTTGATGGAGTCGATCAAGCGCAGGGCATGACGACGCTCAAACCTGAGCCTCTGCGCCCTTTTGCTCTTCTGCCCAAAACCATCCGGCCATCGCTTCACGAATGTTCGCCAGAGCCTCCGCTTCGTCCTTGCCCTGCTTACGCAGCCGGGCAATTCAGGGTATTCGGCGACGATCCAACCGTCTTCGACACTCGTCAGAATGATCTCTTGGCTCATCGATGTTCTCGTCTTTGTCGAGGGTCTGACAGCATTACTGGACCTGATCTATATCAGGGCTAATTGAGGATCTTCGTCGATCTTAGATGTAATCGAAAGCTCTGATATGTCCATGAATATCCCGGCCATCTTGGCTCGACCAGACGTTCTACCTTTGAAAACTCGCTTGGCTCCAAGTTGCAATAGCTTTTCATTTCCGGGAGCATCTTCGGACATATTCTCATAAACCGCAACATATAAAGGCTTACCAGCCTTTAATGTTGAGATCCCGGCGTTTACAGTTCCACCGGACTCCCCTGCTTCCACAACAATCATCGCCCCGCTCAGTGCGATGATCAACCGGTTCCGGTCCATTGCGCGATACACACTCCAGGGTGCGTCCGGCTCGAACTGGCTCACTACTAAGACTCGATTCCAGTCCCATACGTCACGAAGATCCGTCCGCACACGAAAATGATGAATACCCTCCGGAAGAACCAGAATCGTGTTGCCTCCTGCCTCAAGGGCAGCGCGATGCGCCGCAACATCAATCCCAGCAGCGTTTCCGGAGACAACCGGTTTGCCACCTCTTGCAATCTGGTACGCACAATCTCTCACGATCTCGATTCCCTTGTCGCTCGACTTCCGCGAACCGCAGACCCCGACGCCGATTTCGCTTAGTAGAGCCGCATTACCGGCAAAATAAAGGGATGGTGCCTGTTTGGGTGCAAATAGCGCGTTTACAGAGGAAGGGTACTGGTGGTCGCTGGGTGCAACCGAACGGAGATTGGGCAGGCTCTCACCGATATTCTGTGGTGTGGGCATGATCATTCCCCCTTTAACCTTTAGATGCATTATCGGTGTCCCGGAGCGTCTTGACCAGTGAAATTCCGAAAATATATCGAGCACCTGCTGCCTGCAATTTCATTGCCACATATTGCATCGTTGTGCCTGACTGGTACTTGTCATCAATCAGTATCACATCTGATTTGTTGGATATAGGGCAGTTAATGCGGAGACCCGCTGACTCTAATAATGTCCACTTTTCCTCAATCCGAGCGCCCTTCAAGGGCTTCTGTTTCGCATGATCCCAAGCGAAGCAATCAGTCAAATTCGTCTTCTTGAGAGCAATAGAAACTCTGGCAGCAACCTGCGAGGGTAGATCATACTTTTTGGCAGACATAGGAGGGACGGCCACAATGAGTTCTGCATCTCGGTAATAAGTCAAGTTCTGAATCGCCTCAGCGCAATTGCTGGATAAGCTGGTAACAGCTTCGGCATCAAAAACCGATTTGGCGCAACGCTCCAGATCTCCCAACTGCGTATAAATACCGCTCGTCGGGTCTTTATAGAGGTCAAGTGCAATAGAAAGATTTAGACAATTTCTCAGGAATATTCTTGATCCTTGTGTAGCAATCCACTCCGCAATTACGGCGAACTCCGTCTCGCTGTGGATGCAACGCCAGAAATTTCCGTACTCTTTACTTAAAGTTAGAGGAATTCCCGTGGCCGATTCAAAGAGTGGTCTGATTGTTTCTTCGAAAGGGACCGCGAATTTGCCAACGACATTCGGGTAATTCGCAACACTTTGTCTCCTAAGAGCGTTGGCGTGCTGTCTACTAAAATCGATCCTGCTCGGCTCTTTGTCGCGATAATCAAGAACTGACGCCAAGGTGATCGTCTTGCGCGAGAAGGGCTGCTTCTTGAACGGCAACTTAATATTGAATGGCATAGCTAAACCCTCAATATACTCCCTTTGGAATGAATTTATTCACTTCTTCTGTCCGGTTCCATAAGTCAAAATCCACCGGCTGAAGCAGCCGAGAGTGTGTCCTCGAAGCCTTATACTAGGAATCTCCCTTCGCGCAAGGTTATAGACTAAAGAGGATATGACCACCCTGAAAGCCACTCGCGGCACCCGCGACCTGTTGCCGCCGGAGACAGCCCTTTGGAACCGCATCGAGGCCACCGCGCGGGATGTCTTTGCCCGCTACAACTTCGGCGAGATTCGCACCCCTGTCTTTGAGGACACGGCCCTGTTTGCCCGCGGCGTGGGCGAGGAGACCGACATTGTCTCCAAGGAGATGTACACCTGGGAGGATCGCGCGCGCGCGCAGTCGGAGAAGACGCAGTCGCTGACCCTGCGCCCGGAGAACACCGCAGGCGTGGTGCGCGCGGCCATCGAGCACAACCTCTTCGAGAGCGGACAGTTGCAGAAGCTCTACTATATTGGGCCTCAGTTTCGCCGCGAGCGTCCGCAGAAGGGCCGCTACCGGCAGTTCTCGCAGATCGGCGCGGAGGTCATTGGGCCGCCGTCGTCGGGCAGCGAATCGCCGCTGCGCGACGCGGAGATCCTGGAGATGCTGGCTACGCTGCTTGACGAGCTGGGCATCGCAGGCTGGACGTTGGAGCTGAACTCCGTTGGGTCCACTGCTGACCGCGCCAAGTACAACGAAACGCTTCGGGCCGCGCTGGTTCCTGTGGTGGGGCAGATGTGCGCGGACTGCCAGCGCCGCGCCGTCACCAACCCGCTGCGCGTGCTGGACTGCAAGGTTCCCGCCGATCAGCCTATCATCGAGACGCTGCCGGTAATCGCTGATTCGCTGGACGAGGAATCCAAAAAGCACTTTGCCGCGGTTACGGCGGCTTTGGACGCGGCGGGCGTGCCCTACACGCTGAATCACCGCCTGGTTCGCGGCCTGGACTATTACACCCGCACTACATTCGAGTTCACGCACGGAGGGTTGGGCGCGCAGAATGCGCTGCTCGGCGGAGGCCGCTACGACGGGCTGAGCGAGATGCTGGGCGGCCCCAGAGCGCCGGGCATCGGCTTCGCCATGGGCGAGGACCGGCTGGTCCTTACCCTGCTTGCACAACTCGACCAAAAGGCTGCCCCGCTGCACGTGGATGCATTCATTGCTCCTCTGGGCGAGAGCCTGAACGCCGCCGCCCTGGTTCTGGCCCGCGAACTGCGCCATCAGGGTCTGTGGATCGAGCTGGGAGAAGGCAGCTTCCGACTCAAAAAATCCTTTGAAGCGGCGGACAAAACCGCCCGCCACATCGTCATTCTTGGCGAAGACGAGTTGAAATCCGGTATTCTTACAGTGAAGAACTTCTCCACAGGCATTCAGACCAAGGTTCCTCGCGGGGAGCTGGCGGTCTTTCTTTCCAATTGAACGGGGCGGGTTCGTGGTTTCCCGCCCTTTCGCCCGAAAACGAAACGCAGGTCCTTCGACTTCGCTGCGCTTCACTCAGGATGACAAGGGCACGGGGCATTTTTCAACACCAGCAAGTAAAGGACACGTGCAGTGCTCGATTTTTTAGGAAATCTCGAACGGACGCATTATTGCGGTGAGTTGCGCGCTACGCACGCCGGACAAATTGTAGTTTTAATGGGCTGGGTGAATCGGCGGCGCGATCACGGCAACCTGATCTTTCTTGACTTGAGAGACCGCACCGGCATCAGCCAGATCGTACTGGATAAGGAGTTGACCCCCGACGGCCACGTCAAGGGTGAGCAGGTCCGTCCGGAGTACGTGGTCGCAGTCGTGGGCAAGGTGCGCCTGCGCGATGTGGACGCCATCAACCCCAAGATGGAGACCGGCGAGATCGAGATCGAAGCCACGCAACTTCTTGTCCTGAACGATTCCCGCCTGGCGCCATTTTCGCCTTCTGAAGAAGCCATCCAGAACGAAGAGGTTCGGCTCAAGTACCGCTACGTGGACTTGCGCCGACCGGAGATGCAGCGCAATTTTCGACTCAGACACGACATCACGCTGGCTATCCGCGACAACCTCAGCCAGCAGGGCTTTCTGGAGATCGAAACGCCCATCCTCACCAAGTCGACGCCCGAGGGGGCGCGCGATTTTCTGGTGCCCAGCCGCGTGCATCCGGGCGAGTTTTTCGCGCTGCCCCAGTCGCCGCAGATCTTCAAACAGATTCTCATGATCTCCGGATTCGACAAGTACTTCCAGATCGCCCGCTGCTTTCGCGACGAGGATCTGAGAGCCGACCGACAACTTGAGTTCACGCAGGTTGATCTGGAGATGAGCTTTCCGCGCCAGGAGACGGTCTTCGCCGTGGTCGAGCAGTTTCTTGCGGCGGCCTTTGCCGCGTCCGGCGTCACCTTGCCCACGCCCTTCCCTATCATTACTTACGATGATTCCATGCGGCGCTTCGGCAGCGACAAGCCGGACCTGCGCCTGCCCGAACTCACCGACGTACGCCCGGCCTTCACGGATGAGGCGCTGGCCGCGCTGCAAATCGATCCCGCGCTGCCGGTGGTTGCCTTCCGCATTCCTGGCGTGGGTGAGCTGAGCCGCAAGGAACGCGAGGACAACCATCCGATTTTTGATTTGAAAAAGGGCGCCAAGTTCATTGACGATTTCAAGCGGCTGGCCAAGGGCTTTCCTGAGGCCGCGGTCAAAGTGCGCGAGTTGGTGGGCGCGGTTGAGGCCGACTTCGTTATCATCGTGGCCGGCGATCCGGCTCACGCGGTCAAGGCCAGCGACACCAAATTTCCCGGCAGGCTCTCGGAGCGCGAGATCAATGTCTACTCCGCCGCCGGCAACTTCCGTACAGAGCTGGCCAAGAAATATGCCGACAGGCACGGAGCCTTTGCTGTCACCGAAAAATCCGTTCAGGACGCCAATGAGCTTAGTGGAGACAAGAGCGTCGACGGTTCGGGAGCCTTCCGTCCCATCTGGGTCACTGATTTCCCCATGTTCGAGTACGACTTGGCAACCGCCAAGTGGATGCCGGCGCACCATCCGTTCACAGCGCCCTTCGAGGCAGACATGAAGAACCTGGTCGCCGATCCGGCCTCCGTGCGCGCCAATTGCTACGACCTGGCGATGAACGGAATGGAACTCGGCTCGGGCTCCATCCGCATTCACCGCAAGGACGTGCAACAGCAAATCTTTCAGTCGCTGGGGATTTCCGACGAAGAGGCCCGCGCGCGCTTCGGGTTTTTCCTCGATGCTCTGGAGTACGGCACTCCGCCACACGGCGGCATTGCGCTCGGCCTGGACCGCATCGTCATGCTGCTGGCCGGTGCGCCCAGCCTGCGCGAGGTAATCGCTTTCCCAAAAACCTCCAAGGCGGTTGACCTGATGGTGGATGCGCCTACCACAGCCACCGAGCAGCAGTTGAAGGAACTGCATATCCGCGTGGCGCTCAAGAGCTAGATCCCGAGGCAGCGTAGCGCTCCGCAATAACCGGGATTCTGCTACACTGATTGAAGCGATATCAAGGGGTTCAATGCGCCAGGCCGCGCCCCAAAGATACGCTCTGCAACCCAAGTTCGGGGAGTGGCTCAGCCTGGTAGAGCACCTGGTTCGGGACCAGGGGGTCGGAGGTTCAAATCCTCTCTCCCCGACCAATCTTTTCAATCACTTACAAGTTAATAACTTACTCGAAAGTAGACTCTCTGGCATTAGCCCTGGGGTATAGTGCCGGTAGGTGCGCCAACATTGGGTTTTTCGCCTAACCCTGGATGCAACACCATCTATAAAAATATCTACAGTCGGAAGAGATAATCCAGATCGAAACCGCAAGTTCCCTGTGAATCCGCTCATGAGTGAATTTCAACAATTACCTAAGGTTTTGCTAATTATAAAGTTCCTTTAATCACAGTCGATGACATCACTGAGGGCGTTCTTCCGAAGATTAGAAAAACGCAAAATCTATGAAATATATCACCGTAGCGCTCGCTTTTTGCTTTCTGGCGTCTGCTCTGGCTTCAAGACCCGCTCTTGCGGCAACGGCTACCGCCTCCTTCAGCGTCACCGCGACGGTTGTGTCCTCCTGCCAAGTCTCAGCCCCAGCCTCGGCATATGGAGTCAACACAGTTGCCAAGGCAAACACTGCTTCTCCCGCTTCGGTCACTTGCACCAGCCCCACACCGTACGATGTCAGCCTCAGTGCAGAACTGGCTCCCAACGCAACCGCAGCCACGCGGAAGACGGCCGGCGCGTATGCAATGCCCGGAACTGCTCGCGGATCCTCCCATACGTACGCCAGCTATGGCCAGGCCGTGGGAACGCAGAACGTCGCGCCCGGCGCGTTTGCCGATTCGGTTACCGTCACCGTCACCTATTGACCGACCGAGCGCAATGATGCCGCACGACAAATAGCCTCAGAATCCGCTGCTGTCTCCCATTATATTCGTCTATCCATATACACCGACAGCGATGCGTCCTAGAGCCTTTGGGTAAAATCTCTCCAATATTGCGCTCTGCCCTAAAGGTAATCCTGCGTAACATTTATAGGTAATCTCCTATGGCACTAAAGGTGCGGCTTTAACCGGTGGATGAACACAGTTAGCTATTGCTAATCAAATTATGAAAGCGCCATAATGCCTTAACATCTTCAAAACATGTTTTACCAGGAGTCGACCCTATGAAGTTCACAAGAACGATCAAAACCGCACTGTCCACCGCCGTTGTAGGATTATTGGCGTTGGGCCTGACAACTACTCCGGCATTTGCCGCAAACAATGCAAACACCACTTTTGTTGTAAGCGCAACAGTTGTAACCGCCTGTATTGTGACCGCCACGCCCTTGTCCTTCGGCACCGTCGTGCCGTCGACGACAACAGCGGTTAACGCGAATTCAACTATCTCCGTCAACTGCTCTCTCGGCGATGGGTATACCATCGCTCTCACCGCGGGTACAGGTACCGGTGAAACTGAATCCGCCCGCTTTATGACCGGCACTTCTCACGGCGGCAAACTGAACTACGCTCTTTCCTCGACCGCATGGACGGGACCGGGAACGGGCGGTACCAATTGGGGTACGTCCTCTGGAACGGTATCGGGTACTGGTACTGGTTCTGCTGCGCCATATACCGTCTACGGCCAGGTTTCAGAGCAGACGCCTCCAGTGAATGACGCCTACACCGATACGATCACCGTCAACGTCACATATTAACCGAGAGCCGCTTTTTCGATAGGACCCTCATGATCACATGGAACTCAACTCGACAAATGGCGGCGGCCAAAACGCTCGCCGCCATTTTCTTTATCCTGCTGACCGGAACGCTTGCCGGTGCTCAGGCTTTGTCGGTGATTCCCGTTACGATTTTATTAGCACCCGGCCAGAAGACAACCAGTCTGACCATCACCAATCAAGGAACTACTGAAACCGCCGTCCAGATACGCGGCTACGCCTGGAGCCAGAAGAGCGACAATGGCGACATCCAACTGACAGCCACGAACATGGTGGTGTTGAGTCCTCCGCTTGCCAGGATCGCCCCCGGAGCCAGCCAGGTCGTACGCCTTGTCCTGCGCATGACGCCAGAGAAATATGAGGCAACCTATCGCGTTCTTATTGATCAAGTTCCGCCTCCGGCCGAGGCGGGTGTTGTGCATCTTGTACTGCGTCTTTCTCTCCCCATCTTTGTGCCGCCTCCTATCCACTCTTTTTCGGATGTTCAGTTTCACCTCGAGCGCGACACTGACCATATCTATCTAGTGGCATTGAACGCCGGCAATCTCCATGATGTGATCCGTAATATCGCTCTGACAGCCAGCGATGGACGGAAGTTGGAGGTGGATCCCGGTGCTACGCCATATATTCTTTCCGGCGCCACACGGCGTTGGCGCGTTACCCTGAAGGATCCCCTGCCTCAGCAAACAGATAGCATGCGGTTGACGGCCAAGTCGGATGCCGGCGCCATTGATGAGCAGGTCCGCTTTGTTGTTGCGCGATGATTTTGGCGATGTGGCGGCTCGGTGTCTCCTCTATGCGGGAGTCCTCTTTCTCATGCCTGTCCTCACCCCCCGACTGGCAGTAGCCGCAAGTTCGTCTTCCAGCGCAGCTTCGAGTTCGTCTTCCAGCGGAGCCATGAGCGCAACTTCCAGCGCAGACCCCGCCATGGACCCCAACTCAACCCCCAGCACCGCCACGATGGCAGACTTTGACGACAATAACATCGAGAAACTGCTTCTGGATGTTCAGATCAACGGCTATTCCGTCGGTAAAATCGGCGAATTCACCCTGCGGAACGGAAAGTTGCTGGCACGGGCACAGGAGCTGCACGATCTCGGCCTCCGCCTTCCTGCCGCGCTGCTATCGACTCCGGATGCTTTGATCGCATTGTCAGATTTGCCCGGAGTGACCTACAGCATCGATCTGAAAAAACAGATAGTGAACATCATGGCACGCGACAGCGCCCTGCTGCCAACGCTGTTGCTGCCCGAAGGAATCGGCGAGGCAAAGGGCCAGCGGGTGATCGAGAGCGGCACCGGCTTGACACTCAACTACGACATCGCCGGCACATACTCGAGCGGTCAGACCAGCGCTACCGGGTCATTTGATATGCGGGCCTTCACGCCCAAAGGCATTCTGAGTTCGGATTGGCTCGTCTATGGCGGCGCGGCAACCAGCGCATCCGGCACAAACACAGCGGTACGCCTCGATTCAGCTTATACTTATGCGGATGTCAATTCGCTGCGGCGCTACAGCCTGGGCGACTACATCACCAGCGGCCTCAGTTGGACTCGTCCGGTTCATATGGAAGGCGTGCAGATCCGTTCGGATTTCAGCACGCGGCCTGATCTCATCACCTTTCCACTCCCGTCTGTCGCCGGCTCGGCCGCCGTCCCCTCCACGGTCTCCGTGCTCGTCAACGGCAACCAGACAGTCTCCAGCGAAGTCTCCGCCGGCCCCTTTGAGATTCCCCAGCTCCCTGTATTATCCGGGGCGGGCAACATTACAGTGTCGGTCACCAATGCGATGGGCCAGCAGGTTTCCGTGAGTAAGCCCTTTTACGCCAGTACGACGCTGCTGAAGCCGGGTTTCCAGATCTACTCCGCGCAAGCCGGCCTGGTGCGGCGCAACTGGGGCATATACAGCAACGATTACGGAAAGATGGCCGGCGCAGCAATTTATCGTCGTGGACTGACCAGGCATTTGACGGCCGAGGGCAGCGTGGAAGGCACCTCAGGCGTGACCGCGGGTGGCGTGGGCGGCGTAGTCCAGATCGGCCATCTTGGCTTGGTCAACTTTGCAGCAGCGGCCAGCGGCGGCTCCGCGGGAGGCATGGGCGCGCAGTATTCCCTGGGCGTTCAGCGCATCGGCAGGGTCTTCAGCCTCGGAGCCTCGGCGATCCTCGCCAACAGCTACTACCAGGATGTTGCGGCGATGAATGGAGCCGGAATTCCACGCAAGCAGATCAGCGCCTTCATCGGCTTCGCTTCCAAGCGGTATGGCTCCATCGGCGCCGCTTACGCGGGGCTTGACCAGGATGCCAGCCCCGTGACGATCCCGCCGGCCCTCGCGCCGGCGCTGGCCACTCATTCCCATATCGTCTCCGCCAACTATTCGCGCCAGATACATCGAATGTCTATCTACGCCACGTACTTCAACAACTACGTGAACCCCGGAAGCAGCAGCGGGCTGCAGGCCGGCGTGACCATCCCGCTCGGCAGGCGCAACTCGGTCAGCGCCAGCGGGTCGTCAAATTATTCGGGTGGGTCGTCGCAATATACTGGACAGGCTCAGGCGCAGCAGTCGGCGCCGCAGGTCGGCGATTGGGGCTATCTGGCCTCTGTCACTGCCGGTAATTCCAGCCACGAATTCGCCCTGGGGCAATACAAGTCGCACGTGGGCCTGTTCACCGCCGGAGTTGACCAGGATGCCGGAGTGACAACCGTGCGCGCGGAATCCCTGGCGTCAATCTCCTTCGTAGATAAGCACCTCTTCCCGTCCAACTGGGTTTACGACAGCTTCGCAATTGTGGACACCAGTCCCGTGCAACACGTGCACGTCCTGCAGGAGAACCGCCCCGTAGGACAAACCGGCTCCTCCGGGCGGCTGCTGGTGCCCGATATGCGATCCTTCGAGCAGAACCATCTACGAATTGATCCGAATGATATTCCTCCGGACGCAACGCTGAGCACCGATGCGCGCGAGGTGCGCCCTCAAGACCGCTCCGGCGTAGTGGTCCGATACCCCATCAAATTCAACAGCGCGGCATTACTGCAATTGGTCGATGCGGCCGGCATGGCAATTCCGCTGGGCAGCACCGCTACACTGCAGGCTACCGGAGTTGTCTTCCCCATCGGCTACGACGGCGACGCGTACGTTGAAAACCTCAGTCCCCGCAACGAACTTACCGTCGAGCTCCCGAACGGGCATCACTGCTCTGTCGTCTTCAATTACCTGCCATTGCCTGGAGATATTCCGTCTATCGGACCACTGCGCTGTGTGGAGAGAAAACCATGATGTGGAAATCCGCACTGGCGATTCTCTTTCTGCTATTCCTTGGCGTACAGGAGGCGGCAGCGCAATGCGTGACCCCGCCGACGGTCACAGCTATGACCTTCGGCAACTATACGGGCACGCTGCTGGACGGCACTTCTACTGTGACAGTGAATTGCCTCTATGGGATTGCCTATGCCGTGGGCCTCGATGCGGGGAAGGGAGTCGGCGCTACCACAACCACTCGGTACATGACCGGCCCTAACGGCGCCAAGCTGGCCTATCAGATATTTCAGAATTCGGCGCGAACCACCAACTGGGGTAACAACAAAGGCGTTGATACCGTCGCAGGCTCGGGCGTTGATACCCCCCAAAACATTGCGACATATTCTTGGGTGGAGGCGGGGCAGTATGTTGCTCCGGGCACTTACACCGATACGATCACCGCCTACTTGTACTACTACGAGTTGCTTGTTGGAAATACTTACTCCACAGCCACATTTACCGTAACCGCGACAATTGTCAAAAACTGTTCGGTTACGGCGACTACCCTGGCCTTCGGCAATTACTCCGCCGGCGTAGTAAAGAACGCCACATCCACCATCACAGTCACCTGCACTAACACCACTACGTATTCTGTCGGCCTTAATGCAGGACTGGGAAACGGCGCCACCGACACTAATCGAAAGATGCAATATGGTACGAACATGCTGGATTACGCGCTGTACCAGGACTCTGCGTACAGCATCAACTGGGGCTCCAATGTCGGTGTCAGTACAGAGGCCGGAACCGGAACCGGGGTTGCCCAGCCGCTCACTGTCTATGGCCAGATTGCGGCTGGACAGTTTGTCACGCCGGGCAGTTACACCGATACGATTACCGCTACCGTCACCTATTGATCATCAGACCGCGAAGAGCTTGACTGGGTGGAAAATTGAGCAGAAAGTGGCAAGCAATCCGAGTACCGACGGTGAGTCAATCCCGTGTCACACCTGCATGTTTACAGGAAAGCCGCCCCGTGGGACGCACCGAATCCAAGGGACGGCAGCTGACGCCAGATATGCGCACCTTTGAGCAAAACAATATCCGATTTGCTCCGAATGATATTCCGCCGGGTGCTACTCTGAACTCGGACGCGCGCCGATTTTATCAGGTGAAGAAGCCATGATGCGTAGGCTCACATGGGCCGTAATGCTCATTTCGCTGCTCTGCTGCGCACGGCTTGCGACAGCACAGACATGCACATTTCACATCACGGCCATGGCCTTCGGGACTTATACCGGCGGGGAAGCTGCGCTGCCCGGCACGGCTACCGGGTCATGGACTGGAACCTGCTCCGGCAACTGGGATATTCCTCTCAATGCCGGCCTGGGGGTAGGTGCGTCGGAAACCACCCGCTACATGACCGGCCCTAGTGGTGCAGAGATCGCCTACGGTGTCTTCCAGGATGCCGCGCATTCCGTCAACTGGGGCAACACCACCGGAACCGAGAAGACGGGAACCACTTACGGGAATGTCACCTTTTATGGCCTTATCACGGCGGGACAGTTTCCCACGCCGGGCACTTACACAGATACGCTCTCCACAGCCACTCAAAGTTTCAACGTCAGTGTGACAGTTGTCAGCGGCTGCACGATTACCGCAACCGCCTTGGCCTTCGGTAATTATAAGGCTGCGCTGATCAGCTCCACATCGACGGTCTCCGTCACCTGCACCAATACCACCACATACAATGTTGGTCTCAATGCCGGGACATCGACCGGCGCAACCGTGACCACCCGCAAGATGACCGGTCCGGGCGGGGCTTTGCTGAGTTATTCGTTGTTCCAGAACTCCGGGCACACTACCAACTGGGGCAATACCGTCGGCACAGATACCGAGGCCGGGACCGGCAACGGGGCGCTCCAGGCACTCACTGTCTATGGCCAGCTTCCGGCGGGACAAATTGTCGCAGTAGGCAATTACACCGATACAATTACCGCCACCGTTACCTACTGATCACTAGATGATGTTGCCCTGGTAAAGAGAATCAACGCAAAGTATATGTATGCGAGAATACTGATGAATGTACCGGATTCTCAGCATGAAAATGAGAACCAACCCGCTGCGAAAGATAGGAACCAACAGTCTCCTTTTACCACGCCCATTACACTGTGACGGGAATGTCTCTATCTGCCGATTGGAATGCGGCGGAAGATTCTCGAAGAGCCCAGCCGGCAATCAGCAGTGTGGGCGCGGGCATGGGTTCGGCGTTGCCGAGAGCGGCGAGCGTAGTGTAGTGAATTTGCTGGCCGGGCTGCGCGGCTTGCGATACAACAGCGCAGGGAAACTCCGCGTGCAAGCCTTCGTCGAGCCACTCTTGCGCCAGATCGCGCAGATCACGGCCCGGCATAAACACCACGCGCGTCGAGTCTTCGATTTGTGAATGAGGCAACAGGTTGTGCGACTGCGCATGATGGCCAGTGGAGAAGATCACACTCGAAGCGCTGTTACGGCTTGTCAGCGGGCAGCCAATGGAAGCGGCCGCGGCAAAGGCGGCGGAGACGCCGGGAACAATCTCAAATGGGATGTTTGCTTCAGTGAGCGCGGCGATCTCTTCGGCTGTGCGGCTGAAGATGAGCGGATCGCCGCTCTTGAGCCGGACGATGGTGCTATGGGGGCTCTTCTGTTCTCGGGCGCGCTCCACCATCAGCGTGTTGATCTGTTCCTGCGTGATGCTCTTCACGCCGCACCGCTTACCCACGTTGATGATCTCGGCGGCGGATAGCGCCAGCTCAAGAATCGCTTGCGGTACAAGGTCGTCGTGCAGGATAAGATCTGCGGATTGAATAAGGCGCAGCGCCTTGACGGTTAGCAACTCAGGATCACCGGGTCCGGCACCCACTAGATAGACCTTGCTGCCGAAGCCGGAGGTTTCTTGGTTGAGCGGAGTGAGAGCAAGACGGCGCGAGGGGCAAGAGGCTTTGTCGCAAAGCTGCCGGCCGGCCAATTGATGCAGCAAGGCCTTGCGCGCCTGTCCGCTGGGCTGCGTTGCCAAAACTTCGCGGCGGAGCCTGCCCAGGCTTTCGAGCCATGGGCCGAGGTCGCCGGGCAGTAGCGAGTCAATCTCGCGGCGCAACCGCTGGGCGAATGCAGGGCTTTCACCCGCTGTTGAGATGGCGATTTGCAACGCGCCGCGGCTGACCACCGAACCGAAATAAAAATCGCAATGGGGAGGGTCATCCACGCTGTTGGCCAGGATGCCGCGCTCAACGGCGCCATGATAAATTGCGGCGTTGACTTCGGCAGAATCGGTGGCGGCGATTACCAGGAAGTTGCCATCAAGGTCGGCGAGTTCAAAGGTCCGTTGAATCCATTCGAGTCTGTCCTCAATGGCGAGCTTCTGAATTTCAGGGGTTGCATCAGGCGCAACAACGCGAATGCGCAACCCTGTCTTGAGCAGGTTGCCGATCTTTTCAAGTGCGACACTTCCCGCACCCACCACCAGACCTCGGCGGCCGTTGAGTTTGAGAAAGACCGGTAACAGACTCATGGCATGATCCTCAATCTGCGACTTCGTGCGGTACGCCGCCTGTGGGCAGATCGCGCTCGACAGGCGGCAACGTCTCGCCCGCCAAATCGGCGCGCAGTTCGTCGTTCGAGTGGCGCGCAAACCAGGCGCGCAGATTCTCTTCACTCTGGCGCGTGGCAAGGTAATTGCGTAGCAGCCGCTCAATCGCCTCAGGCACCAGCGTAGCGGGGCAGCGAAAGCCCACAGGGCGAGCGATGGAAGCGTGTTGGCCCACCGCGCCGCCAAGGCAGAAATAATAGGCGTCGATGAGCTTGCCCTCGTGTTTGATCTTTTTTCCTTCGATGCCGATGTCGGCAATCCAGTGCTGTCCGCAGCCATTGGGGCAGCCGGTAACGTGCAGCCGGAGCTGCTGATCAAACTCTGGCAGCCGTTCTTCAAGCTCGTCCACAATCCAGCGAGTGAAGCCCTTGGTCTCGGTGATGGCCAGTTTGCAGAACTCGGTGCCCGTGCAGGCAACCGCGCCGCGCCAGAAAGATGAGCCATCGACCTGCAATCCGATCTGGCCTAATTCGCGCGCAAGCTCTGCCGTTTTGTTGTTGGGAATATCGACGAATAGCAGATTCTGAGAGACGGTTGTGCGCAGCGCGCCACTGCCAAAACGCTCTGCAAGTTCGGCAGCGGCCTGCAACTGCTCGCCGCTCAGCCGTCCGCGCAGAACCGACGCGCCCACGTGACTCAAGCCCGGCTGTCGCTGCGGATGTATGCCAGCATGGTCGCGGTAGATGTCGTCGGGAACCAACTCGGGCGCGGCTGGAAGCAGCGTAAAGTCAAGCCGCGACTGCAACTCAGCGAGAAAACTATCAGCCGTCCAGCCTTCTTTCAGAAACAGGTATTTCATGCGCGCCTGTGCCCGGTTTTCGCGCAATCCTTGCTGTTCGCGGAAGATCTCTGCCACAGCATGCGTCACGCGAACCGCTTGCTCGGGAAGAACGAAGGCATTGAGGCGCACAGCCAGATGCGGCTCCTTGGAGAGGCCTCCGCCGACGCGCAGCGAGTAGCCGAGCTGGCCGTTGAATCTGGTCGCGGTGAGCGCGATGTCGTTGATCTCCGGATGAGAGCACCATGATGGACAGCCGGTGACGCAGATCTTGAATTTACGCGGCAGGTTGTAGAACTCCGGGTTGCCGCTGAGCAAGCGTGAAATCTCCGCGGCAAGCGGAGACGCATCGATCAACTCATCGGCGGCCACTCCGGCCAGCGGACAGCCGGTCACATTGCGCACCACATCGCCGCAGGCCCCCTTGGGCGAGAGCCCGATGGCGTCGAGTGCATCGACCACTTCAGGCAACGATTCGATGGTGAGCCAGTGAAGCTGAATGCACTGCCGCACGGTGATGTCGGCGAGGTTGCGCGCGTACTTTTGCGCGAGGCCGGCGATGACGCGAAGCTGCGCGGCGGAGACAATGCCGTTGGGAATGCCGATGCGCATCATGAAATAGTCGGAGGTGACACCCTCACCGCCTTTGCCGCCGGTGGCGCCCACGCCATCGCCCTGGGTGTAGATGCCCCACCACTTGAAGTACAGGCCAGCCCACTCCGGCAGCACGCTGGAACGGCCCTGCCGGGCAAACCCGCGCACCTCATCAAAGGCCTCCCACGGGTTCTTCTCGCGCTTGAGACGCTCCGCACGCTGAGCATTTGTCTCTTTCACTGGAACCGCTTGAGTCATGTATTCCTCATCACCGCAGACAGAAAACCCGCGTCAGCAACGGCTGCATCGCGGGCAATTGGAAACCGTGGATTATCTTAACTCTAGACCCAGGTCACCTCCGCGCGCAAAGCAGTGTGCAGCAGCGACAACAGAGTAGACCATTCATAATTGGATAGTAGGTGCAAAAAACATGAAAGTCAAATTCAGGGGTTGACAATCAAACCAATCTCCATTACTTTGACTAGACAGGGTTGTATTTGGATGCAGAATATCTTGATCAAATTCGCGTGTTGTTGTTGATTCAGCTAGCGCCCGCTGGCTTGTCCGCGATTTTGTCTTTCACAAATTCAAGCATTTCACGTTGATTTATCGTGTTCTTGATGACCCTGTTCACGCCCATCTCCGCAGGTTTTAGTGAGGACTCTGCCCGCACGCTGGGTGGGATGGGAACGGCGTATTGCTCATATTGTTGTCAGCGCACCTGTCGATAAAGGTAGGCCGCCCAGGCAGGCCAGGGCCTAATGCCCCAGCCCATTCAGTTCCCATAATTCAAAGGAGAATCCAAAGTGCAAAAAACTGTCTATGCTGTTCTGTCTGCTTCCCTGCGCTGGTTGTCGCTATCCATCACTGCTGTTGTTTTTCTCATTGCTTTTGCGGCCTGCCTGCCCTTGGCCGCGCAGGACGACATCACTACGCAAAACGCGACGTCTGGATTCAATGGCGTATATCTCACCGGGCCGGCAAACAACCCATTGAGCTTTCTGAACGGCCCGGCCTGGCGCACAACCGGCAACCCGGCGCCCTATGACTTCCACGATTTTTCCCCGTTCACCGACCTTGACTCAAAACTACCCAAGTGGATTGACTTGCAGGGCGAAGAGCGCTTCCGGTACGAGGCGTACGACAATTCAAGCTTCAAAGCGAAGGTCGATGACTCCTATCTGTTGAACCGCTTCAGGTTCCAGGTAAATCTGCATTCGCCCAGTTGGTTCCGGGTTACGGCACAGGTGCAGGATGCCCGCGCAGGCTTTCAAAACCCGCCGATCGGCCCGCCAAACACGGTTCGCTGGGATCTGAAGCTGGCTTACATCGAGGTCGGTGCGCCCGACAAGCACTGGTTCAGTTTGCGCGTGGGTCGGCAGCTTATCAACTACAACAACACCATCATCTCCAACTCCGAGTGGCGCAACCAGGCCCGTTCCTACGATGCGGCGGTG
>CAWDQS010000013.1:0-4910 GCA_963804295.1 uncultured Acidobacteriaceae bacterium
TGCGCCGCTCGGGAGTAAGCGGAGAAATCGTGATTGGGGATAATGGCTCGACCGACGGATCAGAGGAGATTGCCGCCAAACTGGGCGCGCGCGTGGTTCATATTCCGATTCGCGGTTACGGGGCGGCGCTGTACGGAGCGATTACCGCGTCGCATGGGCGCTTTTGCATCATGGGCGATGCGGACGACAGCTATGACTTCGAAAACCTGGGCGCCTTCGTGGAGAAGCTGCGCGAAGGGTATGACGTGGTGATGGGGAACCGCTTCCAGGGGGGAATCCGGCCGGGCGCGATGCCGTGGAAGAACCGTTATATCGGAAACCCGATTCTGTCCACCATTGGAAAAGTTCTTTTCCGCGCGGGAGTGGGAGATTTTCATTGCGGCTTGCGGGGCTTCACGAAGAGCGCTTTTCAAAAGATGGATTTACGAACCACGGGGATGGAATTCGCCTCGGAGATGGTGATCAAGGCTAGGCTTATGGGGCTGAAGATGACCGAGGTGCCCACGGTTCTCAGCCCCGATGGGCGTTCGCGGCCGCCTCACCTGCTGCCCTACCGCGATGGCTGGCGGCATCTGCGCTTCATGTTTCTGTTCAGCCCCAATTGGCTTTTTCTTTATCCGGGCATCGCGCTGATGCTCTTCGGGCTGACTGTAGGCGGCATGCTGCTTGGCCAGCCAATTCACATCAACAATATCCGGCTGGGGCTGGATACTCTTATCTATTGCAGTACATGCGTAGTTGCGGGATTCCAGGCGATTCTTTTCTCGCTGATTTCGCGAATGTATGCCATCCAGGAGGGCTTATATCCAAAGACGTCCAGGGATCGCAAATACGGCCGGCTCATCACCCTGGAACGCGGGCTTATCGCCGGCGCGGCAATCCTGCTGACTGGCCTGCTTGCCGTTTTGTATGCCGTATGGGAATGGAAGCAGCACGCGTTCGGCTTGCTGGATACCGAGCGGATTGCAAGGGTCGTCATACCATCTTCCGTGGCAATCTCGCTAGGCATCGAAATCATTCTCTTCAGTTTTCTGCTCAGCACCTTTGATTTGAAGGTGCGCCCTTTCACCGCGATGGTTGAAGAAATTGAACGGGAACATGCCGCGGCGCAGGGAGCGCGGAAGATATAATCATTCATCATCAATTGTTCATTTATTTGATCTTGCTACTTGTGCAAAGCATCTTGCCGTGAAACCATTAACACGAATCTCCAATTTTCACGTAATCACATGGATACGAAATGCACTATGTCGTAGGTTCAGGTTCAGCGGGCATATCCTGTGCGCAGGCGCTCATCAGTGCCGGTAAGGAAGTTACGATCCTGGATTCCGGCGTGCAACTGGAAGCCGCGCGGAGTGAGGCGATTGGCAGTCTTGCGGCCACCGACGCGGCGGGTTGGACTCCGGCCGCGACGGCTTTCATGCGAGAAGGAATCAGTTCCGGCGCATCCGGAATTCCACTCAAACTGGCCTACGGGTCGGATTATCCTTATCGGCACGTTACGGGATCCATTCCAATTCAATGCGAGGGGGTCGAAATAAAACCCTCGTACGCGCTTGGTGGACTTAGTACGGTCTGGGGCGCCGCCGTCATGCCCCACCGGCAACAGGACATAGAAGACTGGCCGATTTCGGTAGAGGATCTCGCTCCTGGTTACCGCGCCGTTCTTGAATGGATGCCGCTCTCGGCGCAAAACGACGATCTTGCCAGGAATTTTCCGCTTTATGTTGACGAGTGCTCACATCTTCCGATTAGCCGGCAAGCGGCAGGGATGCGCGCCGATTATGAGCGCAACCGGATCAAACTCAATGCCCGCGGTGTCTATCTTGGTTTGTCCAGGTTAGCTGTTGATGCGGATGGCCGCCATGGCCGGCCGGCTTGTGTGCGGTGCGGACTTTGCATGTACGGCTGCCCGCATGGCCTGATCTATTCAAGCGACCAAACGCTCGCCGCGATGGTCGCAACGGGGAGGGTTCATTACAAGCCCGGAGTCACCGTGCAATCTGTTGCGGAGACAAGTACAGACGTCCAAATCCGCGCCGTAGACCTGGCCGGGAATGTGAAGAATTATTGCGGAGAGCGCGTCTTCCTGGGCGCTGGAGTACTGAACACCAGCGCAATCCTTCTGCGCTCCATGGGGATGTATGACACGCCCGTGCAGATTCGCGATTCTCAGTACTTTTTACTGCCTCTGCTGCGGCTGCGCGGCACTGCCGATGTTGTACGCGAGCCTCTGCACACGCTTGCTCAATTGTTTGTCGAGATTATTGACAGCTCGATCAGCCCACACACAATCCATATGCAAACCTATACCTACAACGACCTGTTTCGCGCTCCCGTACTGGCCGCTTTAGGCCCATTCAAGAAAGTGTTTCCGGTGGAAACACTTCTTGGGCGCCTGCTGCTGTTTCAAGGATTTCTTCACTCCTCGCATTCTGCCACCATCAGCGCGACGCTCACGCGCCATCAGGATGGAGATAGACTGTCCCTTCGCACAGTGACCAACGCGAAGATCAAGAAGCGGGTACTCAAACTGGCGCTTAAACTTACGCGGCTGGCCGCTGACACCGGAGTGCTTCCTTTGATACCGATGATCCAGATGGGAATGCCCGGGCGCGGCTTTCACTCTGGTGGCAGCTTTCCGATGAGCGCACAACCACGAGCGGGAGAAAGCGATATTCTTGGCCGTCCTTACGGTCTGCAACGCATTCACGCGATCGATGCAACCGTGCTGCCTTCGATTCCCGCAACGACGATCACCTACACCGTGATGGCCAACGCTTACCGCATAGGAACTCAGGCGGCGAAAAACGAGTAATGGGAGCGGCAAATGACGAACCATAATCCTGGCGTGTGCGCGGTAACCGGAGCGTCCGGTTATGTTGGCTCGATCATTGTTCAGGAATTGCGGCAGCATCTTCCGGTAGTGGCGATGGCGCGTCTTCCACAATTGGCTGACGACATTGCCTGGTCTCTGGAGTCGCGGCAGGAGATTGCCGCAACTCTGCGGGCAAGGAATGTGAAGACACTGGTCCATGCGGCCTGGGAGATGCGCGCCAGCAGCGTTGCGGAGGTGGAGAAGAGCTGCGTTCAAGGCTCAGTCGCACTGTTCGATGAAGCCGCACGCGCGGGAGTCGAGCGCATTATTTTTGTCTCGACCATCAGCGCTTATACAGGTTGCCATTCCGCATATGGAAGAGCCAAACTCTCGGTGGAGAAACTGCTTGCGGGAAGCAGCAACACCGTTTTTCGCTTGGGGCTGGTTTTTGGCGACAAGCCGGGCGGCGTCTTCGGAGGGATTCGGCGGCAAGTGCAAAATAGCCGCATTTTACCGATGATCGGAAGCGGGCTTACCCCGCAGTATCTTTTGCACGAAAAAACACTGGCAAGATCTGTTCTGCGCGCTGTTCACGGAGATTTTGATGGCACGCAGGGAGCCCCGATTACGCTGGCGCATCCGCAGCCATGGCGGTTTCGCGATCTTGTAAAAAGCATCGCCGCTTCTGAAGGACGCCAAGTCAAGTTATTGCCGGTTCCCTGGCAGTTGCTTTACGCGGGGATACGCACGGGGGAAGCGCTGGGTTTAAACCTGCCATTCCGCAGCGACAGCATCCTCAGTTTTGCTTATTATAATCGCAGCCCTGATTTCAGCCTCATGCACTCTGTTGGGATTGAACCGTTGCCGTATGAGCCATGCGGAGTTTGCCGATAATGGTTCAACGGTAAAGTCAATTTAGTGTATGTTTCCGTCAGGCATCGGCTGGGAGCGCTGTACAGAGCCTAGCAACTCCGGCCTGCGCTGAAAAATGAATTCAAAGACGTATGCTGAGAATGTGAAGATCATTGCTGACGCAACGCCGCGCATTCTTCGCCCCCTGCGAATTGTGTTGCCTGGCGGCAGCGGGCAGGTGGGCCAGGCGCTGGCGCGCCACTTTGCCGAGCGCGGCCACCAGGTGACGGTGCTGACCCGCGGACCCTACACAGCGCAATGGCAGACGGTTCACTGGGACGGGGAAAACATCGGTTCCTGGACCGAGTACCTGGAAGGCGCCGACGTGTGCATTAACCTTGCCGGGCGCAGCGTGAATTGCCGCTACGACGCGGCGAACCGGCAAACGATTTATGAATCGCGAATTAGCTCGACAAGATTGCTGGGTAGGGTGATCGCCGGACTCAGTGCGCCGCCACGGGTGTGGCTGAACGCATCGGCGGCCACGATCTACAGGCGCGCTGTGGACGAAGATGGGATTGATCTGCCGGTGGATGAAGCGTGCGAACTGGACGGGGATGAGCCGGATTCTTTATTGGAGCGATGGGCGGAGCGGCGGGGGTTTTCCGCTCGCGTGGCTCGGGATTGGGAGGCAGCGTTCTTCGCAACCGAGACGCCGCGCACGCGCAAGGTGGCTCTGCGCAGCGCCGTTGTTCTGTGCCCGACGCCGGGCAGCGCCTTTGGGGTGCTGTCGAATCTGGTGCGGATGGGTTTGGGAGGCACTCAGGGCAACGGACGCCAGTTTGTCTGCTGGATTCATGAGACGGACTATGCGCGGGCGGTGGAGTTTCTGATTGAGCGAGAGGATCTGGATGGTCCGGTCAATATCGCCGCGCCCTACCCACTGCCGAATCGGGAGTTTATGGCGGGGCTGCGCTGGGCGTGGTATATGCCTAACGGATTGCCCGCGCCGACGCTGGCCATCATGCTCGGTGCATTGATTCTGCGCACCGAACCGGAGCTGGTGCTGCAAAGCTGCCGCGCGGTCCCCGGACGGCTGCTGGGCGCGGGATTTGAGTTCGAGTTTGCGGAGTGGGCGGTGGCGGCTGAAGATCTGGTTAGGCAGTGGAAGAGCAGGGAATAGGGTAGTTGGCCTACTTCATCGCAGCGCCGCCATAGCCAAGGGCCTATATCGCGGGAA
>CAWDQS010000014.1:0-7035 GCA_963804295.1 uncultured Acidobacteriaceae bacterium
GAAGAAGGGATATTCCAGTAAGATCTTTGGCAAGACCGAGACCAGAAGATCCTATGCAACTAGCGACGATGTCAAATTCTCCTTGTGGACTCAGTGAACCAATATTGGGAGCGCGTTTAAGGAGGTCTCCCAATTCATATGTACCTTTCAGACCAGTGTAACCCATCGCTTTAACGAGCCAACTGTACTCCGGTGCATTCACGTTCATATCATAGGCTTGTATTGTAGTCTTGTTTCCACTTGCGTCGGTTGTATATCCCGTCAGACCGACATTATCGCTATTCGTGAACAAGTCCACATGGGTTACGGTGCCATCAACCCAGTGTCCACCACTCTGCCCACATTCTCCAGAACTGCTCTGTCTATCAACACTCTCTACTCCATTACCAGCATTGTTTAGGTAAACACAATCATATCCATCAGGATCGACGTTTGTCAGAGACGATCTTTGGACAACGAAAGAATGCCGGTCGGGGTTCGTGGTCTCCCCGGTCCCCAACTGCGAGGGATTGGGGGGCACCCTTAGCGGGATTGGGACAGAGCAGCGAGACCGTGGCCACCCGCCTTGTTTATCTCGGTGACACGGGGTTGGGATGAGATTAACACTCTGAGACAAGGATTTTCGATTAGGGAAAGACCCTCTGGGGATAAAGCCCGCGTGTCAAGACAAGCTCCTTCAGTGGGCTGAAGCCCACTGCTCCCTCTGACAGTTCCCTCCGATGGTCTAGTTGGGTTTGTGGTTTCCCATCCATTCGACAAAAAGCTTCGAATGGATGGTGCATGGGAGACGTGTGGAAGACTCGGACTGCTTACTGTTCGTAGACTTCTATGCTGGGGGCGGAATCGGTTTGGGAGGCGCAGACGAACTTGGATGCACTGATGACCGCGCAACTGGCAACTGTCTGCTCGCAATTGGCGATGAGAAAAGTGCCTGTGCCGGGAACCGTTGTGTCCCAACTGTAAGTCATGCTGGAGGATTGATCCCAGGATAAATATTCCCGGCTGGCGGTAGAGAGGGTGGCGTTGATCGTTCCGCCGCTGGTTACGTCCATCACTCCTATGCTGCCGGTTGGCTCAATATTCAACGGTGAGAGATCAGCGAAGAGGTAATTGCCGGCGAGAGCCTCGTTGGTGACGACGCCCAGAGCTTGCGGCGCCGATTGCGATTCCGTTTGAGCATACGAATGCGATACCGGTTGTGATTCCAGCCATCCCGATTCCACGGAGCCATTGTTACCCACGCCCATTTCAAAGGCGCTGTTGTTGTTGAACAGGTAGAGATAAGTGGTGCCACCGGCCGTCTGAAATGTTGCGCGGCCGGGATGAACGGAGTCAAAGGCGAGAGCGGCAGGGCCGTAATTCGAGTTGCCAGCCGAGTAGACGCCGGCATCATCGGTATAGCTCTGGTTGATGGTTATGTTGCCTGCGCCGTCGCCCGCGCCCTGAAAGAGATGGGCGTAAAAGCCAGACGGCGTGTTGCCTCCGTTATTGAATTCGGCCCCGCGCATATAGAGAACGAAAGGACCGGAGACGCTTGCCGCTGAAGGCGTGGTTTGCTGCATGGCACGCATATTGCCGGCCTGCTCGCCATTGTCGTTAGTGTTATCCAGGATGAACATGCGGTTGGCGTCGATGATATAGACCGTGAAGCCGGTGAAGCTGCCGGCGCCGATGAGGTCCATGGTGAAGCGTCCGGAAGCGGGGTCGGGGGTGGTGTAAGTAGCGGTGAAGGCATCGGTTTGTACGGTTGCGACGCCGCCCTGGGCCATGTCGATATTCCCGTTGGTGATCTTGCCTTTATAGGCGCTGAAGAGACCGGCCGCGGACTTCATGTTGCCGCTGTTGTCTTCGCCGTCCATGCCGAAGGCGAAGTTCGAGCCGCTGATGGTGTCGGCGGAGAAGGCGCTGGTCGTGGCCAGATAGCAGTTGGCTGTGCCTTGCTGGTTGGAGGGCAATGTGCCCAGGTCATCGGCTTCGATCATTCGGAACTGCTGCGCCGGCTGAGCGGCGCCGCTGAGCGCAATCGCCCACTGCGTAGTCTCAATACCGGCGGCTTCCTCGGTCAGAACGGTGTGAATGGCCGCCATGCCGTTGTTGTCCGCGCCGATGCTGTAGCTGCCGGTCATTACGCCTGAAGACGAGCCGATGTCATAGCTATTGGTGTCAAAGACGCCGCCGGTGAAGTTGCCCTGGCCGTCGGCATGAAAGCTGGCCAAAGTGGCCCAGCGAGTGCCGTCCGTGTCGACCGAACCCTGGAAGAGGCAAACGTAGCTGCCGTTGAGGCTGCTGTTATTTGCGCCGTTGGGTCCGGCGGCAACATTGATGGTGTAGCTGATGGGGCCTGCGGAAGCGCCGCTGGTGTCTTGTACTGAAACCTGGAAGGTAATCGCACCGGGCGAGGCGGGCGTTCCGGTGATGGTGAGCGTGTTATCGCTGGTATTGAAATAGGACAGGCTATTGGGCAGGCCGGTAACCGTCCATGTGTATCCGGGAGTACCGCCTACAACATTGATTGGCCCGGAGTAGGCACTTCCAGCGGTTCCGGGCGGCAGCGTGGCTGTAGTAATTGCGATCACCGGATAGATGGTGAAGGGGAGCGAATCCGATGTGCCTGCCGAGGTGGTGACCGAGACGCTGGTTGTGCCAACACCGGCAATCAGGATAGCGGGAACCGCAGCGGTCAGTTTAGTTTGGCTGATATAGGTCGTCGTCAAGGCGGTCGATCCCCAATTCACAATCGAGGCTGGGGCGAAGTGCTCTCCGCTGATGGTCAACGTGAAGGCGGAGCTGCCGGCCTTGGCCAGACTTGGACTCAGGTTGCAGATGGCCGGCAGAGCAGGGTTGATGGTGAATGTGGCCGGAGCCGATGTGCCATTCGGCGTGGATACCTTAATGCTACCTGTGCCGGAGAACTCAATCAGGCTGGCGGGGACGTCAACTGACAACTGCGTTGGACTGATGTAGACCGTGCTCAGAGAGGTTGTACCCCACATCACAGTGGTCGTGTCCGGAGCGAAGCTCGTGCCCGTGATGGTCATCGCGAATCCGGCGCCGCCGGCATTGACCGAAGAGGGCGTGAGGCTGGTGATGGCGGGCGGCGTCGAGAAGATGGTGAAGCCCATCCCACTCGACCAGGCATAATCGCTGGGAGTGTAGACCGCGACGCCGGGCACGCCGGCGCTGGTGATCAGGCTGGCGGGGATCTCGACCGAAAGTTGTGTGGTGCTGATGTAGGTTGCGTTCAGAAACGTAAATGTCCCCGATACGGCCGTCCACCTGACAGTCCACGGGGCCGGAAAGAAGTTGGATCCATTGATGATCAAGGTGAATGAATAGCCACCGGCCGCGGCTGAATTCGGATTCAGGGAGCTGATCATAGGCATCGCCACGATGTAAAAGGTGACCGGAGCCGATGTGCCTCCATCCGAAGTCACCGTCAAGCTGACTGAGCCAGCGGTTGCAGTCAGGCTTGCCGGGACCGTTGCCTCCAGCAGACCCGCAGTAACATAGTAGTTCGTGACCAGCGGCGTAGACCCCCAATTAACGACCGCAGTTGAGTCAAAGTAGTTGCCCCAGACGTACAGCATGAAGTCGCCTGCGCCCACGGTAACTGAAGTGGAAGAGGGTTGCCAGCCTAAGTTCGATAACAGGGAATTGATGACGGGCTTGGCCGGATTGATGGTGAAATCAAAGCAGGATGAAACTCCGTTGGCGGTGGTCACTAGAATCCCGAGTGTGCGGGCGGAGGGGATAAGGCTGGCGGGAACAACTGCCGTGATTTGGGTGGGACTGACATAGGTTGTGGCTAGCGCACTGTAGTCCCAACTTGCCACAGTCGCGCCAGGCCCAGGAAGAAAATTGGAACCATTGATGGTCAGCGTGAAGGTTCCGACGCTGGCAAGCACCGAGGCGGGACTCGTGCTGGTAATGGTTGGCGGGGACGAAATGATGGTGAAGGTTGCACTGTTGGAGCCTCCACTGACCGTAACGCTTATCGCACCGGCGGCGGCTATCAGGCTGGCGGGGACGGACGCCGTCAGTTGCGTGGCGCTGATGTAGGTTGTGGCCAGCGAAGTGGAGCCCCAGCTTACGGTTGTGGTTGAGGTAAAGTTGGCGCCGTTGACGGTCAGCGTAAAGGTACCGGAGTTGGCAAGCACTGATGCCGGACTCAGGTTGTTGATTGAAGGCGGGGGCAAGGTGATGGTGAAGGTCGCACTGTTGGAGCCTCCACTGACCGTAACGCTTATCGCACCGGCGGCGGCTATCAGGCTGGCGGGAACGGACGCCGTCAGTTGCGAGGCGCTGATGTAGGTTGTGGCCAACGAAGTGGAACCCCAACTTACGGTTGTGGTTGAGGTAAAGTTGACGCCGTTGACGGTCAGCGTGAAGGCCGTGCTGCCGGCAGTTGCCGAGGCCGGACTCAGGTTGTTGATGGATGGCGAGGGAACAATGACACCTAATGATTTAACACCGTATGAGCCTCCGCTAACCGCATTGGCCTTGAAGTTGGCGGCGCTGGGAAACGCCGCGGCGGCCATGCCGCCGGCCGGCGACGGAGCGGGGCTATCGTTGCTGGTCGAGGATGGGGGCGGACTGACAGGGCTCGGGTCTTGGGGCGAGGCGGCGGCAGCAGAGTCTACCGAACTGGGGGAAACCGCAGGCGCCTTTTGCGCGGCACTCTGATCGCTCGCCGCCGATTCGGGGGTGGCGGTCGAGCGCGGATTGACTTCGGGCGCGGCCTGAGACGCGACGCCATCGGCCGCGGCGGCCGTAACGCTGGCTGCGGGAGCGGCAGCGACTTGGCTGGCGGGAACCGAGGCCTCGTTCCCAGCCGCCACAGCCGGAACCCGGCCGGAAGCGGTGCGCGGCTGGGAAGTGATGGTAAACGCGGCGCCGGATGAGTCACCGCCGGCCGCGGTTACTTTGATGCTGACCAAGCCTTTTCTGGCTATCAAGTTGGCGGGGACAACCGCGGTGAGTTCCGTATCACTTATATAGGCCGTTGTCAGCGCGATTGCGCCCCACTTCGCCGTCGAGCCGGGCGTGAAGGCTATCCCATGGATGGTCAGCGTGAAGGCCGGGCTGCCGGAAGCGACTGAACTCGGGCTGAGGCTGAGGAGCTCTGGGGCCGCTGCCAACGAATCCTGTGCCCAGAGTAAAACCAGAACAACGGGAGTTATAACGGTCAACCATCGCAGCAATGGACGCGCGCCAACCATTTGAAACTCCCTAAACAGCAGCAGTGCATCAGGCTGTCATGATTAGGAAATCGTCCATGTTGACGGGGTTCAAAAGGTTACTTTGGTCTGATTCCTTCGTGATTCCAAATATGCGGTTCCATATGCGAAATGCTGGAGCGGAGCAATTCAGATTGGATAGAAAGTGTTTGAATTTGTAATGATTCTACTGATGGTTTTGCACGCTCAGCCGATAGCGATAGAAATGCTGCCCGCGAGGTGAGCAAGCAGATGAGCTATTGAAATTTTTCTTGGGAAAGATCTGAGCAAGTGATTGAATTCATCCAGATATCCCTTTGTGATCATCAGATCAAGTCCATGATGCGATCAAAGATTCCCTCAGGGGCTTAAGTCCAACATTTATTTTGTTGCGTTTTCGGCACGGCTGAATCCATGCGCTGATACAAAGCTGACTAATTTTTCGAGCTTTTTCTCAAGCAGTGAAGTCGTGCCCTGACGTTTCTTGCGACTCCGAATAAGTTTTTCCGCAAGCAGTGAAGCCGTGCCCATTCAATACATCGGTTTGATCAGAGCTTCCACAAATTTTCCGCATTACCAGGGCTGCAGCCGCCTATCCCTGCCGCAGACAGTCCGCAACGCCTATAATCAGCGTGTGTTGCATACAATTTCATCCTCTCGTTTCGGCAAGTTTGAGCGTCTAGCGGGGCTGGGCCTTGCTGCTCTGACTCTCTCCTTGGCGGTTTGCGCCAGCGGGCAGGCAGGCCCGGCCTCGGGCGGCCGCATCCTGTTGGTGCTGCCCTTTGATAACCGCACCGGACAACCCAGCCTGGAATGGATCCGCGAGGCTTCGGCGGAGATTCTCAGCAGCCGTCTGGCGTCAGCAGGATTCGCCCCCATGAGCCGCGCGGACCGCATCTACGCGTTCGATCACCTGGGGTTGCCACAGGGCTTTCATCCATCGCGAGCCAGTTCGATCAAGCTGGCCGAGACGCTGGACGCCGATTCGATCATTGTGGGCAGTTACCTGACCGATGGCAGTGGAATTGTGGCCGAGGCGCAACTGGTGGATGTGCCTCACCTGCGCATGAGCCAGCCGATCACGGCGCGCGGCGAGATGCGGCAGATGAACGCGGTCTTCGACTCGCTGGCCTGGAAGCTGGCACGGCAAATAGATCCCGGCTTCAAAGTCACCGAAGAAACCTTTGTGGCCGCCGGAGCGGGCCTGCGCCTGGATGCCTTTGAGCAGTACATACGCGGCATCACCGAGCCCGATCAGACGGAGCGACTGCGCCATCTGAATCAGGCTGTTCTGCTCAGCCCGAAGTTTTCGCCTGCCTGGATGGCGCTGGGGCGCGAGGATTACGCCAGCCAGCAATACGAGCAGGCTGCGGAGGCATTTGCCAAGGCGGGAGCCAACGACGCCGGCACTGACGAAGCCCTCAAGGCCGGTTTCTATCGCGGCCTCTCGCTGCTGTTCTCCGGCAACTACGCAGGAGCCGAGGCGTCCTTTGCCGGCGTAGCCCGCGTTCTGCCCCTGGCTGAGGTTCTGAACAACCAGGGAGTTGCACTGGCGCGCGGCGGCAAGGACGGCATCCCGCTTTTTCGCCAGGCTGAGGCCGCCGACCCCAACGCTGCCGATTACCACTTCAACCTGGCCGTCAGCCTGAAGCGCCACGGCGACAACGCCGAAGCCTTGACCGAGCTGGCCCAGTGTCTGCGCTTGCGTCCCAACGACATTGAGGCGCAGGCGGTCGAGAATACCTGGACAAAGACCGCGAACGGCCCGGCGAAGACGGCCACTGCAAAGCCGGTCGCCGGTTCAGTCGAGGCGGATACC
>CAWDQS010000015.1:0-3309 GCA_963804295.1 uncultured Acidobacteriaceae bacterium
AACGATCCAATCAACAGCAACGGAATCGTCTCTGGAACAGGTTCGAACTATCTGCTCGAGCTTTACCTGTTCGGCGGCCTACCCGCTGTTTATGCGGGTTCCGCGCTCTTTGGCTTCAGCTGCCGTCGATTCGTGAGCTCGATAGGCATGCGTTCGCTCTTCGCCGGCATCTGGGCCGAGTGCCTGACGCGGGCCTTGTTCGCGCCGCGCGGCGATCTCGGCTACGTCTATGAGCGGATCCCTTCGCTGATTCTCACTACCTATGTTGTTGTTCTCATCGTGTGGGCCGGACGCCTCCTGGGGCGTCGCGCATCGGCCGGGGACTCATGGATTCCAGCGGCCACTGGCAAATGCATTCCTGGAGGAGCGGCATGAAGCTTTCCGTATTGATGTCGGTGTATTGCAAGGAGTCTCCATTCTTTCTGCGTCAATCCCTCGACAGCCTGGTTGCGCAGAGTCTTCCCGCGGATGAGGTCGTGATCGTGGAAGACGGCCCGCTGGGAGAGGAGCTGGAGGCGGCCATCGACTCCTACAGAAGCCTTTTGCCGATCGTGAGCTTGCGTCTGCCTGTCAATGGAGGGCTTGGAGCCGCGTTGCGCGAGGGCTTGCAGGTGTGCCGGGGAGAGTTCGTGGCGCGCATGGATTCGGACGATTCGCCTGCCGGGCAGATTTCAAGCGCAGATGGGTTTTCTGGAACGCAATCCGAGTGTGGATGTGGTAAGCGGCACCTGGGCTGAGTTCGACGAGGATTGCTCCCGGCCGCACTCGCTGCGGCGTTTGCCGGCAACCGGTCCGGCGCTGCTGCGCTATGCCAAATTCCGCAACCCGATCAACCATGTCACCGCGGTCTTCCGCAGATCCGCGGTGCTGGCCGCGGGAAATTACCAATCGTTTCCCGGCTTTGAGGATTATCACCTTTGGGCGAGGATGCTGATGCTTGGCTACCGGCTCCATAACATTGAGGAAATCCTGGTCTGCGTGCGCGTGGGCAACGGCATGCAAGGCCGCCGGGGCGGGTTTTCCTATTTCATGCGGGAAATCGAGTTTCAGTCCTATCTGCTCGGCCTCGGGCTGCTCACGCGGCGCGAGTACATCTGCAATATCCTGCTGCGCGCACCCATCCGCCTGACGCCGGCTTTCGTGCGCGCACTGTGTTACAGGCTCTTCCTGCGGAGGAGATTCGCCGCCGGCTCAAGGCTTGCCTGGCGCGGCGGCTCGCTTCGCCTCAGCGGCCTCGCCGGGAAATGAAGGCATTCATGTCTTCTGGAGACTTGATCTGGCCAAGCAGCATGGCCGCGATCATATCGTGCTCCAGCATCTCCGGCAGCGCGGCATCGACGCTTCGGCCGGTCTTTCGATCCGGAAAACGAACGAGCAGCACGGGCCTGTCGTCGAAGCAGCCTCCGAGGCGCGTTCTTCTTCATCGCTCCATTCCTCGCTATGCCGGCTGAGAAAGATGCGCCAGGAGTAATCGGAGGAGACAATCACCGTGGTCTGGCCTGCCGACCCGGTCGCGTCAATCTCTTTCATCAGGACACCCAGCGTTTCGTCGGCAAGCGCCAGGCGGTCGAGATAGGTGCCGCCGGGGCGCAGCACCCGACGGCGGCGATCGTAGATTCCCGGTCCGTGTGGAACGGGGATATGCAGGAAAACGAATTGAATCCGGTTGTCGCCGATCAACGCGCGCGCATGAGCCACGATGTTGCGGTAAATCGCGATATGACCTTCTTCGGGCGTTGTTGTACGGTGGAAGAGCGCAAGAAAGCGGCTCGGCATCAAGGCGGCGTTTGCCAGAGCGGAGCGATCCTCCGAAGCGCCGTACTCTTCGATCAGCATCAGATTGGGCTCCCAGGAACAGGAGCCGGCCACCGGCGCGAGGGTGCGGCAGTAGGGGATGAACCAGCCGTCGATGCCGGTATTCCATCCGTTCCTTTGAGCCAGCGCAAACAGCGTGGCATTCGGATCGTAGGCGATCCAGCCGCGTGAGGAATCGTTTCTATAGAAAAGCCGCCCATCCGTTGAGCTGCGAATCTCGTCGATGGGCTGACCGATGAACAGCGATGGAATGATGCGTTCGGTGTAGGAGCCCGCGGGCCTGACGTTGCCGAACGAAAAGCTTTCGCCGCGCATCCGGTCGAAGTTGGGAAGTTGTATATCCGCGGCCGGGCGGTCGAATGTCTGATGGTAGGAAAGCTCGTCGAAGAGTATCCAGATAATGCGCCGATGGGAGACACCCTGCTCGGGCACGGACAACCGCGCGGGAGCGGCGTTTTGGTCGGGCCGGGGGGCGAGCGCGACGTGAAGAAGCTGCGGAACGATCCACAAGGCAGAGAAAGCGACGCCTGCAACGCACAGCCGCACCGCGTGCGCAGCCGGCTCCGCGACACGGGGAAAGAGCCATGCGAGGACCGCCGAGAGCAGAGGAACGAATACCGCGCCGCGCCACCAGATGCGGCTCCAGAATTCGATTCGATACTGAAGGTGGATCAGTTCCAGATTGGCGAAGTCCACGATAGCCCACACCATGAGGCCGGCAAACAGAGCCTCGATGACGATGGCCGCGCGGCGAGGAAGATGCTGAACAGCAGCCAGGAACCCAGTCGCCAAAATGGCGTAGGCAAGCATATCGAGAAGGATGCCGCCCAGCAGGTGCGTGACCGGCAAGCGGTGATGATAGAGCGCCAGGTTGGGAAGGGAGCAGGAATTTGCAGTAGTAAGGAAGGAGCAGCAAGAGGGCCTGTCGCCCACTCCCTCCAGTGTGAGCCGCTTCTTGGTCATATTCGCTCCACTCAGCCAAAGCGAGCGCCCGTTGGCAAGCTGGGCGTGCCCGCACAGCAGAAATCGTTTTGAAAGTTCGTGAATGAAATACCCCTCGTTCATGTGGTTGTAGAGTTCCTGGCGGCCCCGGCATAGCCCATTGAATTGGGAATCCTCTTTCGGTATCCATTCGAGGATCGCCCAGCGGTTGGACAGCTCGCGCAACTGCTCGAGGATGGCCGCAAGGGGAATCTGATCGGCGACCAGAAGGTGATGGAGAATTCCCAGCATGAGGACGCAATCGAATTTGCCTCGCGCGCGGTCGAGCAGGCTGGCGCTCTCCAGGTTTTGCCAGCCGGCGGCAGGCGTAGGCCGGGCAAAGTCCGCGACTAACGGAAGGATCGGCAGCGCGGCGCTGTGCGCGGCCCGCCAATTCAGATCCGCTGCCGGGCATATCTGTATCCCAGGCCACCACTTCGGCTCCGCATTCGGCGGCAATGCGCGAATACGTTCCGGTATGGCACGATGTCAAGCACGTGGGAAGGGCTCATG
>CAWDQS010000016.1:0-19549 GCA_963804295.1 uncultured Acidobacteriaceae bacterium
CTGATGGTGGCTACTACGGCGGCCGCATAAAGTCCCGCGCCGCATGCCATACCGATGGAGGCGACTACCCATATGCTGGCGGCGCTGGTCAGTCCGCTGATGCGGCTGCGATTATGCAGGATCAACCCCGCGCCCAGAAAGCCGATGCCCTGCACTATGTTCGAGGCTACGCGGCCCTTGTCCGGGTTGGCGTCGCCGGCCAGCACCGCGGAGAGCAGCGTGAAGAACGCGCTGCCCATGCAGATCAGAAGGTTGGTGCGCACGCCTGCGGCCTTGCGGCTGAACTCCCGCTCAAGGCCCACCGCAGCGCCCAGCAGACAGGCCACCAGCAGACGGCCAATTGCGCCGTTGACCACCACGATCTGTTGCAGGCGGTCAAAGTCAAAAGGTAGCGCGAATTGTGCCAGTGTCATGCTCATCTCGCTTCCATGCAAAATGCTATCACCGCTCTGCATAACTTGGGGACGAGGTTTGCGCCGAATGAACAACAGGCGTACCAGAGACGTAAATCGTCCCGTCGGGTTTTCCGGCTGTCGAAAAATGGCGAACTGCCGTCAGGCCCTCAGGATGCGCCTTGACCGCGCGGTCGATCTCGTCGCCGTCGAAGGCCAGCACCAGCGCGGCGTGCGCGGCGGGCGCGGCCAGCGCGGCGCGATAAATCTCCAGATCGCTCTCGTTGATGGTCTGGCGGAAGGGAATTCCGGTGAATGCTACGATCTCCGGAAAAACCGATGTGTCCATCAGCACCACGCCGCCTGGCCGCTCGTCCAGCAGAGCGCGCATCGCGGGAGGAATCTCAAGATCGTAAGGCCTGCGCGCCTCATAAATCTTGACCCCTTCGACATATACATGGGGACGTTCGCGCAGAATTTGAACTGCGTTGATAACCACAACTGCGAAGAGAATGCCTGCCGCATATCGTAGCCAGCGGGGATTGAACTCGCGCGGCTTGAAATCGTTCACGGCAGCCAGCATTATTTGCGCCGCGAAACCCAGCCCCAGCGCAAAGGCCGGCATCAGTTCCATCCCATAGCGCAGGTTGTACCAGGAGTGCGGCCACCAAACGGGAACGAAGATGGGCACCGAGCCGTAGGCGACCGAATACGCGTAGAAGACGACCGGAAACCACAGCAGCAGCGCCCACTGGAATGCACGCTTGCGCGCCGTGAGCCAGGCCCATGCCGTACCCAGCAGGCTCAAGATCAGAAGAGTGTTGCCCCATGCTAGAGCGGCGGCATCCAGTTCCGCGGCCTTGATGTAGAAGATCAGCGCTACCCACGGATTGTGCCATCCCGGATGCGGCGGAAATCCTGGCACGGAGGTATTCATCTCGACTGCCTTGGCCGAATACGGGCCGCGCGCGAAGTAGAGCCAATCGCCGAAGCCAATGGAGTTGTATATGAACCACGCGACCGGCGCCGCAATGATGAGGAGGCTGGCAATCCAAAAACCCGGCGTACGCAACCGGCCGCGACGGGCGAGAGCGGTGCCCATGCACGTCCATGCCAGCAGAGCCAGCACCCAGCCGTCATAGCGTGTGAAGATTGCGGCGATCAGCGCAGCGGCAATCATGCAGAGCAGGCGTCGGGATTGTTTTGCATTTGCGTCAAGACTCGCGCGCCACTCCACCAGCAGCACTACAACCCACACCATTTCGCAAACAAAGAGCGGCTCGGTCATGGCCGTGGTTTGCAAGTAAAGAAGGTTGGGATTCAGGGCGAAGAAGGCCAGCGCCAGCGCCGACGGAGCCGGACGCAGCCAGTGGCGAGCGAGGCGATAGATTCCCGCGCAGGCGGCGAGATAGGCGAGCGCCGAGGGAATGACGCCCGCAAAGCCGCTGGCCCACCAGCTATAAAACTGCACAAAGGGAAGCATCAGCAAATGCGGCAGCGGCAGCCAGACGGAGCCGAGTTCAGTAAGGCGCGGATGGTGTGAGTCGAAGACCCGCCGCGCAATGTGCAGATGGGCAACAGCATCGCCGTAGTTGAGCATGGCATTGTTGCGCCAGCTCCACACAATCGCGGAGATCGAGGCTGCGGCGCAGGAGGCCACGACGAAGAGCCACTCCAAGCGCGAGATGTGCGGAGACGGATTGGATTTCTCAGGCAAGATGCGTCAACTCGCGGAAAATGTTGAAGCGTTCGTCAATCTCCGGACGCGTAAGCTTTTGCAACCGCTCTGTGCCGAAGCGCTCGCATGCAAAGGAACCCATCACGCCGCCGAAGAACATGGCGCGACGAAATGCGGCCGGAGACTGTTCGGGTTGCGAGGCCAGGTAGCCGAAAAAGCCGCCGGCAAAACTGTCGCCCGCGCCGGTTGGGTCCACGACTTCTTCCAAAGGCATCGCCGGAGCGCGGAATGCTCCTGCGCTGTGGAAGAGCGTCGCCCCGTACTCGCCGTGCTTGACCACCAGTGTCTTCGGCCCCAAGGCCATCACCGCGCGGGCGGCCTGGACGAGGTTATTGTTGCCAGCCAGCATTTTGGTTTCTGTGTCGTTGATGAGCAGAATGTCGAGGCCCTTGAGGACTTCGAGCAACGCCGGGCGATGATCCTTGATCCAGTAGTTCATGGTGTCGCCGGCGGTGAGCTTCACATCGGGCATCTGCTCGCGGACTCGTCTTTGTAAAACCGGATCGATGTTGGCCAGAAAAAGAAATTCGGAGTCGCGATACACGTCGGGAATCTTGGGATTGAAGGTCGCAAAAACATTCAGATCCGTGATGTGCGTCTTGGCTTCGTTGAGGTTTTCGAGATAGGAGCCTTCCCAGAAGAAGCTCTTGCCCGCGGTGTGCTCAATGCCGCGCGTGTCGATGTTACGCGCCTGAAAGACCGCCTCCTGGCGTTTGCCAAAGTCCTCGCCGACGACGGCGATGACGCGCACATCGGTGAAGTAACTGGCAGCCAGCGAGAAATAGGTCGCCGCGCCGCCCAGGCAGCGCTCGCGCTTACCTGCCGGTGTTTCAATCGTGTCGTACGCAACGCTGCCTACTACGGTGATGGCCATTTGGTCCCTCTCATATTGATGAAGATATACTTCAGGAGCTAAAGCCCGCGTTCATTGTATAAAATGTGCGGCACGACTAAAGTCGCGCCTGACACTTCTTGCTCCACCATTTGCATTTTCCGCAAACTGCAACGTCATGCCCTGATACAAAGCGGGTTTATAAAGCACGCTGTATCAACAAAGACGAAAGGCATAAACAAGAACAACCACGGGTCCTTCGACTCCGCTACGCTTCGCTCAGGATGACAGATTTATGGTGAAACTCTCATTCTGAAGCGGCAACACTAAATTCCCAAATACTTTCCGAAGAGCAGCTTCAGTTTTTCTTTGACCGCCGCTGGAATTGCTTCCGGCTTGGTGAGCACGGCGAACTTGGCCGCCGAGGCGCAGGCGCAATTGCGCTCATGCGGCATGGCGGCGACGGCGGCCTTCACCACCTTGGCCGCGTTCTCGGCATTCTGATGGAGCACGCGCACAATCTCTTCGATGGTGACCGCGTCGTGTCCCTCGCGCCAGCAATCGTAGTCGGTGACCATGGCGATGGTGGCGTAGCATATCTCCGCCTCGCGGGCCAGCTTGGCCTCTTGCAGGTTGGTCATGCCGATGACGTCCGCTCCCCAACTGCGATAGAGATGGGACTCGGCCTTGGTGGAGAACTGCGGGCCCTCCATGCAGACGTAAGTTCCGCCCAGCTTGCCCACAACGCCCGCCGCCGCGCAACCCTGAGCAGCCGCCTTGGCCACGGTGGCGCAGACTGGATCGCCGAAAGCCACGTGGCCCACGATGCCTTCACCGAAGAAAGTAGTAATGCGATGAAAGGTGCGGTCGATGAACTGATCGGGAATCACAAAATCCGTAGGCTTGTGCTCTTCCTTCAGCGAGCCGACGGCGGAGACGGAGACGATGCGCTCGACGCCGAGTTTTTTGAAGGCATAAATGTTGGCGCGGAAGTTCAGCTCCGAGGGCAGGATGCTGTGGTTGCGCCCATGGCGGGCCAGAAAAGCCACTTTGCGGCCCTCCAGCTCGCCCAGAACAAAGACATCTGAGGGCGCGCCAAAGGGCGTCTCGACGCGTTCTTCATGTACGTTTGTAAATCCGGGCATGGAATACAGCCCGCTGCCGCCGATAATGCCAATCTCCGCCTGAGCCATGAAACGCATCCCTCAGGGGCAAAAGCCCCCAGTTTATTGGAATTTTGCGGCACGACTCAAGCCATCCCATCAACGTAGACCAGTCGAAGGGGACCCCGGCAAAGTCGTGCCCTGATACAAGGCAGTTCTATTAAACACGCTCTAGTATAAAGGCAATCGATCAATTTATCTTGGTTCTCCCTGGCCGCCGGCGGAAATGCTCTTCTCGCAACTGCCTGGCCGCCCGAAAGATGCGAATATAAGAGCATGGCTCCCAAGTGCATACTCGCGCCGGGTGCGGACTTTCCAGGAGAACCTCTCGATGCGCCGTGTTGCGCTCATCTACAATCCGGCTTCTGGCCAGCACTCCTGGAGGCGTCACGCGGAGATCGACAAGGCGCTCCTTGTGCTGCGCTCAGCGGGCGTTGAAGCCAAAGCGCATGAAACCATCGCACCAGGCAGCGCCGGCGTGCTGGCCGAGCAAGCTATCCGTCAAGGCTGCGACACGATCATTGCATGCGGCGGAGATGGCACCGTGCATGAAGTCTTGCAGAGCTTGGTTGGGACCAGCGTGGCTTTGGGCGTGGTGCCGCTGGGCACCGCCAACGCGCTGGCGGCGAATCTTGGCCTGCGCTCCTCCCCGGCCAAGGTGGTCCGCAAACTGCTGACAGCGGTCCCGATGCGCATCTCTGTCGGCCAAATCTTTTATCAGGACGCGGCGGGCACAACGCGTTCGCGCTACTTTACCGTGGCCGCCGGGGTGGGCGCCGACGCTTTGTTCATCTCCCGCCTCAACCCCGCGCTCAAGCGGCGGCTCGGTTATCTCCTTTATTTGATCGAGGGCTGGCGCGTCTGGTTCACTCACTCGTTTCCTCTTTTTGAAGCCGCCATTGTGGAGCGCGACGGCGCTCAGCCCCACGTCGAAGAGATCTCCGAGTTGCTGGCCGTACGCATCCGCAACTTCGGCGGCGTCCTCAACAATTTCATTCCCGGCGCAACGCTACACCACGACGGCCTGCGCCTGGTGGCCTTCAAGACCCGCAGCCGGTTCAGCTACTTTCTTTTCCTGCTCGGGACCTTGTTTGGCCACGCGAGCTTCACTCGCGAGATTGAAGTGCTCGACGCCGTTTCGGTCGAATGCCGCGCCCGCAACGGCTCCTCGCCGCGCGTCCTGGTTGAAGCCGATGGGGAGTTTCTCGGCGATCTGCCGGTCCGCATGGAGATCGTCCCCGACGCTATTACGCTATTGATTCCGCCCAGCGCGAAGCCGTGATGATACTCCTGCTTTGCGGGAGCAACCACACATACGCATTGAATTATGCCACATACTAATACTCGATTCGTGCTACGCATGCAATAATCAATTTCATGGCGCTGTTGCTGATTCCGTTTACGACGAACCGGTTGACCGTTTGTTTCTTTCTGCTGACGCCATGCCTCCTGTGCGCTCAGGAGACTTCATCCACGGGCCGCATTGTCGATCCGCAGGGTCACCCGGTCGCCGCGAGCGATAAGGCTTATCCGTCTCAGCTATCGGGAACTGTCGTTGACACGTCTGGCGCGGTGATTGCCGGGGCTACCGTGCAGGTTCTGAGCGCGAACGGTATTGTACAAAGAACGACACAGTCGGACAGGAACGGCTCCTTCATTCTTTCCGGACTCGCGGCAGGCAATTATCAACTGGTAGTATCGAATCCCGGTTTTGAGAGCAAAGAAATCCTTGTCAACCTAGGGACCACCGGAGCGCCGGTCCCGCTGCGCATCTCTCTATCTGTGAGCATCGTGAGCACCACTATCAGCGTGCAGGGCCGTGAGGATGACTTGATCGGGATTGCCGAATCCGGCTCTCAAGGCACGGTGGGCGCAACGGAAATCCAGGATCGCCCGATTCTTCGTTCGGGCGAAGTCTTGGAGACGGTTCCCGGTCTCATCATCACGCAGCACGCCGGCGGCGGCAAGGCCAACCAATATTTTCTTCGCGGCTTCAATCTGGACCACGGCACGGATATTGCAATCTTCCTCGACGATATGCCGCTGAACCTGCCGTCGCACGCGCACGGCGAGGGCTACTCGGACATGAACACCGTGATCCCTGAGTTTGTGAAGCGGGTGAATTTCGAGAAAGGTCCTTATTACGCAGATGTCGGCAACTTTAGCTCGGCGGCAAATGCACATGTGGAATTTTTCAAGACACTGCCGCAAAATTTTCTCAAGGTGGAAGGTGGTAGCTACACATACGGACGGGCCGTTTTCGGCGCATCGCAAAAGCTCGGTTCGGGCAATTTGCTATACGGCGGAGAAGAGACGTACTATGACGGCCCATGGACGCATCCGGATGCTTATAACAAAATCAACGGCTTGATCACCTACAGCCGGGGCGACGACGCCAATGGCGTCAGCATCACGGCCCGCGCTTACCACGGAAAATGGAATTCGAGCGATCAAATCCCCGTTACCGCCCAAGTCAACCCCACACCGTCTACGCCATTCGGAGTTGGTTACTTCGGCACACTGAACCCGACTGACGGCGGTCACAGCCAGCGTTATAGCTTGCAGGGTGAATGGCACCGCCAAGACGGAAATTCCGAGTCGAGAATCGCGGCCTATGTGTTCTATTATGATATGGATTTATTTTCCGACTTCACTTACTACCTGGTGGACCACAACAGAGGCGATCAGTTTGAACAGCAGGATAGGCGCTGGGTAGGTGGTTTTGACGCACGCCACACAGTCTTCAGCACAGGTTTTAGGCGCAAGATGTCCAATACCTTCGGCCTGCAACTGCGCAACGATTGGATCTACAACGGCCTTTACCGGACGGAAAATCGCAGGCGCACGATCAAAACTGATTATTCCGCCACCGGCATCTCTTTCAACGACATCATCTGCAACACATACACATCCACCATCAGTATCAGCGTGGATGGTGGCGCCCCTACCACTTTTCCCAGCGCCTGCCCGGCTTTGCCCCCAACCACGGAGCGGGATAACTTTACGGACTTGATAGGCAGTGCTTATGTGGAAAATAAAATCCAGTGGGCGAACAAATTCCGGTCGGTTGTGGCACTGCGCGGCGATGATGAGAAATTTGCCGTCACCAGCCTGGCTTACCCCTCCGATATTGTTACGTTGCCCGACGGCACCACCAGCACAGTGAACGCTGCCAATTCCGGCTCGGCCACCAAGTTCCTGCCCAGCCCCAAAGCCAGTTTGATCTTCGGCCCGTGGGCCAATACTGAGTTCTATTTACAGGGCGGATTCGGTTTTCACTCGAACGACGGGCGTGGCGCGACACAACAGGTGGAACCGGTTTCGCCGGACAATCCTTACCACGGTACACTCAACGCGAAAATTACCCCCCTGGTCCAAACCAAAGGCGGGGAAATCGGCGCGCGCACAGTGGCCGTCCCTCATCTGCAAAGCACCCTTGCACTCTGGTATCTCCGCAGTAATTCCGAATTGTTGCAGGATGGCGACACCGGAGGCACCTCCGCTTCAGAACAGTCGAGCAATCGCTATGGCCTTGAATGGGCGAACTACTACACGCCAGCGGAACATTTGGCTGTTGATTTCGACATTTCGGATTCCCGCGCCCAGTTTACCCAGATCGATCCGGATGATGCGGCACAAACCGTCACAAATAGCGCCGTCACAATCAATGGCATCACCGTTGGTTCCTTCTATGCGCAACAGAGCGGCCCGGGGGGCAAGCTAGTGCCAGAAGCGGTCAAGGCAGTGATTTCCTCGGGCATCACTCTGCATGATTACCAAGGTTTTTCGTCGAGTTTGCGCCTGCGCTACTTTGGCCCGCGCTACTTGACGTCGGACGGACTTTATCAGTCAAGTCAAACGGTATTGCTCAATGGGGAGGTCGGTTATCAATTTTTCAAGAAATGGCGCGTTGCGGCCGAATTTTTGAATATGCTTAACCGCAAAGATGCCGACATTGACTATGCCTATGTCTATCAAATCGCTCCAACAGCCGCGCCGGGATTCGGACGCGTCAACCACCCCACCGAACCGTTTCTGTTCCGATTCGCGGTAGGAAGAAGCTTTTGACAAAGGACAGTGGACAGCGCTCAATGCTTGTGCGGATGCTTGTGCTTCGGCTCGGAGGGCGGCGTCAACTCATGCTCAGGAACGGTCATCACCAGGCGGCCGTGCTGCACGCCTTTGAGGCCGATCAGTTGATCCGCAAACTGCGCTACCTGGGCTGATTTGCCATGCACAATCAACACCTCCAGGCAGGAATCGTGATCCAGGTGGGCGTGGCTGGTGGAGACCACCAACTCGTGGTGTGAGTGCTGCGCCTCGGTCAGTTTTTCCGTGATGCCGTGGGCGTGGTGGTTGTAGATGAGGGTGACTGTGCCCACGACAATTGCTTCCGGAGCCGCGGTCTGCTCGGTCACCAGCCGGTCGCGGATCAGGTCTCGAAAGGCTTCAGAACGGTTGGTATAGCCCCGCCGCTCAATGGAGCGGTCAAAACGCTTCAAAAGGTCCGAATCCAGCGCAATTCCGATTCTGCTCAGAACGCTCATACGCACCCCCGCAAGGACTGCCGGTTTGCCGAGCATTCCTGGCGAAGGAACAGAGTAACACGAAGAGAGAAAATCATGCTACCGGGCGCGAGGGAGCGATTTTTCCCGTGGCGTAGAGATACCAGAGCAGCCAGGCAGGCGTGGTCCAGAGGTAGTACGGGGTGGTGATCTGCATGCCAGCCATCACCTCGATGAGTGCGACCGCGGCAATCAGCCAGAGGGGCATAAGCGATCTTCGGGATTCCAGCGCACGATAAAGTCCTGCAAGGACGGCGGGAAGCAGGATGGCTTCATCTGTGACCCAGCCGAAGGGCGAGCAGAGCGCGGCGACGAGCAGCAGCAACATTCCCTGATCCATCCAGCGCCAGCGGTCGCGGCGCGACCAGAAATACCAGGGCGCCCAACAGCAGGCGGCGGCTTCTAGAATGAATTGCGTCCACGGGGCCTGGCGATCTACGAGGAGGCGAAAGGTGGAACAGAGTGTTGGTGCATAGATGTTGAGAGCTAGCCCGTCGTTCATCATGCGGGAGTACTGGGACCAGATGTGGGGATTGATAACGAGCGGGAGGGCACAAGCGACGGCCAGAGCGAGTGTGAAACCGGCGAGGATGCGGTATGCCTTTCGCGTGACGACCCAAAGGAGCAGAACGATGGCGAGGGGCAAAAACAGGTGCGGCTTCATGGCGCATGGCAGGAGGGCCACGCCGGCCAGCCAGGGGCGGGAGCGGTGCAAATAGAGAAACAGCACGAGTCCCAGCAGAAGGAAGATGCCGATTTGCCCGGCCGAGAGGCAGGCTATCGCGGGGGGAAAGATGCCTCCTAGCATGTAGAAGCGGTCGACGGGGCGTCCGAAAAGAAGGCCAAGAAGCCCAATGGAGGCCACGAGGCAGCCGAGCAGAGCGAGCGACCAAAGGATCAGGCCGGATTTTGCGCTGAACACGCCGAAGGGCGCGACCAGAAAAAAGGCCACAGGCGGGCTGTAGAGCATCATGGGCTGTTTGCGATCCAGGCCCAGGGCGCGCTCCTGTTGCAGAATGACCGCGGGATCGTAGGGGTTGGCGCCGTGAAGGAACTGGGATTCTGCCGACCAGTAGCCGATGAAATCCCGCTGACAGATGCTTTTGTCATTCAGGCTGAGAATGTAGAAGGCAACGATCAAGCCGACACCGACGGTCACGATGGCCGCCGCCGCCAGTACGCGCCAGGGATTTCTCTTCATGGAGGGGCTCCGTTCGTGATGTCGCTGGCGGATTGTGTCCGCCATGTCAAATCCACGCATCTGTTCGGGCAAGTAGCTCTCACTTTACACGAGGGGATGGCAATTCTCCAGAGGTGTCGGCGGAGTCGTGGGGAAGCGTTGACTCCGGGGCCTGATTCGGGTATTCTAAAGTCCTTGCGCGGTGTTGCGCCTGGGGTCTTGGTGTGCTCATCCGGACCCGTTGGTTGATACCCTGAAGGGGATCGGCTGAAACAGGCTGCCGGCTGCTGGATTCGAGTTCAGGCGCGTGGAATTTGGCGCGCCTCCGGCGCAGACAGAGCCCTTTTCAGGGCCAGCCCCCGCGGTCCTCACCCGAACAGATCTGTTTGGCAGTGGGTGGAAATTGGGCCCGTGCGCCGGATTGGCGCGGGCAAGTGCGCTTTGCGCGGGATTTTTGGGCTTTTTAGGCGTTTAGAGGGCAGGAGAGCGATGGGTACCTTTATTCCGAGCGGCAAGGATATTGACCGCAAATGGTTCGTAGTGGATGCCAGCGGCAAGACGCTGGGCCGATTGGCGACCAAGGCCGCCGATGTATTGAGCGGCAAGCTGAATCCGCAATACGTTCCGTATATTGACGTGGGCGACCATGTGATCGTCATCAACGCGGAGAAGGTCCGCCTGACCGGCCTCAAGGCTCAGAGCAAGCTCTATCGCCGCTACACCGGCTTCCCCGGCGGTCTGCGCGAGGAGTCGTTCGTGCGCCTGTTGAACCGCAAGCCGGAGGCGATTCTGGAGCAGGCCATCAAGGGAATGCTGCCCAAGAGCAAGATGGGCCGCCAGATGGCTACCAAGCTCAAGGTCTATCGCGGCGACAAGCACCCCCACGAGGCGCAGAAGCCGGTGGCGTTGGAAATTGTGTAGGAACAGGGATCAGAGTTCAGAGATCATGGATCAGGAAAAGCCGGACTGAGATTGTCTGGCGGAGAGAGTTAAGAATGGCAGATTTGGTTCAGTATTACGGGACGGGGCGGCGCAAGTCAGCGATCGCGCGCGTCTTTCTGCGTCCTGGCACGGGCGAGTGGAAGGTCAACGGCAAGGCTTTCGATGTGTACTTTGTGACCGAGCAGCAGCGCGTAGCCGCCAAGCGCACTTTGGCCCTGGTCGAACTGGCTTCGAGCTTTGATGTGGTGACCACCGTCAAAAGCGGCGGCGTAGCGGCGCAGGCCGATGCCGTCAAGATGGGCATTGCTCGCGCATTGGTTCAGTTCAACCCCGAGTTGCGTACGGTGTTGAAGGCCGAAGGCCTGATGACCCGCGACTCGCGCATGAAGGAACGCAAGAAGTACGGACAGAAGGGCGCGAGAGCGCGCTTCCAGTTCAGCAAGCGCTAAACGCTTGCAGGGAACAGGGATCAGGGAACAGCCGATTGCTTGGCATTGTTTTTTGTTCCCTGTTCCCTCTAGTTCTCGAAACCTAAATGCTTCAAGAAGGGGTGCTAAATGACAACCGGCAATGGAAAGAGGAAGTTTGGCCTATTTGTCCTTGATTCCAAGCTTCCCAAGCAGATTTGGGAGGGTGATGCAATCAGCCTTAGCGATAAGGATAATGACAAGGTTCAGATTTTTAGAGAGACCGAAAGAAGTCTCTATGGCACCTTGATCGCGATTGTCAGCCTGGACAAGGGTCAAAATGTCAGTGAAATCACCGAATAGGATCTGAGTGTTTTAATTTCCCGCACAAGCGGGTTCAATTCGGGCGCTGGCATCGACCACCCGGATGCAACTCACGAAGGAGGCCAATGGCCACGATCACAATGAAGGAGCTGCTCGAAGCTGGAGTTCACTTCGGGCATCAGACCAAGCGCTGGAATCCAAAGATGAAGGAATACATTTTTGGCGAGCGCAACGGAATCTACATCATCGACCTGCAGAAGACGCTCAAGCTGTTCAAGGAAGCGTCCAAATTCGTTACCGAGCTGTGCGCCAGCGGCAAGACAATTCTATTTGTCGGCACCAAGCGCCAGGCGCAGGAAGCCGTGGCCGAAGAAGCCACACGGGCGGGAATGCCGTACATCAACCAGCGCTGGCTGGGCGGCCTGCTCACCAACTGGGTGACGGTACAGAAGTCGGTGAAGCGCCTTCAGGAGATCGATGAGATGGCCACCGATGGCCGCTACGAGCTGCTGACCAAGAAGGAAGTCATCAAGCTGGAGCGGGAGCGCAAGCACCTGCAGGCCAACCTGGCCGGCATCAAGGCGATGAAGCGGCTGCCGGACGCGCTGTTCATCGTTGACTCGAACAATGAAACGATTGCCGTGAAGGAAGCCCGCAAGCTGGGCATACCGGTGGTGGCCGTGGTGGACACCAACTGCGACCCGACGGTGGTCGATTACGTGATTCCCGGCAACGACGACGCGCTGCGCGCCATTCGCTTGTTCACCTCGAAGATCGCCGACTCGGCGGCCGAGGGCGTGAACCTGGTGGGCGACAAGGCCTTTGTTGAAGATCTGCCTGTACCCGCGGCCGAGGCTGCGTCCGATGATGCCGCGCCGGTCGAGGAAGTGGACCTGGAAGCGGCACTGGGTGGCGGCATTCGCAAGGCGCCCGCCGCAGTGGCGGCGCTGGACGAGGCCGAAGTGGCCGAAGGCGTACGTTAATCATTTCTGTACACAAATGTGTGCATCCTGAGAGAAGCGTGGCCGCCTCGGATTGCGCCACGCTTTTTTTTGCCGGGTAACACTGAATTGCCCCTTTACTACCAATCCGGTGAGGAGATCAGGAAAGGCGACAAGATCCTCTACGCTGAACGGTTCCCCGGCGAGATCGAGTTTGTCGCGGACCCCGCAGTCAATGACCCGGAAACGAGCTGGTATGTCGAAGAGTTTGGCGGCGGTGTGATGATTCGGGAGCCGAAAGTTCATGGCTTGGCATTTTGTAGCGATCCCGAATCGGATGACGAAATCGAGTTTGTGTCTAGAGCAGATTGATGAGTCTTGATCCAGGCTCAGAAAATTAGGCTGAGTGCGGATAACGAAATTTTCAGAAAAGAGAGAACAACAGTGAGCGAAAAGATTGATGCAAAATTGGTGAAAGAGTTGCGCGAAAAGTCAGGCGCGCCCATGGGCGACTGCCTGAAGGCTTTGCAGGAGTCCAAGGGAAACATCGAGGATGCCTTTGTGGTGCTGCGCAAGCGGGGCATGGCCTCGGCGCAGAAGAAGGCGTCGCGCACCACCAACGAGGGCGCTGTGGGCACTTACATTCACGCCGGAGGCAAGATCGGCGTGCTGCTGGAATTGAATTGCGAGAGCGACTTTGTGGCCCGCACCGAGGACTTTCAGGAGTTGCTCAAGGATGTCGCGATGCACATCGCGGCCAGCGATCCGCGCTATGTGAAATCCGAGGATGTGACCGCTGCCGATATGGAGCGCGAAAAGGAAATTTATCGCGCCCAGGCCGCCGCCACCGGCAAACCAGCCCCGGTGATCGAAAAGATCGTCGAGGGCAAGATGGCTAAATTCTACGAGGAAGTCTGCCTGCTGGAGCAGCCCTTCATCAAGGAGCAAACCATCAGCATCAAGGAACTGATCGGGCAGAAGGTGGGCAAGCTGGGCGAGAACATCACCGTGCGGCGATTCGCGCGCTTCAAGGTGGGCGCGCCGGAGTGGACCGTAGCTACGACCAAGCCCGTGGAAGCGGCTGCCGAGTAACTTCCTACTACATTTCGAGATCAACCTAGGCCCAGGGAGCATATCCTGGGCCTTGCTGCATCCAGAACATTTTCAGACATTGTGTAATGTATATCAACCTTCTTGTATCCCACCCATTTCGCGATAAAGCCTACGAAATGGATGGGGAACCGAAGTCTATTGCTATTGCGAATAAGTCCTAAAAATGCAAATGCAGCGAGACCGATGCTGCAGGGTGTTTCTCTGTGCCGCCGGGGTTGGATGGGCCGCCGTGTCCCGACCCGCTCATGGAGCCTGAGAAGCCGCCGCGCGACGAAACTGCCGGGAAGCCGGAACCCCGCATGGAGGTTGTGGAGAGATTGAATATCCCGTTGCCGAAGGTGGGACTGTAGAATGATGCGCCGGCAGAGCCCTGGCCGACTCCGCCGCCCAGGCCATTGCTTCTAGCGCGATAAGCGTCCTGGTAGGAGAGACGGAAGCTACCCGCCGAGGACTTCAGGTACATCCTCAGGTCGCCTCTGGTCAGTTGATTAAGTCTGAGGTCTCCCGGCGCGGAGCCGCGGCCATGGCCGAAGCTGGAGGCGCTTGTTCCCCGAAAGAGAGACTCCAGATCGACCGGTTCACCACCCCACGGAATAAGATCTGTCCGCACGGACCCCGATTCAGCACCCCACGAAGCAAGACCTATCCTTGAGGAGCCGGATTTACCGCCCAGAGCGGAAGAACGGCTGGTGCGTGCTCCGCCGCTGTGCTGGGCAGCATCTAAGGGCGTACGGTCCCAAAGCGAGAAGCCCTGGCTGTTGTTGCGCGGCGCACCGCGGCCATGATCGGAGCCGGAGGAGTCGTGTTTCAAGCTTGGGTTAGAGTGGGATAAATTCTCAGCCGGAGCAGCATTGGTGGTGGTAGGCACGGGTGTTAGCGTGAAGGTGTGCACAGGTGCAGGCGTGGGTACGGACGCGGGGATGGGAGCCGAAGGATATGGGCTGTCAGGGAGAACGGTGTCCTGCGCGCGCAAAACGGCTCCGCCGGCGCAGTACGCCAGGACGAAGATGCACACCAGGCCGGCAAAAGACATACGCTCGCGCGAATGGGAAGTGCAACTCATGGGTATCGCCACCGTGGCGTAGGGAGATGGTACGGTCTTCTGCATTCTCCCTCCATCATTAAACGCTCATTTAGGTTGCAGCGTCGAGCCAAATTAGACAGTTCTGCGATTTGCTGGCCGAGTCGTCAGCGCCACGATTGCTGAAAACTTCCGCCACAGGTATGCGATACTCGAATCGGTATGTATAAACGCATTGTTCTCAAGCTATCGGGTGAGGTGCTGGCCGGCGGGCGCGGCTTTGGGCTGGACGCCGCCAAGATCGCCGAAATTACCGGCGAGATCGTTGATGTCCATGCTCTGGGCGTGGAGATTGGCGTGGTGGTGGGCGGAGGCAATTTTTTCCGCGGCGTGGCTGAGCAGGCTAAAGAGATGGACCGCGTGGCCGCTGACAACATGGGCATGCTGGCCACGGTCATCAACGCTATCGCAATGCAGGACGCCATTGAGCAGCGCGGCGTGCAGTGCCGCGTGATGAGCGCCGTCTTCATGAACCAGGTGGCCGAGCCTTACATTCGCCGCCGCGCCGTGCGCCACCTGGAAAAGGGCCGCGTGGTGATCTTCGCGGCGGGCATCGGCAACCCCTTCTTCTCCACAGATACAGCGGCCAGCCTTAGGGCCATGGAGATCAAGGCCGACGTGCTGCTGAAGGCCACCAAGGTGGAAGGCGTCTACAGCGCCGACCCGGTGCTGGTGAAGGACGCCGTCAAGTACGACCACATTACCTACATGGAGATTCTGCGCCAGGGCTTGAAGGTAATGGACCTGACCGCCGTGAGCCTGTGCAAGGACAACAACCTGCCCATGGTTATTTTCAATATGAACCAGCCGGGGAACATTCGCCGGGTGGTGCTGGGCGAAAAGGTTGGATCGTTGGTGACGGCGTAAGAGTAGGGGTCAGAGATCAGAGATCAGGGGTCAGTCACCGACGGAGTCTTGAAAGACCAGTGGAGATACAGAAACCAGTACGGCTGGATGCACTGTCGGGGCTGAGATTCTTTGCGGCCATCAACATCGTATTCTTTCATTTTTCCGATCCTCATATTTTCGGATTTCTTGCGCCGGTGGTCAACGCCGGCTACATCGCGCTGGGCTTGTTCTTTTTGCTCTCGGGCTTTGTGCTGGGTTACAACTACTCCGGCGCGGCACATGCCGGTACGCTGGACAAGACGCGCTTCTGGAAGGCGCGCTTCACGCGGCTCTATCCCGTCTACCTGTTGAGTTTGTTTTTAAGCTGGCGGATGGTTTCGGGGGAGTACGGCGCTCATGCGCAACCGGTTTGCTGGAACAACACAGCGCTGACAGGGCAGCACGGAATGTTCTGGGTGGGCATGGTGTTGACGCCGCTGCTTTTGCAGGGCTGGGTTCCGTCGCTGGCCACCTTTCTGAACACGCCGGCCTGGGCCATGCCCGCCGAAGCCTTCATGTACGCTCTGTTTCCTTGGCTGGCCAAGGTCAAACGGCCTGCAACAGTTTCGCGCAATCTGCTGCTTCTGGCGGGAGTGTGGGCCTTGGGCTTGGTTCCGGGCGCGCTGTACCTGATCTTCCAGCCGGACGGCATCGCGCATCCGGACCGCTACAGTTGGGGCAGGTGGTTGTGGGCGCTCAAGTACACGCCTCTGCCGCATCTGGCCAGCTTTGTCTTCGGCATTCTGCTGGTTGGCCTGAACGAGCTGGTGCCGCGCTCGAGCCGCCTGCGGATACTGCTGGGGCTGGCCGGCTTTGCCGGCGTCTTGGGCCTTTTGTATATGGGGCCGCTGGTTCCCTTCGTCCTGCTTCACGACGCCCTGCTGATGCCTTTGTTCGGCTGCATCGTTCTGGGGCTGGCCGGGGAGAATCTGCTGTCTACCGCATTCAGTGTGCGCCCGCTGGTCTTTCTAGGCGAAGCCAGCTACTGCCTGTATATTCTGCACTTCAACCTGTGGAATTGGATTCACGACACCCACCTGCCTGAGCGGCTGGGAGTGGCGCGCTTCGACCCGTGGATCAGCTACGCGACAGTGCTGGCGGTGGCTGTGGCGGCTATGCTGCTGGTGGAGAAGCCGGCGCAGCGGCAATTGCGCAAGTGGATGGGTGCGTAAAAATGCCCGCAACCACTGATCTTCCCTTCCCCATGCGCGCTCTGCTGGCAGGCGCGCGGCGCAAGCAGCCCGCATTACTCGATCTCATACAAAAATTAGTTCGGGCCGAGTCGCCATCGGACGATAAAGCCGCCGTGGATGCCTGCATTGCGCTGGCCGCCGCCCACGCCGAGGCCTGGGCGGGCGCATCAATCTTCATCGCCAGCACGGCTTTGGAGATCTGCTGGAGGCGCGCTTCGGGCCAAAGTCTGGAGCCGCCGGCCGCACTCTGCTGCTCGGCCATCTGGACACCGTCTGGTCGCAGGGCACGCTCAAAACCATGCCCTACATCTTGAGCAAAGGCCGGCTCTGGGGTCCGGGTTCTCTGGACATGAAGGCCGGCGCGGCGATGGCCTTCACCGCCATTGAAATGCTCACCGAGGCCGGATTGTTGCAGCGCGAAATCGTTCTGCTGCTCACCAGCGACGAAGAGGTTGGCAGCCCGGTTTCGCGACCAGTCATCGAGCGGCTGGCAAAGGAATGCTCCGCTGTCTTCGTTCTGGAGCCGGCGCAGGGGCTGGCCTATAAAACCGCGCGCAAGGGCACCGGCCACTGGCGTATCGACGTGACCGGAGTGGCCGCGCATGCCGGTGTGGACTTCAATAAAGGCGCGAGCGCCATTCTAGAGCTGGCCCACGTCATCGAAACTGTCTCCGGCTGGACCGATCTCAGGCGCGGAATCACGGTGAATGCGGGCGTCATGGGCGGCGGGACCAGGAGTAATGTGATTGCCGCTCAGGCCTGGGCGGAGATCGATCTGCGCATTGTTCGCAAGGCGGACGGTGAGCGCATGGAGCGGAAATTTGCCGCTCTCAAACCGCTGGACAAACGCTGCACGCTCACCGTCCATGGCGGCATCAATCGCCCGCCCATGGAGCGCACTCGCTCGACAGTGCGGCTTTACCGCCAGGCCAGAACGCTGGCCGCGGAGCTGGGCTTCGCGCTGGAAGAAGCCCTGAGCGGCGGCGCCTCCGACGGCAACCTCACCTCCGCACTGGGCATTCCCACCCTCGACGGCATGGGCGCGGTAGGGGATGGCGCTCACGCACGTTATGAGTCCATTGTGGTGAAGCATCTGGCCCCCAGAACCGCCTTGCTGGCTGGGATGCTGGCAAGATGCTAAACCATCGCATCGCCTGATAAACTCGCCAATAGCACTACCTGGAGTTAAATCACGCCATGAAGCATTCTGTTCTGATTCTGTTGTTAGCGGCCAGCACCGTGGCCGCTAGCGCCCAAGCTTCGGCTACGCAGGCTACCCCAGCCGCCAAGCCTGCCACGACCACAGCAAAGCCTACCACTCCGGTCGCCAAGCCGGCTGCTCCTTCGGCCAAGCCCGCGACAACAGCCGCCGCCAAACTGCCATTAGGAGTTCCGGCTCCTGGAATTCCAGCGGTCAAGACCATCAAGAAGACCGCCTTCTCCCTGCAGTACCAGGAAAAAGAAATCGGCACGGGCGCCGTGGCTGAACCCAATATGCTGTACAAGGTTTTGTACACCGGCTGGCTAGCCGCCGACGGACGCAAGTTCGACTCCTCCGACGACCACCGGCAGCCACTGAGAGACAAGGACGGCAAGCCGGTGATGGGCAACGATGGCCAACCTAAGCTGGATGTCCCTCAGCCGATGCCGTTCCCGCAGGGTATGGGCCGCGTCATTCCCGGCTTTGATCAGGGTTTTGAAGGCATGAAGATTGGCGGCAAGCGCCGCATCTTCATTCCCTGGCAATTGGCCTACGGCGCCAAAGGCCGTCCGGGACCAGACGCCGCCCATCCGGGCATTCCTCCCAAGGCCGACCTGATCTTCGACGTAGAACTGGTGGACGTGAGCGAGTTGCCCGCACCGCCCCAGCGCCCGCCGATGGGCGGGATGCGCCCAATGCCCGGCGCGCCGCCCCCTGGTGCTCCGGGAGCGCCGCCGCAAAACATTAAACTGCCTACGCTAGGCACAGCGCCCAAGCCGCCTGCTCCAGGCGCCGCACCGAATGCAGCAGTACCGTCTACGCCAGCTACGAACGCTTCTCCAGCCCCGGCAACCGCGCCCAAGCCCGCTGCTCCCGCGGCAACCGCTCCGGCTCCTTCGTCAACTCCGGCTGCACCAACTGCGCCCCAACCGAAGTAGCATCTTGTATTCAGACCCCATCCTTGCCGCAAAGCGCGAGCGCGGCGGGGATGGGGTTGCATTTTCCCCAACGAGACGGCCAACTCAAACCAGCACGGACCAAATCCATGAGGACGGCGCGGAAACATCTCGAGATGGTGGCCGCGCTGCTGGGCGAAGAGACAACCTTATCGCTGGCCACGACCGGCGAAGGCGGTCAGGCTTGCGTCGCGCCGCTCTTCTACATTGTGGATGAAGAACTATCACTCTACTGGCTCTCCTCCCGGAGCAGCCTGCATAGCCTGAACCTGGCCAGAACGCCTTACGCCGCCGCAACAGTCTACCGCAACGTCAAGAACTGGAAGGAAATACGCGGCGTGCAACTGCGCGGTACAGTGAGCAAAGTGACCGATCCGGATCGCCGCGGCGCGCTCATCGAGACCTACCGCAAGCGATTCAAGCTGGGGCGCGTGCTGCGTCCTGCCCTGCGCCTCTGCACCCTCTATTGCCTCCAGCCGGATTTCTTCCGCTACATCGACAACGCCAGAGGCTTCGGGTTCAAGTTTGAACTCACGCGCACGGCGGAAGGCTGGAGCCTCACGCGTCGCCCAGTTTTAGTCTGTGTGGACTCTCGGGGAGCTGTGAGAGCCCTCTTAGCGGCTTGTCGATCCC
>CAWDQS010000017.1:0-29611 GCA_963804295.1 uncultured Acidobacteriaceae bacterium
GCGGCGCGCCACATGGTCGAGCGCTCCAAACTCGGCGACGCCGGCGGGCGGCTCGTCGTGACGTCGCAACCTGGCTTCGCTCTACGGCACGGCGCGCAACGAGCACTACGCCGCCAGCAAAGCCGCGCTCAATGCGCTCGCGCGCGCCCTGGCTGTCGAGTTCGCACGCTACGGCATCACTTCGAACGCGGTCGTGCCCGGCTGGATCACGACCGAGATGACGGAAGGGCTGTTCGCAAACGCGCGGTTCGTCGAGGCGGTGAAACCGCGCATACCGCTGCGCCGCTTCGGCGAGCCGGCTGATTTCGCGGGCATCGCCGTCTATCTCATGAGCGCTGCATCGTCATACCACACCGGCGATCTCTTCGTGATCGACGGCGGCTACACGCTCTTCTGAGCGCCCGAACGCGACGGCGAGAGATCTGCCCGCGGCAGCGCTCCCGCGCGATCTTTCGACCGTCGCCGTGACGTGCCGAGAACTCGCGACCCGGTTCGCCGTGTGAATCAGAGGGACCAAGCGGGAATTGGTGCAAAAGGACTAGCAAGTCCTCACGGCAATTTCGGTTTTCCGAAGGGCCGATTTTCTGAAGGGCCGATTTCCCGAAAGGCGGATCATGAGGCTTTCTGATGGGAGTAGCTAGGTTTCGCTGCTGCGCTTCCCGGGAAGTTTTGAAGAAGGACTTTTTGCGTTGCCCTTTTCAGCGGCGGCCGAGTGCCCGCCGAACGCGTGGCGCGGCGGCATTTCGGGCGCGGCCCTAGATGGAGGAACGAGAGCTGCCGCAGCGGCCTGCGGCACGCGAGCGCTTGGGACAGCTCGGAGCCGCGCTCGACATCCTTTGCGCGAAGCTCGCGGACCGCGAGCGCGCCGCCGCGCACGTCCGTGCGCTCGACGTCCTCAAACGCGAGCGGCCGCGCTCGACGCGCCGGCGCGGAGCCATCGGGCACCTCATGCCCGAGCACGTCCGGCTGCAAGCGCAACTGAAAGCACTCGAGGAACGGCATGCGCGAGCGCTGCAGCAGCGCAACGCGGCGGAGCGCGAGCTGAGCAAGCTCGCGAAGGAGCATCTCGACCTTTCGTCGATCGCGCGCTTGTCGAACGCGATCGAACGCCTGCGAAGCGATCGAGCGGCCAGTCTCGGCAGACTTTCAGTTCTCCCTTACGCATATCGATAGCAGGCTCGCACTCGAAGTGCGTACGCCTCATGTCCGGTTCCCGATGCCAGGCCCCCCAGGGAAAAACGGGGCTCGCGGAACTCACAGAAAAGACCATTTTGACCACTGAATTTTTGCAGTTTGCTCTCTCGGCCCCGCTCATGGCGCGGCTCAACCAAAACAACTTCACCATCCCCACGCCGGTGCAAGCCGGAGCCATTCCGCCCGCGCTCGAAGGCCGCGACGTGCTGGCCACCGCGCAGACCGGCACCGGCAAGACGCTCAGCTTCCTCATTCCGATCGTGGAGATGCTGCAAAAGCCCGAGTCGCAGCGCATGGAGGGCCGCGGCGCGCTGGGGGCGAGTTACGGCGGATACATGGCCAACTGGGTGGAGGGCCACACGGACCGCTTCAAGTGCATTGTGAGCCACGACGGTATGTTCTCGCCGGAGTCGGCGTACGGGACGACGGAGGAGTTGTGGTTCAACGAGTGGGAGTTCAAGGGCAGGCCGTGGGATTACTACGGCAAGCCGGACGCGGAGAATCCCTATCGCAAGTGGTCTCCGGCGCTGGCGGCGAAGAACTTCAAGACGCCGATGCTGGTGGTTCACGGGCAGCTCGATTATCGCCTCGATGTCTCTGAGGGGTACCAGATGTTCACCACGCTGCAGCGGCTGAAGGTGCCGAGTAAGATGCTGTACTTCCCGGATGAGGGACATTGGGTGCTGAAGCCGCAGAATGCGCGGCTATGGTGGAAGACGGTGAACGATTGGGTGGATGAGTGGACGAAGTAGGGTATAGGAAATAGGATACTATGCCGTTTGGACGCAAATCCGCGAAGCCGCGCGCGTTTCTGAATGAAGGCGGGCTGTATGAGTATGGCGTGCGGTCGCTGGGGCGGCAGATGCGCACGGTGGCCGAGCTGCGGCGGCTGATGGGCAAGCGCGTGGAGCCGGGTGAGCGGGGAGAGGCGATGGTTGCGGCGGCATTGGCGCGGCTCGTTGAGCATGGCTACCTGGACGATGCCGCCTTTGCCGAGACCTATGCGCGGCTGCGCCAACAGAATGAGAAGCTGGGCGAGCGGCGGGTGCGACAAGCTCTTGGCCAGAGGGGCGTAGCTCCTGAGATTGTGAAGGAAGCCATCGAAGCGCGCTATGGGCAGACCAATGAGGAGGCTCTGGCGCGCGAGCATCTGGAACGCAGGCGGATGCGCAAGCCGGAGAACGAAAAGGAGACCGCGCGGGTGATGCGGCGTCTGGTGGCGGCGGGGTTTTCGACGGGCGTGATCTACAAGATACTGCGGCAGTGGGATGTGCCGGATGAGGCTCTGGCGGCGCTGGAGAATCTAGAATAGGAGACGGGGGAGGAGTAAGAGTCTATGCCTTGCTGTACCTTATGAGACACATAGAATCATGAGCAAGAATCCCGTATCGGCTCTACGCTGGACGATTATCTTCGCGAAGAGGGAATCTTCGAGGATGCAACCAATTACGCCATCAAGCGGGTTATGGCGTGGCAGGTAGAAAAGGCGATGCGCGACCAGGGAATCACGAAAGTGGAGATGGCGCGGCGCATAGGAACCAGCCGCGCGCATCTGATCCGGCTGCTCGACCCGGAGAATAATAAAGTACAACACGATACCGTGCAAAGAGCCGCGTCGGTTATCGGGCGCAAAGCAAGGATGGAGTTGGTGTAGGCCTTGCGCATGTCGTTAGCGGGACTCTCAGGCCCGAGAATCCGGAGCTTGTGCACCGGCGGTAGGCCTGGGATCGGTTGGCTGGGACTGGTATATAGGGTCTAGGCCCTTGATGAATACATATTCGGGATTTCGGCTGAGACATTCACGTAAAAATATAGGAACGCCACGCAAATCAATCGGACTTTGCCGAGTACTTCATGCGGTCACTGGCATTGTTCGCCTAACTTGGACCACGCGCCACTCCACCTTGCTCTGCACTCATGCCTGAACTTCAACACTGCGATTGCTTCAGGTACGGAATGATTTGATCCAACGGATATGCAGTGGTACCCAACGGAATTATCATTCGCGCTCGTATTCACTATGACACCCGAAAGACCGCTCATCTCGATACCGGCACCATGTGAGTTCATGATGGTGTGTTCAGCCTGATAATGCGAATCATGGTTATCTAAAACAGAATTGGTGCTGGTCATTGTTCCTCCATTTTGCATGGTTGAATGGAACCCCCCTTACACTGTTCCAGAGATTAGAATTCAACTGAAAAACTGATGAATGCCCTATCAGTTCGTTTCGCCTGTGCGTCACTAGAAGGTTCGCAACTGTGCCACGCAGTTCTTTTAACGATGTTTTCAGCAGTGAGGTTTTTATACTGGGCTAAAATGGACATCTGAAAAAAATAATTCCTGCGCATGGGAATTTTTATCGCCGGTCGCGCCTACTATCGGTATTACTCATAGGCCGGGAATTCTAAGAAATACTATAGAATTGCATCTAACTCACGGCTAGCAAATTATTGAATATCTCTAATACGAATCTTACCTATCAAATCACTTGGAAGATGACAGCGATCGATTTGCAGTCAGGGAAACGATACTTACCCCTTGCGGCGGTAGAGGACCTGGAACTCGTAGCCTTGGTTGGCGGGGAAGAGGGAGGCTACGTGGCGGAGGCGCTCGGCTAAAGCGGGGGCGGCGAGGAGGGGGTAGTCGCGCTCGCGGAGATCGTGGTAGTCGAAATCGACGGCGAGAGAGAGCATGTAGATGGCCAGGGCGTCGGAGAAGGCGGACTCAAAGAAACTGCCGCGGGCACGCTCGTCGATGGGCGCTTGTCCGGGATGGCCTTCAGGCGAGCGAACGTCTTGGGCGCGGCGGCGGGTCTCCCAGGCGTCCTGACTGGTTTCTCCGCGGACCTGGGCCTCGGCTTGCTGCCAGGCGAGGGTGGAAAAACTTTCGGGAACGCCTGCGGCATCGACAAAGTTGTGGGCCACGTTGATGAAGAATTCGAAGGCCAGTCCGAAGCGGTCCTCGACGAGGCGGGTGGAGAGAAAGACGGCCTCGGTGGAGCCGAAGACGGCGTTGCGATGGCAGATGGCGCGGTCGCCGAGATCGACGGTGTAGCCGGGGGCGACCATTGTGTCGTCGGTGTCGGCGATGGCCAGGGGGACGAAGTAATAGGCGCGATGCTGAAGCGCGGCGGAGAGCATGGCGGGCACGGCGCTGACCAGGCGCTCGAGGTCGGCGTCGGAGATGCGCGTTTCGCCCCACATGGCGTAGTGAATTCCGTTGGGCGCCTCGGTGACGGACACTTGCGCGGCCACCTTTTCCGCCGGCCAAAGATCGACTTGTGCGCTGCTCGCCATGAACTTGTATTCTAGACCACGGAGGCCGCGACGAGAATGCAATCGGTAGAAAACAGGCACGCCGAGAACGGAACGGTGCTGGGATTTCCGCTGAAGGGATTCGGCTTGTTCACCAGCCTGCTGCTGGCCGTTGCGGCGGCGTTCTTCACGTTTTTTGCAACCACTACGGTGGCCATTTTCGCGCTGCTGGCGTGGAATGGGCTGGGGCATCACGCGGTGAGCTACGCCGCGAGTTACCGGTACGTTGGTTTTCCCGCCGGAGTGCTGGTGCTGGCGGTGGCCTTGCCGGTTTTTGCCGTGCTGTGGGTGAAAGGCAAGACCAGGGAATAGGCTCTGATTCAATCTTTATTGCTAGTCAGCATTCCCTCAGAGGCTAAAGCCCTGCTTTATTATGAGTCATTTATGGCACGACTGAAGTCGTGCCCTGACACTTCTTGCTCCACCATTTGCATTTTTCCGCAAGCTATAAAACCCCCGCCTCCCTCCGTTTAATGTTTTTCCGCAACCTATAAAGCCCGCGTTCATTTTGCTGCCTTTGCGGCAGTCAGGGTTAAAACCCTGACCTACCAGCCGTACCCTTTCAAAACATCGACTTATGCAATAGTTCCCTAGCTTGGCACTTTTGCAATAATCAACACTATGCGTACTGTGCTCACAGCGGAGCGGCTTTGGGACGGGACCAGGCTGATCGACCGCCCGATGGTGGTGATTGAAGACGGCTGCATTGCCTCCATCTCCTCGCGCGCGAACGGCGAGTTACCAGGCGATGCGCGGGTACTAGACTTTCCCGGCGCGACGCTGGGGCCTGCGTTTTTCGATGTGCATATTCACGGGGCCAAGGGCCACGATGTGATGGAGGCCACGGCTGAGGCGCTCGGCGCCATGGGCGGCTTTTTGGCCCAGCATGGCACGGGCAGCTTTCTGGCTACCACGGTGACCGCGCCGCTGGATGCAACGCTGCGGTCGCTCTCCGGACTGGCAAAACTGCTGGCGCGGCCGGCGGTTGCAGGGCACGCGCGGCCAGTCGGCATTCATTTGGAAGGGCCGTTTCTCTCCCACGCCAAGCGCGGCGTGCAACCGCCCGAACATCTGCTGGCGCCGGATGTTGCTACTTTCGACCGATTGTTTGAGGCTGCCGAGGGCTACGTTCGTCTGATGACACTGGCTCCCGAATTGCCCGGCGCAGCAGTGCTGGCCGCGCACGCGATCAGCCGCGGCGTGCGCATCTCCATGGGCCACTCGAATGCTACCGCAGCCGAGACTCGCGCGGCGATTGCTGCCGGAGCCATCAGCGCGACACATACCTTCAACGCCATGCGGCCGCTGGATCATCGCGAGCCGGGGATTCTGGGGACAGTTCTTACCGAGGATGCGCTTTATGCGGAGATGATCTGCGACGGCATCCATACGGCTCCGGAGATGGTGAAGTTGTGGTGGAGGGCCAAGGGACCGGAACGCGCGATTCTGGTGACGGACGCGATGAGCGCTGCGGGAATGCCGGACGGCACATACCAGTTGGGAGAGTTTGCGGTACAGGTGGCCAACGGTAGAGCCATGGCTCGCGGCTTGATCGCCGGAAGCGTGTTGACGCTGGACCGCGCGCTGACGAATTTCATGGAGTTCACCGGCGCGCCGCTGGAGCTGGCGCTGCGGTTGCTTACCGTGAACCCGGCTTTGATGACGGGACTCGGCGATCTGTTGGGTTCGCTCGCTGTAGGAATGCCGGCTAATCTTGTGGCCGTGAATGAGGCGGGGAAGCTGGTTGGCTCCATTGTGAACGCCACCAGCGGTGGGACAGACGGCGCTTGCACACCATAGAGTTCTGGTTTTCCAGGTCTCAACCACCCCAGCGACGAAGACATGTCGCTGGGGGCCCCAGAAAATCGGGAGCTTGAACACTCGAACGCTTGCTTGAGAATGGTCCTGTCTCCCGTGACGACGAATCACATGCCAGATTGGACAGTGTTCGAGGATGGGAAATCCCGGCGCTCCAACCCTAAAGCCGCACGCAATCTGCGCTCGCAGAGCCAATCCGCTATGATAGCATTCTCATTAAGCCACATATTTGTAGCCGCTCATGAATGCCGGTGTTGCCCGGCGGAGGGTCCGGAAAAGAGAATCTCTTGTTTCGGATTGAGGAATCGCCTATGCCTCATCGACCTGCCATTCAACATGTCGCCGCTAAACTCCTCCGCGAAGGCTGAAGAAGGCCGCCAAATCGGCGGCGTTCCGGTTATCCGATGCTTTGTCCGAGATGGAAGGAATCGGCCGCTCTTCCACGCTGAGAATCCGCAACTTCAACGGATTTGAGATGGCCTATCGGCCGGGAACAGTCGATGAAGCTGTTTTGATGGAAAGTTTCAGCCACGACATCTTCTTCTCCGGCGTCCCCGAGTATCAGCCGACCGAGACGGATGTCATCCTCGATGTGGGCGCTCATATAGGAACTTTTGCAGTGTTGGCGGCATCGAAGGTTCCGCGCGGCCAAGTCCACGCCATCGAGGCCTGCCATGATACCTTCGACTTTCTGCGCATGAATGCGGCGCTCAATCGGACGGAAAATCTTCATGTGCATCACCTTGCGCTCTCCGGCAATCACGGCGTCTGCACTCTTTACCTCGCCGCCGAGAATTGGGGCCATTCGGTGGTGCGCCAACAGTCGGCGAGCAGCGAGACGGTGGAAAGCAGAACTTTGCAGGAGTTTTTCGAGGAGAACGGAATCGCCCGATGTAACTTCGTCAAGTTCAATTGCGAGGGAGCGGAGTTTCCTATCCTTCTAGGCTCCTCCCCGGAGCTGTTGCGTCGGATCGATAAGATGCTGGTGCTCTACCACAACGATTTATGGACAAAGAACCCGAAGGAAGAGCTGATTGCTCACTTGCAGGCAAGCGGCTTTGCGTGCGTCATCCGCAATCAAACCGAGAATCGAGGCTGGATTGTGGCGATGCAGCAGAGTTCATAAAGCTGGAGTTCACGGAAGCAATAATCTCTAGTTGTCAGCATCGGCCAGCCGCTGAGCTCTCCACAGCGCGCCATCCAGAGGGACCACCGGCTCGCGGCTTACCGGCATCTGAGGAGCGGCAGCAAGGAGGCCGGCAAAAAAGGCCTCGCGCACCTGGGTCATGTGCTCGATAACTCCGCCGGTCCAGGCTACGGGGACTTCGCCGGCGATATTGTGTTTGCGGCGCAACTTGGCGCGCACCAGCAGGACAAAAGCGACCAGATCGGCGGCGGCCTGGGCGAGGATCTCTTTGGCGACGGGATCGCCGGCGTCGGCGAGCTCGTTGATGGCTGGGGCGAGCGCGGCAAAGTCCGGTCCGGGCGTGCTGTCGCCCAGGTTGATCAGTTCGCGCAGGGTGGGAGTGCCCCAGATTTCGCCAACTCTTTCTAGGACTTTCGTGGGCTGCTCGCGATCAAGAGCGTGGAGGGCGCGTCGCAGGCTGTTGACGCCGATCCAGTAGCCGGAACCCTCATCGCCGAGGCGGGAACTCCAGCCGCCGGCGCTCTCACGAGTGCCGTCGGGCGCGCGGCCAATGGTGTTGGAGCCGGTGCCGGCAATTTGCAGGATTCCAGGGCCGCCGCGAAAGGCGGCATCGAGGGCGATGACCTCGTCGCCGACGACCTCAGAACGCTCTACTCCAAAGTCGTTGAAAACAGCCGTGATCCACTCCGTCGTGCCGGGCATGGAGGCCGAGGCCACGCCGACCGATGCGGCGCGCACGCCCGTAACGCCGGCCTTGGCGAAGGCCTCTTTAAGCAGCGCGCGCAGGTTGGCTTCGGCGGCTTCCGCACCTACTCGCAGGCGCTTGATGGAGCCGTTCTGAGCGTGTGCCAGAACCCGTTCCCCCACAACGATGGAGGCGCGGGTGTTCGTTCCTCCGCCATCGATACCCAGAACCACGTTCATTGGTTGCTCCTTGCTTGCCGGAAATATCAGGCGATATGGGTTGCAGTTGCATTCACTTCAAGCCCTGGAAACATGGCAAAGGCCCGCGCCTGAAGGCGCACACAATTCGCTCTCTTTCAGGGGAATGAATAACATACGGAAAAACTCGGAATTCCATGTGAAAGTAGCCAAGAACGTCCTCCAGGGCTAAAACCCACATTGATATGATTAGCATTATGCGGGGGTCGAAACCCCCGCCTCCCTCCGATATGAGTTTTCCCACAGCCTGTAAAGTCCTCTGCTCCCTGCGGTTGTCCGCTTTCCGCCCGAAAGAGATTACCCGCGGCCAATAAACGCCTTTGCACCAGCTTATCGCAAAGCGTCAAGAACCGGTTCTGGTGTCCAAAACGGCATTATATTTTTCAAATTGGTCCAAACAAAACATTCTGCCTCGTTGCAAGCCGATATTTCATCCCCGCCCGGCGCGCGCGGCCTTATGTTGGGGAGACAGCACTCCATTTAAGGAACAATTCGCCTGTAGGGCCACGAGGAAAGCAATGACCGAGATAGCAACAGTAACGCCGCCGCAAACGGTATCGCATCAAGCTGGATCGAACAAGAGCCAGAGAACCGGACTGAGGGTTGAGGACCTGGCACAATCATTTTTGGACAACCTGTTTTTTGTGCAGGGGCGAAGCGTAGAGCGGGCAACGATAAACGACCTTTACATGGCGCTGGCGCACACGGTGCGCGACCGTCTGGTGGAGCGATGGATTTCTACGGTGAAAAACTACCAGTCGCAGGATGTGCGGGTGGTCTGCTATTTGTCAGCGGAGTTTTTGACCGGTCCGCACCTGGCCAATAATTTGATCAACCTTGGAATTTACGGCGAGACCGAGCAGGCCATGAAGCAGTTGGGCCTGGACCTGAGCGTTCTGATTGAGCAGGAGGAGGAGCCAGGGCTGGGCAACGGCGGACTGGGGCGGCTGGCTGCCTGCTTCATGGATTCGCTGGCCACGCTGGATATTCCGGCGATTGGCTACGGCATCCGCTATGAGTACGGAATCTTCGACCAGCAGATTCGCGACGGCTGGCAGGTGGAGTCAACCGACAAATGGCTGCGGCTGGGCAATCCCTGGGCGCTGGAGCGGCCCGAGGATGCCTTTGAAGTGAAGATGGGCGGGCGGACGGAAAAGCATACCGACGCCAAGGGGCGAGTGCGCGTGGAATGGATTCCGCAAAAGCTGGTGCGCGGGGTTCCGCACGATACGCCGATTGTGGGCTACCGCACCAACACGGCCAACACCATGCGGCTGTGGGCGGCACAGGCGGTGGAGAGCTTCGACTTCGAGACCTTCAACCACGGGGATTTTCTGGGCGCGGTGGCCGACAAGGTGGCCAGCGAGAACATCTCAAAGATTCTCTACCCCAATGATGAAGGCACCCAAGGCAAGCAGTTGCGGCTGGCGCAGCAGTTTTTCTTTGTCTCGTGCAGCTTGCAGCACATTCTGAAGATACAGGACAAGGAGCACCGTCCACTGGCCGAGCTGCATCGCAACTTCGCCATCCAGATGAACGACACGCATCCAGCAATCGCCGTGGCGGAGCTGATGCGGCTGCTGATCGACGAGCATGATATGGAGTGGGACGCGGCCTGGAATGTAACCTGGCACGCGCTCTCCTACACTAACCACACGCTGCTTCCGGAGGCTCTGGAACAGTGGCCGCGCGGCCTGTTTGGCGCGCTGCTGCCGCGTCACCTGGAGATCATCGAGGACATCAACCGCCGCCATCTGGAGAATGTGCGCGCGAAGTTTCCCGCCGATGAGAGCCGCGTGCGCAGGCTTTCGCTGATCAACGAAGATGGCGAGAAGTTTGTGCGCATGGCGCACCTGGCGGCGCTGGGCAGCCATGCCATCAACGGCGTGGCCGCGCTGCATACGGAGCTGCTGAAGACCCAGGTACTCAGCGATTTTTACGCGCTGAGCCCGGAGAAATTCAGAAACAAGACGAATGGCGTGACGCCGCGGCGCTGGATGCGGCTGAGCAATCCGCGGCTGGCGAAACTGCTGACCGCGCGCCTGGGCTCTGGCTGGGTGCGAGACCTGGATAAGCTGCGCAAGCTGGAGCCGCTGGTTAGCGACCAGGAGTTCTGCGAGGAATGGCGCGCCATCAAGCGGCACAACAAGCTGCAGCTTGCCGCCTACATTCATGACCAGTTGGGAGTGGTGATTGATCCGGATTCGATCTTCGACGTGCTGGTGAAGCGGCTGCATGAATACAAGCGCCAGCATCTTCTGATTCTGTACATCCTTACACTCTACAAGCGCATTCAATCCGACCCGGAGGCGGAGATTGTTCCGCGGACTTTCATCTTCGGCGGCAAAGCGGCGCCCGGCTATCGCATGGCCAAGCTGATCATCAAGCTGATTCACTCGGTGGGCGAGGCCATCAACTCCGACCCGCTGGTGCGGGGCCGGCTGAAGGTAATCTTCCTGCCTGATTACAGCGTGAAGCTGGGGCAAAGGGTGTATCCCGCCGCAGACCTGAGCGAACAGATTTCGCTGGCCGGCAAGGAAGCCTCGGGGACCGGGAATATGAAGTTCGCCATGAACGGCGCGGTGACCATCGGTACGCTGGACGGGGCCAATGTCGAAATCCGCGAGGAGGTGGGCGCGGAGAACTTCTTCCTCTTCGGGCTGACCACTCCCGAAGTGGAGAAACGAAAGCTGGAGGGCTACTATCCGCGCACGCTCTTTGAAGCCAATCCCATGCTTCGGGAGGTGATGGTGTCGCTCTCCAACGGCGAATTTTCGCGCGGCGACCGGACGCTGTTCGAGCCGCTGGTGAATTCCTTGCTGGCCAACGATGATTACATGCTGATGGCCGATTATCAGTCGTATGTCGATTGCCAGGACCTGGTGAGCGCTGCCTACAAGGACCAGGATGCATGGACGCGGATGTCGATTCTGAATGTAGCGCGGATTGGAAAATTTTCCAGCGATAGGGCGATTCGCGACTACTGTTCGGATATCTGGAAGACCTGGCCGGTGAAGATTCAGTTGTAGGCGCTGGATGCAACACCCTGGCAGGAAACGGATTCTACAACGATGAACTGAAAAACGAAAACAGGAGGTTGAGTTCGCGGTCTCCTACCCTTGAATCAATAAACGATTCAAGGAAGGGGCGCCGAGAACATACTCATTGCTTCATACGGGTTCTCCCTTCCTCAAGATTGACTATTATTGTTGTTTGGCCATCGCAGTGGTTGCGAGCGTTCCGCCAAGGCCCATGGTTTCAACTGCGGTGGATGGCACAATGACCATGGCGCCCTTTTCTTTGATTGCTTCGTAGAGCATATTCATTGCGCGCAAATGCAGTGCGCCCGGATTGTCTTTATAGACCCGCGAGGCCTCCGCGAATTTCTCCGAGACCTGCACCTCTGCCGCACCCAGAATCACTCGTGCCCGCCGCTCACGTTCAGCTTGCGCCTCCTGCGACATTGCATTCTCAAGAGTCTCCGGAATTCTCACGTCGCGAATTTCAACCGATTGAACAGAAATGCCCCAGGGATTCGTCTTTTCATCGAGGATGCGCTGCAACTCGTGCCCCATCATCTCGCGCTCGGTAATCATCTGCGCCAGTTCATGCCGCCCGATAGACTCTCGGAGCGCCGTCTGCGCGCTCATACTGATCGCCTCGTTGAAATCCTCCACCTCAAGAATCGCCTTCTCCGCATTCCAGACCAGCCAAAAGAAAACCGCATCCACACTGACTGGAACGGTATCGCGGGTCAGCGTGGATTCCGCCATTACGCTGTGAACCCGCACGCGCTGGTCGACATACTGGCTCAGCGTCTCGAAGACCGGCACAATATGAAAAAACCCAGGCCCGCGCAGCCCAACGTACCTGCCCAGGCGCATCAGAGCCACCCTATCCCATGGCTTAATGACCTGGATTGCGAACAGAAGATAGATGCCAATCAACACACCGGCAATGATCGGCGCCGGATGGTGCATTCCCACACTGGCAACAGCTCCCGCGCCCATACACACAATAAACGCCGTTACTGCCACTCCGTTCCTCGGAACAGCTTGAACTCCCATCATCATCCTTCCTTTCCTTTGCGTTGATACCGAGCCAATCCGTGCAGCTCTTCGATTAAATCGTCAACCGTGAACCCAGCCGCCCCGGCTCGCGAAACGCAGTCTCCCACGATTTGCGTCAATTGACGTTCCCGCTCTGCGTCTGCCCGCTTCATCTTCTGTGTGCTGATAAACGTACCCGTCCCCTGATGTGTCTCAAGCAACCCGCCCAGTTCCAGTTCGCGATAAGCGCGGACAACTGTATTAGGATTGATGGCCAAATCGACGGCGAGCTGGCGTACGGTGGGCAGTTGATAGCCAGCAACCAGCGCGCCTGACGCAATGCCACCGCGAACCTGATCGATGATCTGCCGATACACAGGTACGCCGCTGTGCAGGTCAAGCAGAAAGCGGGTAGTGGCCGGTTTGGGCAGCAAATTCATGACAACGTCAGTGTACTATAAGACTAATACATTATGTCAAGAGGAAAATTCATCTTTCTTTTGCGCGGGCAAATCGCCAACGGTCTCAGCGAACAACAGTGACCTCTTGAATCGACGAAATATCAAGGATGGGGTACGGAACGCTGGCATTGATGGCCGGGTCAATAGTAAACCGGTGTACGTCTTTCACAGGCTTCGGTCAGACACACTCCGGAGGGTGCGGCGATTGTGATATTGTTCCCGCATGGACCGCCGCATACTTCTTCTCGCCACTCTTCTATTCGTTTTTGCCGCAACCCTCAGCCTCGCGCAGAGCCCAGCGCCCACGCCCCCGATGGGATGGAATAGCTGGGACGCTTTCGGGCTGACCATCAACGAGGCTGATTTCAAGGCCAATGCCAAGGTGCTGGCTGGATTCAAGGACCTGGGCTGGCAGTATGCGGTAATCGACGAGGGGTGGTACATGGAGAATCCCTTCGGCGCGAACGTGGCGGAGAGAAAATACCTGCTTGACGGGAACGGGATTCTGCTTCCGGTGGCGAGCCGCTTTCCGACAGCGGCTGATGGCGCGGGCTTCAAGCCGCTGGCTGCGTGGGTGCATAAACAAGGTCTCAAATTCGGCATCCATATTGTGCGCGGGATTCCCAAGCAGGCGGTAAAGGATAATCTGCCCATTGCGGGGACGAAGTTTCACGCGGCGGATGCGGCTGACACAACGGAGACTTGCCCGTGGGATGACGGCAACTATGGCGTGGCGGACAATGAGGCCGGACAGGCTTACTACGACTCGATGCTGAGACTCTACGCAGGCTGGGGCCTGGACTACATTAAAGTCGATTGCATCAGCGACCATCCATACAGGCCCACCGAGATTCAGCAGATTGCGACGGCGATTCGCAAGACGGGTCGGCCGATTGTGCTGAGCCTATCGCCGGGGCCGACGCAACTGGAGCACGCGGCCGAGGTGGCCGAGATGGCGCAGATGTGGCGCATCAGCGACGACCACTGGGACGGGTGGAGCTTCGAGCACAAGCCGGGCGGCGGCGAGTTTCCGTTTAGTGTGCGGGATGAGTTTGACCGGCTGGCCAAGTGGTTTACCTATACGCACGAGGGCAACTGGCCGGACGCGGATATGCTGCCGTGGGGCTCTCTGACACCGCATCCGGGATGGGGCGAGCCACGCCAGTCGCGTCTGACGCACGACGAACAGCAGACGGAGTTCACGCTGTGGGCGATTGCGCGTTCGCCGCTGATTCTGGGCGCGAATCTGACCAAGCTGGATGAATTCAGCAAGTCGCTTATCGCGAATCAATCGATTCTCTTCATGAACCAGAATGTGACGTATAGCCATCCGGTTGATTTGACGAGCCTGGGGGCAGGCTTTGAAAACGCGCGGATATGGCGGGGAACGATCAACGAGCCGGGAGCCAGAAATTACGCGGAGTTCTTCGCCTTTTTCAATCTCGACGATAAGCCGGTGACGCTGCGCGTGAGCTGGGCGCAGCTGGGGCTGGAGGGTAAAAAGCATTTGGCCCAGAATGTGTGGAGTGAAGGCGGCTTCAAGGAATCGAAGGAAGTCACAGTGACCTTGCCGGCTCACGGCAGCACGGTGTACGAGATTCGTGATGAGAAGTAGCACGTATTTGGCAAGATGAGGTGAGAGTGTGAGAATTTCGATCAGAAAAGTTTGCTGCATGTTCGTTCTTCTACTGTTGCCGTGTTCGCTCTGGGCACAGTCATCAACCGCGCAGACAGTCTTATCGCCTCGTGATTTTGTGGAGGGGTTCTATAAGTGGTATGTTTCGCGAATCCCGAGCAATGTTTCCTGGGATTTTGCCCTCAAATACAGAAGCTCGGCTTTTAGTCCTCAGTTATTACGACTGTTGAAAGAGGATAGAGCCGCGCAGGCTGCGTGTGAAGATATAGTTGGCCTTGACTTCGATCCTATTCTCAACACGCAAGATCCCGAAAATCGTTACGAAGTAGGAAATATTACACATGCAGGCCAAAATTACAAAGCTGATATTTATGGTGTGCGGTCTGGCAAGCGATCTGAAAAATCTTCTGTAATTGCTGAATTCACGAAAGACAATGGGCATTGGTATTTCGTGAATTTTCATTACGAAACAGATAGTAGTACAGACTTGCTGGCAATATTGAAGAACCCGGAGAAGTGTTTGTCGCCTCGTTCTCCCGGCAAGAAATAATGGCTTGATTCTCCAATCCATATTTGTTTTTCTGTTGATGAGGAGTGTCTATGCAGCGACGAAACGTTCTGGGCGGATTAGCGGCGGTTTGGATTGCGTCGGGCCGGTTTGCGCTGGCCGTCTCAACCAACGGCCAAAAGCTGGCCGATGCGGCGCGGGCGCAATTGGGCGTGACCACGGGCTACGATCCGACATGGACGAAGCTGAGTTATCCCGGCGGCGATGTGCCGCGCTCGACAGGCGTATGCGCCGATGTGGTGATTCGCGCGGCTCGCGACGGGCTGGGGATTGATCTGCAAAAGCTGGTGCATGAGGACATGGTGAAGGCTTTCGGCGCATATCCGGCGCGCAGAGTGTGGGGATCGCGGGAGCCGGACGTGAACATCGACCACCGGCGGGTGCTGAACCTGGAGACGTATTGGACGCGTGCCGGAGCGCGGCTGTGGGCTGCCAATGCACCGACTCCGGGCGACGGCTTTCCCAAGCCCATCGAAGTGGGAGATATTCTCACCTGGCTGCTGGATGCGCGGCTGCCGCATGTGGGCATTGTGGTGAATGTTGGCTGGCGAACGCGGGTAGTGCACAACATCGGCCGTGGAGTGGAAGAGAGTCCGCTCGGTGACTTTTCTGCGCAGCGGGCGGCGGGGCATTATCGCTGGCCGGCGGGCGGGTAGCGCATGTCTATGGCTTGGCGGCGCTGAGTTCGTCCTTGTAAACCTTGCCGCCCTTCATCACAAAGGAGACGTGCTCCAGCACCTCAACGCGCTCCAGCGGGTTAGCGGTGACGGCGATCAGGTCGGCGAACTTTCCGGCTTCAAGGGTGCCCACATCGTGGGCGCGGTCAATGAGGTCGGCGGCGCTGGAGGTGGCGGCGCGGATGGCCCCTGCGGGGGTCATGCCGAACTTGACCATGTAGTGGAACTGCTTGGCGTTGTCGCCGTGGGGATAGACGCCGGCATCTGTGCCGAAGGCGATTTTGACGCCCGCGGCCACGGCCTTGGCGAAGTTCTCGCGCTGCAGGCGGCCCAACGATTTTTCCTTATCGACACTCTCTTTGGGCAGGCCAAACTCGACTGCCTTGCCAAGGATGTAATCGTCGTTGTAGATGTCGGCAACCAGATACGTGCCGCGGGCCTTCATCATTTCGATGCCCTCGGCGTCTATGAGGCTGCCATGTTCTATGGAGTCTACGCCGGCGCGTACCGCGTCCTTGATTCCCTGCGTGCCGTGAGCGTGCGCGGCGACCTTGCGGCCAGCGCGATGGGCCTCATCGACGGCCATCTTCATCTCTTCGTAGGTGAGCTGCTCGGCGCCGGGTTTATCTCCCAGGGAGAGCACGCCGCCGGTAGCCATGATCTTGATTACATCCACGCCATACTTGATCTGCTGGCGGACCAGATGGCGAACCTGCTCGGGACCGTCAGCTAGCTGATAGCCACGCTCAGGCGGATACATTTTGTTTTCAACGCCGGGAGCAAAGCCGTTCATGTCGCCATGGCCGCCGGTGATGGAAATGGCCGGACCGCTGGCCACTACGCGAGGGCCGGGAAAGAGGCCTTCGTCAATGGCGCGCCGCAGATCGACGGCGAAAAAGGGCTGGGAACCCACGTCGCGAACGCTGGTGAAGCCGGCCTGGAGGGTTTTATTGGCGTTGACCACGCCGTTAAAGCCGCCCATGAAGGGAGTAGTACGCACATCCCAGATGGGGTCGTAGTGGTCGGCGCGAGCCTCCAGGTGGGTGTGGCAGTCGATCAGCCCCGGCAGCACCCAGGCTTGGGAGAGATCGACTACCGTGGCTCCGGCAGGAATGGTTACTTCGGATGCGGGCGCCACTTTGGCGATGCGCTCGCCTTCGATGATCAGCACCATGTTGTCGCGTAGGTTGTCGCTGCTGGCGTCGAAGAGATGACCGGCCTTGATATAAACCGTGGGCGCGGCGGTTTGAGCCAGGGCGGCGGGCAGCGCAAGGACCAGCGCACCGAGAGTAAATAGCGAATGGAAGATCAGGGCAGACTTATGATTCATGGGGCGCTCCTTCACGACAAGATGACTTACGCATTATAGAGAACGCGCTCCATAGCTTGGGAAAAATGCTGGAGGGGGCAGGGCTGTAATTACCCATCATAGACTTTTATGTGCGACACTATTTGGGCCGGATTATGGCCGGGAAATAAGGGCTGGTTCCACGAGGATTTCAGGATGCCTTTACTTCGCTCGTTCTTTATTGCGCTTTCACACAATCGGGCACTGCGGCGCTTCAGCGAACGCTCTTTGGTGGGCAAGCGGCTGAGCTCGCGGTTTATTGCCGGCATGGATATTGATGACGCGCTACGGGTGGCCGAAGAGGTCAACAAGCAGGGCATGAGCGTAACGCTGGACTCGCTGGGCGAGAGCGTAACCACGGAGGCCGAGGCCGGAGCCGCCGCGGAGGTTTATCACAAGCTTCTGGATTCGATTGCCGCGCGCAAGCTCAACGCCAACATCAGCATGAAGCTGACGCAGATGGGGCTGAACCTATCGCCTGTCCTGGCCGAGAGCATAGCCGAGAGCGTGGCTCAACATGCCGCCAAGACAGGCAGCTTTGTGCGCATCGACATGGAGGACTCGTCACTGACGCAGGTGACGATGGATATCGTCAAGCGGCTTCATGCCAAGCCCGAACTGCGCGAAGCGATAGGCATAGTGATCCAGGCCTACCTTTTCCGTTCGCAGAAAGACATTGAAGACCTGATCGCCAATGGCATCCGCGTGCGGCTGTGCAAGGGAGCCTACCAGGAACCAATGGAGATCGCGTTTCCGCGCAAGGCCGATGTGGACGCGAACTATATCAAGCTGGCCAATCTGCTGCTGGAGAGCCCGGACTATCACGGACTAGCGACACACGACGACGCGATGGTCGCCGCGGCAAAGAGTTACGCCAGCGAGCACGGCATCGATCGCGGCCATTTTGAATTTCAGATGCTCTACGGGATTCGCCGCGACCTGCAGCGCAAGCTCATCGGGGAAGGCTACAAGGTGCGCGTGTATGTTCCCTTCGGAGATGATTGGTACCCGTACTTTATGCGCCGTCTGGCCGAGCGGCCGGCGAATGTGCTGTTTCTGGCGAAAAACTATTTTCGTTTCTAGAGCGGCGGGAAGCGGTTGACAAGGCACGGCTGATAGCCGGGTGATTTTTCTCTGCGAATCCGCGTATTTTCAAAACACGGGAGAAAGCAAAGAGTTTTTGTAAGTCAATCCGATTCTACGGAATCAATTTTCCTGGCGATTTCAGCAGACAGGGATTCGACCGTTGCATGGAAGAGCCCGCGCTCCCGCTCGGGCAATTCATCCAGCAGATCGGGATACGGCGTGACTTCGCATCCTGAAAACGCGGGGCAACCGGCAGTATCGGCCATGCGGCAGCTCATATTGATCAAAGCAGGCAGGTTCCAGGAGTCATCCTTCTGCCGTGGTTCATGATGCTCGGCGACAATGGGCTCAAACTCTGGAGGCATCTTCCAATCCGTGATCAGTTGCCGGCCGGCCTCGCAATGATCCCATCCGAAGAGATCCCGCTCGGCCTTGAGAATGTTGTCGGGTGTGCCGCTGTGCGCCCCCAACAAGAGGCAGTATTCCCTGGGCCGCACCACGGCTAGCGCCAATCGCCCGATGTCATGCATCACGCCCGATGTGTATGCAATGTCCCTGTCTAGGAAGCCCACAGAAGCTAGTTGATCGGCGATCAGCGCACAGGCCAGGTTGTGACGCCAGACGGCTCGCATGCATGGCTGGCTCAGCGTTTTGCCCATATAAGCGCGCACGCCGACTGTCATGCAGAGACCTTGCAGGTTATTTGCGCCCAGCACGGCGATGGCCTGCTGAATGCTGCTGGCGGGAAAGCGCGGCGCATACAAGAGTGAATTTGCGATGGTCAGGACTTCGCTGGCAAAGGCCGGATCGGAGGAAATCATATCGCTCAACTCATGCAGTTGCACGTTCTCATTGTTTGCCAGTTGCAGTACCCGGAGGGCTACCTGAGGAAACGGCGGAAGGCGGAGATGTGCCCAGGACGGGGTGATTGCCTCTTTCCTGCGTCCGTCATTCTGCATCATCTGTGTCTCCCTTCGTACAACACTCCGCGCGAGCTATCCGTCCATTTTGCCGCCGCGTCGCACGGGACGCGTATCACGCCTTGCGCGCAGCAGAGAAAATACCTGTACTTCTCTTTTCGGCTTACAAAGAAATACCTTGAGCGTTCCGGTGTTGAATGTGAGAGATCTAATTATTTGTGCATATAACGAGAAAACCAGTGTTGCCGCAGCGAGGCCGCGCTCTCACGCGCACGAAAATGAGATGCTTTTCAGAAACGCTGGGAGCTTTATTGGAATATGGAAAAGTTTATTGCGCCGACCAGGTTTTTCCATCCGCGCTTGCCCAGGTCGAACCGGCATCGTTTTTCAGTTCGAAGACCCCAGCCGTCGCGGTGTTGCCGCTCAAGGCTGCTTTCGCGCGCACTTCGACGGCTCGTCCTGTCCATTGCCGGGCGACTGGCTCCCAGTGCTCACCGGAGTCGCCGCTCAAATACAGTGTGCCCGCCAGATCGATTTCCAGCGTGAGATGCTGGACGGTGGCACTGGAAACAGCCGCCAGACCGCTGGGCAGCCTGGGCGAATTCATCTTGCGAGAGGCTGCCAATCCGGAGAGTTGCTGTTGTGTGACGGTATCGAAGCTGCTGTCGGGGATGGACTGGGATTGCTGCACAATGCGCGGCCCCGCCGAGGCAGCTTGGCGGCTGGCGTGGGCGGAGTATGCTTCCGTTCTCATGCTCTTTTGTGTAATTAGCCGCGAGGCATCGGCGCTGTCCGAGGACGCGCCGGATCCCCCTTGCTGTTCCTGCTGCCAGGCGGCAACAGCCGGTTCGGGTTGGAATTTCGACGTGTTCACCGGCTGCGTCGCGGACTCAACAGAAGACGGCATAAACGCTTGACCCACCCCAGTCGAGGGCGCGTTTGCACCGTAATCGGCCGGGGGAGCGTCTGAGGGATTAGATGCTTGCGCGAGCGTTAGCGTTGGCCTTCGAGGCGCGTCAAGAGTTGCGTTGCTAGAAGCGGAGTTTGCCGCGAGCGCCTGCGCCGGCTTGTGCGCGGCTCCAGCGCTTGCACTTTCCTGCGGGAGGTGTGATGGCGCGGTTGCTTCATTGAGCGGCACAGCCTTCGCCAGTTCCGGCAATTGCGTCGTGCGACCTGGATGAAGGGTGACCACCAGCGCCACTGCCGCCGCCAGAGCCGTGGCCGGAACCCAGGCAAAGCGCCAGTTCCAGAACCACGCTTTGGGTTGTGTTGTGGGCCGGGTTGCTGGAGCCTTTGCCGGAGCCTCTGCCTCGGCGGTTGCCTGCTGCGCCAGGAAAATCACCTGGCGGCAGCGGCTGCACGACGCGAGGTGAGCGATAACCTGCTCACGCTCCTGCACGGCAAGCGCCTGCTCGGCGAAGGCGTTGAGACTCTCGGCGTCGGGATGAAGATCGAGTTGGGAGGTTGAATTCACGTTGCAGCCTTCTCTTGGAACGCGTCCAGTGAAGAAAATTGCAGTATTTTCTTCAGATTCAGATTCAGATCGCGCGGATCAGCGCCCAGCGCATCCTGGGCGGCGGTCTTGCTCAGCCCTTGCGATTGCAGAGTGCTTACGACCTGCTTCCTGAGTTCGCCGGTCAAACGGTGCAGCTTGCGGCTGACCGTTGCTTCGTGAACATGGAGCAGTGGGGCGATCTCCAACAGGGTTCGCCCATCCAGATAGTAAGCGGCCAGCAGAAACCTCTCCTCTGCGGCCAGTTGGCGGAGAGCCTCTTCAATCGCCTTGCTCAAAAGCAGCAGATCTGCGGCGGGAGTTTCTGGCTCAGCGATTGCTGCCTGAGGTTCATTGCTGTCTGCTGGATCGTCGAGAGGAAGCTCGTGTCGAGTGCGGCGATGATGGTCCACATGGCGCTGAGCCAGTGTGGTGCGGAGCCAGCCCATGAGCGAACCTTTGCCGCGATAGGAGTCCAGCGGGCTGAGGCGCACGCCGTCGCGGACCTTGATACCGTAAAGTTCCGCGTAGAGTTGATCGGCCAGGTCGCGGCCCAGCGTTTCACTGCCGGTAATGGAAATGGCGGCACGTGTCAGCGGCTGGCGGTAGACGGCAAGGAAATGATCCCATGCGCCCTGGTGACCGTTGGCGCAGGCTCGCGCCAGCACTAGGTCGGCAAGCCGGAGACTGCGAAAATAATTTACCTGTTGCTGCCGCGAGGCTTTCGTTCCGGAAGCGAGATCAAAGTTCTGCGCCGCCGCAACGCGCTCCAGGATTTCGCTGAAGTGTTCACGCCCTAGCCCATAGGCGTCTGCGCCAGATTCGCGCCATAGCTCGTCTATATGGCTCGGCTCCGGCACGGCGCGAATGCCGGTCGTGGCGCTCACCTCGACGGGTTGGGAGGGCATCATCCCCACGCTCTCAAGATACGCCAGGACACCTTGCAAACAAACTCTGCAAGAAATTGACTAGCCGACGTTCAAGGTTCATAAGCCGGCGATCATACCCGGCGGAGGAGAGTCATGAAGAATTTGGGCAGGTTGGGAGTGTCGGGCGCGCTGGTGCTGGCGCTTGCGGCATTTGTGCAACAGCGTGGAGTGCAGGCGGCGGGCGGGCCACAGGAAACTGCAAATGGTTACTACAAGGTACTGGCTCCCATCGAGAGCGGGAACCTGCTTCTTTTCCCGGTGGTGCGGACCAGCGTCAAATCTGCCGGCGCAACGCCGTTCATCACTCTCGACGAGGGCATCAAGAGCGGCCAGGTGGAAGTGACCGAGGCCGGCCGCGCGCAGGGAATGGTGCGGCAAAGAGGAGTGATCGGCGTACCGCCTTACCGCGGCGACGGCTATCCGCAGTATCCACATCATGACGACAGCTATCGCAGCGACGAGGTGAACACGCTGGTGCTGGTGAACAACTCCGACAAGCCTCTGCTGCTGCTGGCCGGCGAGATTGTTACCGGGGGCAAGCAGGACCGGGTGATCGCCAAGGACCGCATTGTGCCGGCGGGCAGCGAGCCCATCGACCTGGGAGTTTTCTGCATTGAGCCGGGACGCTGGACGGCGAGTTCAGAGTCCTTCGGCGCATCGGCCAAGGCGCCCGCGCACAGCTTCATGGTGCAGCCCAGCGTGCGGGAGCGGGCCATGGTCGCCAAGGATCAGCAGGAGGTGTGGAACTCGGTGCGGGGAAGCATCAGCCAGATGGCGCTGGCGTCTGCTCCATCCGCCAGCGTGGGGATGGACAGCGGATATGGCGCTGGGTATGCTCGCTCGATGGGAACCACGAGCTACGCGCGGGCCATGGAAGACAGTTCGGTCAGCGCCAAGGTAGATGAGGCCGCCGCTCCGGTGATGAAGGCGCGGGAGCAGGTGATCGCACAGCTTCGCAAGGAAGGCGCCATCGGCGTTGTGGTGGCCGTGCGCGGCGAGATTGTGTGGGCAGACCTGTTTGTCGATACCGATCTGCTCAGTCGCTATTGGACCAAGCTGGTGCGCTCTTATGCTGCTGAGAGTTTGACGGAAGGCGGAAGCCACGCAGCGCCCACCGTGGCCGATGCGCAGCATTTTCTCGACGCTCCCTCGGGAGGCACGGAAACCAGCGAGGGAGAAGTGGGCGTCTACCGCTACCGCGAACTCCGCGCCGGCGGCACGGAGACCTTTGTGCTGGAATCGCTGCTGCCCGGGACCGGCTATGACGTGCACATCAGTAAGCTGAAGCTGAAAGAATCGGCATGGCGCGCGCCAAAGCATCACCCCATACCCCACGATCCGATTATGAGGCCGGATATTCCTCCGCCGCATTATGAGCCGCAGATCTATCGCTGAAGACCGGCTTTGAATGCAAAAACCCCAGGTCCAGATACCGGGACCTGGGGTTTTTGCGATGCAACATTCCCTCAGGGCTAAAGCCCAAATCGTCATATTCCCGTCAGTCGGCACGGCTCAACAGCATGCGGAAAAAGTCCAATTTTCATGCAACAAGCAGGAAAAGCATACCTCAGTGGCTAAAGCCACCACCGATTTAATTGGCTTTATGCCGGGGATAAATCCCCGGCCTACCACCCGAAGGAATTTTTCCGCAAGCTGTGATGCAGTGCCCTTTCAAAGCAGTAGCCCTCAGCGATTCAAGCGTGCGCGCTCTTTTCAGGCCACGGCGGCAGCAGCTTTACCAGCACCCAGAGAAAAACCAGTGGTAGCAGTGTCAATGCAATCGCCACCAGCAGGCCTTCGCGCGTCACCAGGCTCATCTTGTAGGTGGTGTAGCCGAGAAAACTCTTGGAGAACAACTGCCCGCCGATCACCACATTCCAGCGCATGGCGAATATGCCAATCAGGGCCAGGGAGCCGGAGAGGGCGTAAAGGCGCTTGCGGACTATTTCATTGAACTTGACCACCTGCGTCAGGAAGAGCAATATCAGCGGCGTCAGCGTTCCCAGGCAGATTTGAATCACAATATGCGGAATGTAAAGCTGGGTGTGAACCATGAAGTTCAGGCTGCGGAATGATTCGCCCGCCTCGTAGATGCGGTGAATCAGGTCCAGCATCTCCAGGCTGAAGTCGATGATGAAAATATAGAAGAGATACATGGCGATGGCGTCCACGCAACGCATGTCGATGACTTGCTTGCGCAGCTTGGTCAGCGCCATGTAGAGCAGCATGACCCCGGCAATGCCCGACACCATGGCCGAAAAGATGAAGACCACAGGCATGAGCGGCGAGGACCACCAGGGATTAGCCTTGATGGAGCCGAAAATGAAGCCGACGTAGCCGTGCAGCAGGAAGGCGGAGGGAATGCCGATCAGCGTCACGATCCAGCCGACCCGGTCGTCAATGGCCAGCGAGCGCGGGCAGATGTTGCAGGAGCCGAGCGTCATGATCTTGTAAATAAAGCGCAGCAGGCCCTTGCTGGATTGCGAAAGGAGTACGATGTCACGGCGGTAGTCGAGCCAGATCTCCAACACCAGCACGGCCATCAGATACCACAGATACACATAGCCGAACATGGCCATGGCCGAGGTGCTGTGCGGGGTGAAGTACATCTCCGGTGAGCGCTCCGGGTGGCCCAGGTGCAGTTGCAGCGGCAAGGGCGCGACCAACAGAAACGCCAAGGCCGTCAGCAGCGCGAGACGGTAGGTGGGCTTGACCGCCTCCACGCGGAAGACTCGCTCCAGCGACGCCAGAATGAAAGCGCCCGCCACCAGCCCCGTGATGAAGGGGTACAAAACGATCAGCACGCTCCATTGAAGCGCGATTTCGTTGGGATACATGAAGCCTTCAACGCCGTTCATAAATACCTCATTCAGCTGTCAGCTGCTTTTACCGCACCGAACCGTCCAGATCGTTATAGAAGGCTTTCGCGCCCGTGGCCATCTGCGGCTTCAACACCTGCACGGCGTGCGTCTTTAGAAACGCGTGGATCGGGTCGTTTGGATTTTTGAGATCGGCCAGTTGGCGCGCTCCGGTGGGGCAGGCCTCGCAACAGGCTGTCGTCAGCCCCTTGGTAATCCGGTGGTAGCAGAGCGTGCATTTGTCGGCGACCTTTTTCTGCGGATGAATGTAGCGGCAGCCATAGGGGCAGGCCTGCACGCAATAGGCGCAGCCCAGGCAGTAGGTCTGGTCCACCAGCACCACGCCATCCGGGCTGATGAAGGTGGCGCCCACCGGGCAGACCTGCGTGCAGGGCGAATCCGCGCAATGGTTGCACATCTTGGGGACGAAAAAGTACTTCTTGTCATCCTGCTGCGCAACCGGGAAGCCTTCCTTGCCGCCGTCGGGCGAGATGACCTCGGGCTCGGTCATATTCTCATCCGAGACGTGGTATCGCTCGACCCAGGTGCGGAAGTACCCATCCGGCACGTCGTTTTCCGTCTGGCAGGCGCGTACGCAGTTGCCGCAGCCGATGCACTTGGAGATGTCGATCAACATGCCCCACCAATGATCGGTCAGCTTGTAGTTGGGCGCGTCTTCCGGAGTTCCAGCCAGCACGGACTCCCAGGCGACCGCCGCCGCCGGCAACAGAATCAGCATTTGACGCCGGGAAATTTTCATTTCACGCCTCCCGCGGCATTCGTTTGTGCATCCATGCCCGGATTGTGCGGCACATGGCAGCTTCCGCACGGCGGGCCTGGATAGTGGTTTGCCGGATCAACCTGCGGAAAGCCCTTGGGCTTGGCGGCGCTGGCCGTATGGCAGCGGACGCAGAGCACGGCCGTATCCGGCAGAACCGGTTTGATCGACGGGTCGTCCGCGTGACTGGCTAGCGCCCCGTGGCATGCCTCGCAATTCACATGCGCGTGCTTGCCGCTCGTCTTCTTGGCCGCTTCATCTGTGTGGCAGGTCTCGCAGGTCTCATGTCCGGCAAACTTCACCGGCCGCGCCGCAATTTCGCCGATAGCCGCCCCGCGATAGTGCCCATATTGCCCAAAGCTTTTGGGGACAACGTAATGGCGCACCACCAAAAAGATCAGGAAGGCGAGGACGAATAGCCCCGCGAACCGGAAAAGATGCCCTGCATCCTTGAAAACACTCATCTGACTCACTCCATAACGCCGTTGCCAGGGAATTCAGGAAGTTAATGCCGATGTGATATGGAACACTCCACGTGCCCCTGACGGTACACGGATGCCTCTCATGGCTGTATGTGAGGAAAATCACACTTCGACGGGGCGCGAGGCGCTTGCTGGAGCCGAATGCAGCTACGTTGCAGGGGGCAAAGCTCGCAAGACCCTTATCGAGGCTCAAAGCGATACGATAAGTTTTGGAGCGCAAAATGCCGAAAGTTCTCGATGGAGTGGCGATTGCCGCTGAGATCAAGCAGGAAGTGGCCGAGGAGGTACGCGCGCTGGCTGCGCAGGGAATTCGCCCCGGCCTCGCGGCGGTGCTGGTAGGAAATGTAGCCGCGTCGGAGATCTATGTTCGCAACAAGGTGAGAATCTGCGGCGAGGTCGGGATATACAGCGATCTGATCACGCGGCCGGAGGCGGTGACTACCGCGGAGCTGCTTGAACTGGTGGCCAGCCTCAACTCCCGAGACGAGATCGACGGTATTCTGGTTCAGTTGCCGCTGCCTGCTCAGGTGGATGTGAAGACTGTGCTGGACGCAATCCTGCCGTCAAAGGATGTGGACGGCCTTCATCCCTTGAACGCCGGCCTTCTGCAAGCGGGACGGACGGCTCTGGCTCCTTGCACCCCCGCTGGAGTGATTGAAATTCTCAAGCGCAGCGGGATTCCCATCAGCGGCCAGCACGCCGTAGTGGTGGGGCGCAGCGATCTGGTGGGCAAACCGGCGGCGATGCTGCTGCTGCACCAGAACGCCACAGTGACTATTTGCCACTCGAAGACCCGCGATTTGGGCGCGATTACCCGCCAAGCCGACATTCTGGTGGCCGCCATCGGTCGCGCGGGCTTCATCACGCCGGAGATGGTGAAGCCGGGCGCAACCATCATCGACGTGGGCATCAACCGCATTACCGACCACGCGGAATTTGCCCGCTTCTTTGCCGGTAACGCCAAACGCGAAGCTGCCTTCGCCAAAAACGCATCGACGCTGGTGGGCGACGTACATCCCCAGGCCTTCGAGATTGCCGGAGCCTACACGCCGGTGCCCGGCGGCGTGGGCCTGCTGACCACCGCCATGCTGATGGCCAACACCGTGCGCGCCGCCAAGATGCGGAGAGGGCTGTAGCTGATGCTTCGTGTTGGTCTCACCGGCGGGTTAGCGAGCGGCAAGAGCACCGTCGCGGCTGCTCTGCGCGAGTTGGGCGCGGAGGTCCTGTCGGCTGATGAGCTGGGCCGGGCGCTGATGGAGCCGGGACAGCCGGTCTATGCAGAGATTGTCCGCGTCTTTGGACCGGAAGTCGTCGGCCCTGACGGTCGCTTGATTCGCGCGCGGCTGGCCGAGATGGCCTTTAAGCAAGGCCGCCTGCAAGAACTGAACGCTATTGTCCATCCGGCGGTGATTGCAGCCGAGCAGTGCTGGATGGAGCAGGTTTTTGCACGCAACCCGGCCGCTGTGGCCGTTGTTGAGTCGGCGCTCATCTTCGAGGTCGAGCGCGACGCACGCCTGCGTGGCGAAAGCGAGAGCGTTCTGGCTGACTGGCGGCGGCGATTGGACCGCATCGTCGTGGTCACTGCGCCTGACGAGCTAAAGATAGCCCGCTTCGTCGCCCGCGTCTGCCCAACGGAGGCGGGCCGGGAAGCCGCCGAAGCCGCCGCCCGCAGTCGGCTGGCGCACCAGATTCCCGACGCCGAAAAAGCTGCCCGTGCTGATTATGTCATTGATAATTCAGGAGATAATGAAGCTCTCCTCGCCCAGGTGGAGGGATTATGGCAGCGCCTCTGGGCAGATAGTAACAAGTTTGCCTAAAAGGAGTCTTTAGAATAGTGAACAGGGATCAGGGGTCAGGGATCAGGTTGTAAATTGCCTTAAGGAGCTACATATATCCCGCCCTAGCCTCATGGATACGAGACGAAGATTCTTCGACTCGCTGCGTTCGCTCAGGATTACAGCGACGAGGGTGTGGCAACCTATTCATTGAGAGAAGCGGGCTTTTCCCTGACCCCTGATCTCTGACCCCTGTTTCGAGGTTCTCAAGCTTATGAAATTACGTCCGGTTCTTTTGGTTGTTCTGTTGGTGGGTGGGTTCTGGTTTCTCACCACGCATCTTCCCGCAAATATTGCCCGATATTCTCCGAGCAATTTCACGCTATTTCACGGCGGTGGTTCTCCGCTCCAGCTCACCGAGGCGGAAGCCGCGCCCGCCTACGACGCCGAGGAGCAGAACAACATCGCCATCTACAAGCGCGTGCTGCCCTCGGTGGTCAACATCACCTCGACGACGCTGGTCTTCAACTTCTTTTATGGAACGGTGCCGCAGCAAGGCCAGGGCTCGGGCTTCATCCTCGACAAAGCCGGCCACGTGCTCACCAACTTCCATGTCGTGGCGGGCGCCAACCGCGGCATCAAAGTACAACTGAGCAACAAGCGCAGCTACGACGCCAAGGTGGTGGGCACAGACCGCACACACGACTTGGCGCTGCTGCAAATCACCTCGCCCGACCTGCAACCGGTCACGCTGGCCGATTCCAGAGATCTGTCCGTTGGACAAAAGGTCTACGCCATCGGCAACCCCTTTGGCCTGAGCGGCACCATGACGCGAGGCATCATCAGCTCCATCCGGTCGATTCGCAACGCCGAAGGCGCGCCCATCGAAGACGCCATCCAGACCGACGCGGCCATCAACCCCGGCAACTCCGGCGGCCCGCTGCTCAACTCGCGCGGCGAGGTCATCGGCATCAACACTTTAATCGCCAGTAACGGCGCCGAACAAAGCTCCGGCATCGGCTTTGCCATTCCCATCAACACGGCCAAGGCGGTGCTGGCCGACCTGACGCGCTACGGGAGGGTCAAGCGCCCCGAGCTGGGCATCGAGTCCTATGCGATTGGTCCCGATCTGGCCGAGCAGATGGGTCTGGCCGTTGACTCTGGAATACTGATCGAGAAGGTCCGCCCCGGCGGAGCGGCCGAGAAGGCCGGCCTTCGCGGCGGCACGGAGCAAGCCTACGTAGGCAATCAACCCATCATGCTGGGCGGCGATCTCATTGTGGCCATCGACGGACAGCGGGTCACCAATCCCCAAGAGATCAACGCCGTCATGGAAAAACATCAGGCCGGCGACACCGTCAGCGTCACCTTTTATCGCGGCCGCAAGCAGATGACCTACAAATTGATTGCCGGAGAAGCGCGGGAGTCGAACAACTAGAGTTTGAGACTGAGCAGCAATGGAGAGGCCTGAGATATGAGTAATACCGCAGCTTCAGATCCAAAGCCGGCGCGAACGAATACGCCTGGCATACGCGGCCATATCGAAATTTGTCGCTTCGATCATTGGGTCAAAAATGTCTTCGTTCTGCCAGGCATCATTGCCGCTCTTGCACTGAATCGCATACCTGTGCATCTGTCGCTTCTAGGCTATGCGCTGCTCGGGCTGCTTGCAACTGGATTGGTGGCCTCAAGCAATTACGTGCTCAATGAAGTGCTGGACGCCCCATTCGACCGAACACACCCAATTAAGAAAAACCGCCCGGTGCCATCCGGGCGGGTATACATCCATCTAGCTTACATACAATGGATTTGCCTGGGTGTCGCAGGCGTTGTAATAGCCTACTGCATTTCGACCGCGCTCATGTGGACTTTAATCGTCTTATGGATAATGGGTTGCGTTTACAACGTGCCCCCTTTGCGCAGCAAGGACGTACCTTATGTGGATGTGCTTACTGAGGCGCTCAATAACCCTCTCCGTCTACTCGCTGGTTGGTTTATGGTTTCTCAAAGCACGATTCCTCCTGCATCTTTGTTGCTCAGCTATTGGATGGTCGGTTGTTATTTCATGGCGCTGAAACGGTACTCCGAGTTATTGCGCCTGACTGCCGTTGAGAAAGCTTTTGCTTACCGCAAG
>CAWDQS010000018.1:0-18867 GCA_963804295.1 uncultured Acidobacteriaceae bacterium
TGCCGTAGAATTCCCACCAGTCGGGGAATGTCTGCATCCTCGCTGACTCACGTGGAGTCACTTCACGGGGAACGAAGGGATGCACATGCCCCTTGCCCCCGCCCTTGTCAGAGCCGACGATAATGGTGAAACTTGGCCGCTCAGGCGAGAGTTTATTGATACGAGTCTTCGGGTCACGCTCGCCGAATTCGAGGCTGCGATAGCGCGACACTATGCGAGCACTGTGAATTCGCCCCACGTGATTAGGAATAGAACTGTTCCGCCCAGGTTCCGGCAAAAAGCGTAGGGCCTCACGAACAACTCTATAGTTATTCGCGTGTGTAGGTTCCATCTGGGGGATAATCTTGCCTTCTCTTGATCCAATGAAAAACACCCTATCTCTGAACTGTGGAATTCCAAAATCTGCCATCTGGTAACTGTGCGCCGATACGGTGTATCCACAGGCTGACAACTGTTCGATGATCTCCCCGTAGAGCTTGCCACCGTGAATAGACTTGAGACCAGCTACGTTTTCAAACACAAAGGCTTTAGGTCGCACTTCCTGAATGATTCGCAGGTATTCCCAAACCAGATTGCCTCTCGGATCGCCTAGCCCCTTGCGTTGGCCGAAAACTGAGAAAGCTTGGCACGGTGGTCCGCCCAGAACAATGTCGATGTCATTGCTAAATTCGGATTCATCGAGCAATTCAGAAGCGGATATTCTTCTAATGTCTGCTGGAATCGAATGCGCGTGTCGGTAGAACGGTCTCTTGCCGTTGTTGAGGGTCAAGGTCTTGCAAGAATATGTATCGATGTCGCTAGAGCATCCGACGGCAAAACCTGCGGCAGAAAATCCCAAATCGAGACCGCCTCCTCCAGAAAACAAAGAGAGGGCGGCTAGTGACTGAACCTTATTGCGCTTTTTGACAGACGGCGATACCTTCCCAACTGGGAAAGGTATCAACTCGCTCGTGTTCAATGCCAGGTTGCTGCAATTCACATCTGCACCCATAAAAAAGGTCAATGGTCGTTTTGATTAAAAGAGGCCACCAGCCTGCAGCGTACTTGACAGCCGAATCATGGACAACCCACGCCAAGGAAACCTTTTTAAGTGCCCCATATCTCAATCTACCACTAAGTTTGGGTACCACAGTTTTTGATTTTCAAACCTGGACGTTCAGCTTGACGCTGGAGTTGCTGCTCCTTTGCGAGGCTTCACGGCTTCCTTGGCTTCGGCGGGGCCGCTGGCGGGGACTTCGGGGATTTCCGCCTTGGCGGATCCGATCCCCAGTCTCTTGCGCAGCTCGGCGTCTATCTTGGCGAAGACGTCCTTGTTCTCCTTGAGGAAGGTGCGGGTGTTTTCGCGTCCCTGGCCGATGCGCTCGCCGGCGTAGGCGTACCAGGCGCCGGATTTCTCAACGATGTTGTTGGCCACGGCCAGGTCGAGCACGTCGCCCTCGCGGCTGATGCCCTCGCCATAAATGATGTCGAACTCCGCCTCGCGGAAGGGCGCGGCCACCTTGTTCTTGACGATCTTTACCTTGGTGCGATTGCCGGTGACGGCATCGCCGTCCTTGATGGCGGCGATGCGGCGAATGTCCACGCGAACCGAGGAGTAGAACTTGAGCGCGCGGCCACCGGTGGTGGTCTCCGGGTTGCCGAACATGACGCCGATCTTCTCGCGAATTTGATTGATGAAAATGAGCGCCGTGCGGGATTTGGAAACCGTGCCGGTGAGCTTGCGCAGCGCCTGGGACATGAGGCGTGCCTGGAGGCCCATGTGGGAGTCGCCCATCTCGCCGTCTAACTCGGCCTTGGGAACCAGAGCGGCGACTGAATCGACAACCAGCACGTCGATGGCGCCACTTCTGACCAGGGTTTCAGTGATCTCCAACGCCTGCTCGCCGCTATCGGGCTGCGAGACCAGCAGGTTGTCGATGTCCACGCCCAGCTTCTTGGCGTAGCTGGGGTCGAGCGCGTGCTCGACATCGACAAAGGCGGCCAAACCGCCGGCCTTCTGCGCCTCGGCGATGATCTGCAAGGTAATGGTGGTTTTGCCCGAAGACTCAGGGCCGAAAATTTCGGTGACGCGGCCGCGTGGTATGCCGCCCACGCCCAGCGCGGCGTCAAAGCTGATGGAGCCGGTGGAGATTACGGCAATCGGCACCAGCGCCTCTTTGGACCCGAGCCGGACAATCGACCCTTTCCCAAACTGTTTTTCGATCTGTGCAAGGGCAAGTTCTACGGCTTTGCTGCGGTCATCGACGATTGCCATGGGGGGCTCCTTCAGCACTCCGCGCCTGCTCCCCTTCAAGGAAGGGTGAGAAAAATCTAAGGCGGGGAAGGCGTTTCGATGGAATTTTAGCAGGGCAGGACAGTGTAATGATAGGAAATAATAGCGAAGAAACGGAGAAAGTTGACTGGCTGCCAGGCGACTTATGCGTTCCAGTGTGCTTTCGGGCGCGCCGGAGCAAGCAATTCAGCATGCCGGGGCTTGTGAAGGGCCGCTCAGACGGTGTAGGCGCCGATACGAATCTCGCGGCTGGTCAGATCGTCGCAGGCGCGGTCCAGGGTCTCGTACTCCCGGTCGTGGTCCTTGCGGAAGGCGCGGAAGGCCTCTTCGCTGGCCCAGCGATCGATAGTGAGGTAATTGCCGGGGATGTAGGCATCCCGCAGAAGCTCCGTGCCCCGATACTCGGGCGATGCGCCAAAGAGCTGCGCCCATGCGCCCTGGGGAGAATAGGCAGCCTCGAAGGCGGCAATCTTCTCCTCGGAAATCTCGAACTGCCATACAACAACGAACATACGCGTATCCGATCTTCACTTTATGGTAGCGCAAGGGGGAGCGTGTTGGCGAAGGGGAGGGGGATTCAACGGCGAATAAGGACTACATCTTCTTCAAATTGGCGAATTGTTCCATCAGCTTCTTCACGCCATGGTTATTGAAGAGGATGGTGAGCTTGGCACCCTCGCCGTCGCCTTCACGCAACAGGATGGTGCCTTCGCCGTATTTCGCGTGGCGGACGCGCTGACCTTTTTTCAGATTGACTGCACCGCTGGTGGCGGGCAGGTCCATGGCCGGACGGTGCAGAGAGCCAGGCTTGATGGCTCCGTCTTTTCCGCCGAAGAAACGTGCGATGTTGTCGATGGAGTGGCCCTGAGGGCCTTCACCTTTTGGACTGGATTCGTGACTCGTGGAAGAAGCCTTGGGAGTCATCCAGGAGGCCACAAAGGGCTTGCCGGAAGAGTGATTTCCGCTTCCCTTATTCCCGCCCGACGGGTAGCTCCTGGCAGTTGAGCGCGGGGCATCCTGATTTTCGTCTTCGTAATTGTAATGCCGGTCGGCAAAGTCGCTGGCTGCGCCGGGGCGGTGGCTATAGCTTTTGGGGTAGCCGGGAGTGGACCAGGCTGATTGGGCAGGGGTGCGGCTGCCAAGATTCTCAATCAACTGGCTGGGAACTTCCTCAAGGAAGCGGGAGGGGATGCTCTGTTCCGGTGCGTCGTTGCCGTACCGTCTCCTGTAGTGCGCGCGGGTGAGGACCAGCGTGTTCATGGCGCGGGTCATGCCGACATAGCAGAGACGGCGCTCTTCTTCCAACTCGTCGGGGTTGTTGAGGGTGCGCGAGTGGGGAAAGAGGCCCTCTTCCAGGCCAGCGAGAAATACTAGCGGAAACTCCAGGCCCTTGGCGGCGTGCAAGGTCATAAGCGTGACGCGAGCCTCCGGATCGAATTGGTCGGTGTCGGAGGCCAAAGCGGCGTGGTCGAGAAAATCAGCCAGGGTCTCGCCGCGGGCTTCGGCGTCGTGCGCGGCGTTGGCCAGCTCCTTCAGGTTTTCAATGCGGCTGAAAGCCTCCGGCGAGCCTTCGGTTTCCAGCGCTTTGATGTAGCCGGTGCGGTCGAGGAGAAACTTGATCAACTCCGGCAGGGTGGCCGCGTCGCCAGGCTTGCGAAAGGCGATCCCGTGCCCTTTTTCGTCTGCGGCGACTTCTTTCGGGTCCGATTCAAAATCGGGGTTGGGTGGGGTTGATTTCCCAGGTCTCAGATTCGAGACCTGGGCCACCTGTGTCTTTGCGGCGAAGGGCGAAAAGCTGGTGGCATCGAGCTGTGGAAGGCCATTGCCTTCTGTGCCGGCTGAGTCTTCCGTAGAAACGCCGAACTCGAAGCCGGTATCTGCATATTCTGTTGCGGCCACGTCGGCGGAGAGTTTGCCGGCAAAATCAGGGTCCATCATTGCCTGGGCATCCAGAATCAGTTGGCGAAAGGACTCGATGGCCATCAGCGCGCGGGTTGGAATAAGACGATTAGATATAGCGGCGGAGAGCGCGTCCCAGGTGGACTGGCCGGTCTCCAGCGCCAGACGCTCCAGGGTTTCGAGGGAGGTTTTGCCGATGCCGCGGGCCGGGGTGTTGATGACCCTCTGTAGGGCCATGGAATCGTGTGGGTTGCGGATGAGGCGCAGATAGGCGAGCAGGTCTTTGATTTCGGCGCGTTCGTAGAAGCTGAATCCGCCAACCATGGTGTAGGAGATGTTATAGCGTCGCAGAGCCTCCTCCACCAGCCGGGACTGCGCGTTGGTGCGGTAGAGGACAGCACAGTGCCCCCTTCCGGGCTCTTGTGTTTCGGACGAGTTCGCCTGCCGGAGAAATGCCTGAATGCGGTCGGCGATAAAGAGAGCCTCGTTTTCGCCGTCAGGAGCCTCGTAGTATCCGATCAGCGAGCCGCCCAGGCGGTCGGTCCAGAGCTTTTTGCCCTTGCGCTGGAGGTTGTTCGAGACCACGGCTCCGGCAGCTTCCAGAATAATCTGCGTTGACCGGTAGTTCTGCTCCAGCCTGACGATGCGGGCGTTGGGAAAATCCTTTTCAAACTCCAGAATGTTGCGGATGTCGGCGCCGCGCCAGGAATAAATGCTCTGGTCCTCGTCGCCCACGGCGCAGACGTTCTTTCGCTCGCCGGCCAGCAGCTTCATCAACTCGTATTGTGGGCGGTTGGTGTCCTGGTACTCGTCGACCAACAAATATCTGTAGCGGCGTTGGTAGCGCTCTCTGGCCTCCGAGGAAACTTTAAGCAGGCGAACGGCTTCCAGCAGCAGGTCGTCGAAGTCCAGGGCGTTGCACTTGCGCAGCTCGGCCTGGTAGCTCTGGAAAATGTGGGCGATGCGCTCGCCGTTGGGGTCTTTGGAATAGAGGTAATACTCCTGGGGATCAATCATGTGGCTCTTGGCCCAACTGATGCGGCCCATAACCGTGCGCGGGGTGAGTTGCTTGCTGTCCAGGCCCATGCGCTTCATGATCTGCTTGACGATGGCCTGCTGGTCGTTCTCGTCGTAGATGGCAAAGGAGCGGGTGAGTCCCTCGCCGCCCACCTTCAGTGCTTCAATGTCACGGCGCAAGATGCGGACGCAGAAGGAGTGGAAGGTGCACAACAAGGGCTTAGCTAGCGACGTGTGGCCCAGCAGCCGGTCGACGCGCTCGCCCATCTCGCTGGCTGCTTTGTTGGTGAAGGTGACGGCCAGAATGGAATCCGGAGCGACGCCCTTCTCTTGGATAAGCCAGGCGATGCGGCTGGTGATGACGCGGGTCTTGCCCGAGCCGGCCCCGGCGAGAATCAGCAGCGGGCCTTCAGAGGCCTCGACTGCTGCGCGCTGTTCGGGATTCAGATTGTCGGCTAACGGCTGCAAGGGGCAAGTCCAGGCGGGAAGGGTCCTGAGTCTAGTGTACCGGTTGGGGGGTCGAGAGAGCAGTGTGCTCGCCCAGCAATGCACGTCGCGTGCGCCGGCGGTTTCCTGTTACGCGACTGTTGACGAGTGAGTAACTGCAGAGTGGCCGGTGATCTGACCGAAACCGTCAAAATCCAGGATTCCAGTAGCAAAGCCGACTTCACGTTCTTCATTCGCCGTTCAGGTGAGCCGGACACAGTACTGCACCGGGACCGGGAAGACACGAACCACATTCGAGCGAGTAGCGAGCGTTTGGCCCCACCGCGGGTGATTGCAGATTATTTCCTCCTTTCGTGCACAATGATTCTCAGAAGTCTTCCAGCAAACGTCGTCCCGGCACGTCCACTTCGCGCTGTCTTCCAGTCGGAAACTGCCGACAGTGGCGAAAACGGCCCGTAACTCCTTATCCTGGAGGATTTTGCAGGGAACTCCTTTGTTGTCAATATTTTGCAGCGCAACCCTGTCTGTAAGCCCAAGAAAACAAGGATTTTGCGCCCAAAATACGGGTGGGGGTATCCCATCCTTTTTCACGTTCTATGATTCCTGGGTGGGATACCACCGTTAAGCTAGAAGCAAGAAGCTAGAAGCTAGGAGCAAAAAGCTGGAAGCTGTTCGCTATCTCGGTCTCGACATCGGCAACCGCCGCATCGGTGTAGCCGTCTCGGACGAGCTGGGCCTGACGGCGCAGCCGGTTCTGACGCTGGAGCGCAAGCACAATCGCCGCGACGACCTCCGTTCGCTGGCCCGCCTCTGCCGCCGCTTTGGCGTCGTAGGCATCGTGGTCGGCAACCCCGTGCATCTTTCCGGCGACGTTAGCCCGCAAGCCGACAAAACACAGGCCTTTGCCGCCGAATTGGGCGCTCTGTCCGGCCTGCCCATTCACCTCTGGGACGAGCGGCTGACCACCCGCGAGGCCCACCAGATTCTCTACCAAGCCGGCCACGCCCGCCAGCAGCATCGCAGCATAGTGGACCAGGTAGCCGCCACGCTCATCCTGCAATCGTTCATGGACGCCAAGGCTGGAAGCGGTATCTAGCCCCCGCGTATAATAAATTGTTAAGTTCTTCTATCTCTCGCGGAAGGCGCAAACCCCGCTCGCCGCCACGGACCCCGGATGCCCGAACACATAAAAAAGCAGATTCTTGCCGAGATCGCGCTTCTTGAGCACGAACTCAACCACGAGCTTCCCGCCGAGATCAAAAAGGCTGTGGCCATGGGAGATCTCTCGGAAAACGCCGAGTATCACATGGCCAAGCAGCGCCAGCATTTTGTGGACGCGCGCCTTGCCCAACTGAACCGGCGCATGGCCGAACTCTCTCTAGTCAACCTCTCCAACATTCCCAAGGACAAGGTCGGCTTCGGCTCCACGGTGGTGGTCTTCGATTCCACCAAGAACGAGGAGATCGTCTATCGCCTGGTAACCAGCGAGGAGTCCGATGTTTCCAAGGGGCTGATCTCGACTACCTCGCCCATTGGCCGCGGCCTGGTGGGTAAAAAGGTAGGCGACGTGGCCACCATCGTTACGCCCAACGGCAAGCGCGAGTTGGAAATACTGAAACTGACCACCATTCATGATGAAGCCGCCCAGAGAGAAAGCCAGGACGGCGCCGCCGAGAACGGCAGCAAGGATAAAGTGAAATGACCTGGACCAGCGCTTTTGGCCGCGCCTGCGGATGGCTGCTCGACAAGATCGTGCACGGCCTGTCGCTGACCCGCATCTCGCCCAACGTGCTCACCTTCATCGGCCTGGTCATCAACATCGTGGCCGCGTTCCTCTTCGGCCACGCCAACGCAGCCAATGCCGACTGGATGTTCTTCTATGCGGGCGTGGTGATCTTCTGCGCCGGCCTCTTCGACATGGTGGACGGCCGCGTGGCGCGGCGCATCAATAAAGTCACCGTCTTCGGATCGTTCTTCGATTCGGTCATCGACCGCTACTCAGACGTGGTGTTGTTCTTCGGCTTGCTGGTCTATTATGGCCGCATCAACCGCTTCCGTTACGTGGTGCTGGTGGCCTTTGTCATGGTCACCTCGTTGATGGTCAGCTACACGCGCGCCCGTGCCGAGAATCTCATCCCACAGTGCAAGGTAGGCTTCATGGAGCGCCCGGAGCGCATCGTGCTCATCATCATCGGCGCCCTGTTCAACTGGTGCGGCGCAATGGCCCCGGTCCTATGGGTTCTGGCCGTCCTTTCAACCATTACCGTAGCCCATCGCATTGTCTACACCTACCAGAACACCAAGCAGATGACGCTGCCGAGCTGAGGAGCAGGACCCAGCAGCAGCCTCGGGACGGTCGGCGTTAGCAGTTCACCATCACCGCCGAGCAGGGCCGCACAGGCTCCCATTGAACCAGGAATCTGGTGACTTCCGCGGATTCCATGCGACTCATGGCTTCAAACTCCCCGCCTTTCTGGCTGTATAGCAGTTTCCCGTGCTCGCTGAGAACGGCCAGTGCGGGCACGCCTCTATGCAGAGGAACCTCGTACCGTTGGGCGATGTCCAGGTTGGCGTCCATGTGCCCGATGTTCACATGAACCAGTATGAATTTTGCCTCCAGAATGCGCTGGTTGGCCGGGTCGTGGAAGTAAATGTCCAGCACCTGGCAATCGCCGCACCAGTTGCCGCCAAAGTCCAGCAGGATACGCTTGTGGGTCGCGGCAGCAGTCTTCAGCGCGGCGGCTATATCAGCCTTGGCCTGTGCCGGGTCGGGATAAATGTCGCGGCCCGCGGAGCGGGCCTGGCCATTGCCGAGTGCCAGCACGGAAGCGAAAACGAAAAGTTGCAATGTCTTCATTGAGCCCCCCACAACTGATCTCAGTTTGCCATAATCCCGCGCCGTGAGCCACAAAACAGGGTCGCAGCGGCCTTTTTATGCTACGGCTCCGCAAAACCTGCTCCCACTTTGGCGCGGGGGATTATACTTTTCTGACTGGATGAGAAACTCTACTGATCTGCGCCTACGGCTGGAGTCGTCGCAATTCCCCGACCTGGGAACGATGATGGAGGGCTATGCGCGGGCGGCGGCGGAGCTAGCCAGGAGCGAGTTTCAGCAGAAGCTGGACTTTACCTCGGAGTCGATAGACGCGCTGGACGAGATTCTGGTCATGGTGGGCGAGAGCCCGGAACTGGACCTGGACTTCGAGGTGCGGCTGTGGGGCAGTTACCTGGGCGAGGTGCTGCGCCGCCGCTATGCCGGCGCATGGGAGATGACCCAGTATCCCGGCGGCGCGGTGTCAGTTCCGGCCATCGAAGTGCGCTCCTCCAGGCTCTTTCCGCTGATGAAGGTCTATCGCCGGCTGACCGTGGGCGATGAGGAAGACCTGCGCGCCTTCTACGCCATGGTGACTGAGCGGCTGGGCAAGCCGGCGCAGGTGAATTGACAGTGATCAGCGAACAGTCCTCTGGCTTTTTACTGACCACTGAATACTGACCACTGTCCACTGATGTGCGACAATATCCTTTGAGAGTGAGCCGCGCGCGGAGGATAGGGTAATGGGTTTCCTGACTGAACCAACGCATTTGATTATCATTGCAATCATTTTGCTCGTGCTTTTTGGCGGCAAGAAGCTGCCGGAACTGGGCAAGGGATTGGGCGAGGGATTGAAGGGCTTCAGAGAAGGCCTCAAGGGCGTCTCCGACCCATCCCCGGCAGCGCCTTCGGTGCAACAGACCGCTGCCGCCGTGCCGCCTGTGGCCTCAATGCAATCCGATTCCGCATCAGGAAAAGAAAATATGGAATATGTCTCCTGCAGCCGCTGCGGGAATCGATTTGAAAACCCGCTCGGATTTAAAGTGGCGGACTATGTTTGCCGCACATGTCAGAAGAGTTCATGAATGAAAGTGAGCGCCGGTCGCTGTGTCTTCCGGCTTATCTCGGCAGTTGATGCATTCCGGATCAGCGCTTAGTACTTCCCCATAAACCACCGGCTTCACGTACTGGGACGCGGGAGATCCTTATTCCGGCGGCAGCTTCGCAGAGCACGGCGTCTGTCGGCCGCTCTCTCTGCACAGGAGAGTCAAGATGACCGAACGGAGTACACTTCGCCGTCTGCCTGCCCGCGGTTCGATCGAGACCGAGGCGGTATACGCAATTCTGGACGCGGCTTTTCTTGTCCACGTCGGTTTTGCCGTCGATGGCCAGCCGTTTGTCATTCCTACGCTTTTCGGCCGTGCCGGAGACAAGCTCTACCTGCATGGATCGGCGGCCAGCCGCATGATGCGCACGCTGGAGACAGGCGTTCCGGTCTGCGTGACCGTCACGCTGGTCGACGGGCTGGTGTTGGCCCGCTCCGCCTTCCACCACTCCATGAACTATCGCTCAGCGGTGCTCTTTGGATCCGCCCGCGCCATCGACGATCCGGCTCTTAAGACCGAGGCTCTGCGGGTGATATCCGAGCATCTGATCGCCGGGCGGTGGGACCAGGTTCGTACTCCCAACAGCCTGGAGCTGAAGGCGACCACCGTGCTGGAACTGACCATCGAGGAAGCTTCGGCAAAGACTCGCGTCGGCCCGCCCGTGGACGATGAGCAGGACTATGCCCTGCCGGTCTGGGCCGGGGTTCTGCCTCTGTCGATGAAGGCTGGTGTGCCGCAGCCGGATGCGCGGCTGGCCGAGGGGATTGCGGCGCCCGATTACATCCAGCGCTATCGTGGATGATTCCGTGAGTTGAATCGCAAAGAAATGAGCCGCCGAGCCACAGGGCCGCGGCGGCTCATTTTATGTGCCTCTATACCGGGATCCTAATGCGCATCCTGCCCCGAGGTGTAGTAGCCGGTCTTGGCGATAACCTCCATGCCGGGCCGCTCGACGCGCACATCGATCTTGCGGAACCTGGTGTCGATGATCGGCTGGTGGCTGTAGTAGCCCAGCGTGTACTGGGTGCGCGCCTCCTCGGCGATATCGGCGTAGCTCTTCTCGATGCCATTCACTCCTTTTTCGGAGTCCAGCACCCCGCCGGTCGCGTGGGCGTATTTGATCAGGATGTTATCCGTCATCATGCCGGGCACGTGAAAGCGGCTCAAGTAGCCCTCGCCCCAGTGGGCCGAGTCACCGACCAGTGTGCCGTAGACAGCCGTTTTGTTGGTCTCTAGGTACTTCAGCACCTCGGGGTATTTGGCCTTGCTGCCGGACTCCTTGCCGTCACTGATGACGTAGATGATGCGGCGGCGTCCCTTGGGGCGGGTAGACAGCTCCTTGGCCGCGGCCAGGATGGCGTCGTTGAGGGTGTGAATCTCCTTGGGGATGGACATGAAGGTGCTGCCGCCGGCCGAACGCCCAGGCTGGATGTTGGGATCGACGCAGTTGCCGTTCTGGCGGATATTGCAGCCGGCCAGCGGGCCGTCGGTAACCGGCGCCAGCATCTCCTCGCCGGCAGTCTTGGTCATGGAGAGCACAAAGGGAACCCGCGCACTCTGCGCGCCGGTGAAGCCATGGGATTGGTCCTGCGCGCCATTGTTGTAGGTAAAGATAGCCACCTCGTCATAAGGCGTGAGAGCGCCCTGGATGGCGCCCAGGGAGTTGTTCACCTTGGCCATCGTATCGGAGGTCAGGCTCTGGTCGATCACAAACGCGATCGACAGCGGGAACGAATCCGTGGTGAAAAAAGCCAATGGCTCACGGGTGTCGTTCTCGTAGATCTTGAAGTCACGATAGGTGAGTCCGGCAACTAGCTTCCCCTTCGAGTCCTTCACGGTGACCGGAACTTCCACGAAATTTACGTTGATGGTTCCAAGGTGGGTCACCTTTTCAACGCCTTCGCCAGCGGCGGGCAACTCGGGCGGCGTGGTTTGGACTAGGTCCTTGCCCTGGTCAGTAACGGCCCGACTGGACGGCGTCTGGCTGCTTGCTGCCGGTTGCTGGGGCGTAGGGTTGGAGGACGAAGTGGGACCGATCGGGGTATCTCCAGCGCCCTCGCCGGGGATAATCGGGCCGTTCACGTCCGACGCCAGTGGCTTCGGCGCCTGAGGCGTCGGGGCGTCGGGCACGGGGGGTTGTTGCTGTTGGGCCAGGGCCGCCAAACTCAGGCTCGAACTCAGGAACGCGGTCAGCGCGAATGCCGTTAAACCTAGCTTCACAAGTACTCTCCGGTGTTCAGTTGTCAGTGTTCAGTTGTCAGTGGAAACCAACTTCGGGTTTACGGCAATTGACCCCTGATCCTGACCTAGTGCTGCAATCGTCAGAGTATCAGACGCGCCAGAGCCGCGCTGGTTGCATCCGGCGGGAAACTCTTCCGGTATGCTTTCCTGAGAGTCCCGATTTCGTCGAAAGGACCAGAATGTTACCTCGATGGGAATTTACCGTTTTGCTGCTTGGCCTGTCGGCGCTGGTTCCGGCCGGGGCCCAGCTTGCGCCCTCGCCGGACACGCCCCCGGTCAGCTCTGCCCCCGCTCCGGCGCCGGAGGACCAGCCGGTGACCACCCTCAAGCTGAACGTAAACTTGGTGGATGTGATCTTCACTGTAAAGGACCTGGCCGGCAACCTGGTTCCCCGCTTGACCAGGGACGATTGCACGGTTTCGGAAGACAATGTGCCGCAGACGATCAAGAACTTTGTGGCTGAAACCAACCAGCCGCTGACCCTGGGCATTCTGCTGGACACCTCCGGCAGCCAGGCCCGCGTGCTGCCCTTGGAGCAGGATGCGGGCAGCCAGTTTTTGGAGCGAGTGCTCAAGCCTAAAGATGAGGCATTTTTGCTCTCCTTCGACGTGAATGTGGATCTGCTGCAGGACTTGACCGGAGCACAGCGGATGCTGGCGCGGGCCATGCGCAAGGCGGAGATCAACACCGCAGGAGGCAACGGCTCGGTGGGCACTCCAGGAGCCGGCGGAGGAACCGTTCCCACTATCGGGAGGCTCAGGGGAACCCTGCTCTATGACGCGGTCTACCTGGGCGCAACGCAGTTGATGAACCAGGAATCAGGGCGCAAGGCGATGATTCTGTTGACCGACGGCGTGGATCGGGGCAGCCGGACCAAGATCAACGAGGCGATAGCCGCCGCACAGAGGTCCAACGTCATGGTTTACGCGATCCTGATCGCCGACCGCGACTTTTATCGGGAACTCGGCTACAGCGGCTTCTCGGCCATGAAAAAGATGACCGAAGAAACCGGCGGCCGGCTGATCGACGTGGGCAACAACGGCAAGAAACTGGAGGCGGCCTTCCACCAGATCGAAGACGAGTTGCGCACCCAGTACGCAGCTTCCTATACGCCGCGCAACACCAAAACGGACGGCTCCTTTCGCAAGCTCTCCGTCGAGTGCCGCGGCGATGGCATGAAAGTGCAGCTTCGCAAGGGTTATTTCGCCCCTGGGCCGCAATACTAGGGTGGCTACTGGCAGGTTTCAGGGGTGGAAAAGTACTTTAGTTGTGGAAAAATGGCTTGAGAACCGCTTAATCTGTCCTATTTTAGGGCAGTTTATTACCTTTTTCAGCTTGACGGTAATCTGGCGCAACACATTGTTACTCATTAACATCGGCACAGATTGAAAAAACTTTAGCCTATCCGGAAATTTTTTCCGGGGGCAAGAAGTTTTTTCCCAGGAGCCTGCCATGAAGACTAATTGCGTTGCCAGCGAAGGTTACGAGATCAGTCCACGGTTTCGCCGCACCGTCGAAGAGCGGATTGAGCGGTTGGAAAAAGATGCTGTGTTCGACGAGGCGCAGGTCTCCCTGCTGGTGGATGGGGACCACATCCGCAGGCATATGCGGCTGGTGGCCTTGCAACGGGGTGAAGCACTGCGCATGAGGCTGTTCCTGGATCGCGCCAAGACCCGCCTGCCCCGACCACTGATCGCGCTTTGAAAATACAGGGATTAGGGAATAGGGAATAGAGGGCCGAAACTGAGTTAGAAGGGCGGATTCCTTCTCACTGACCGGTTCTAGGTGATGGGATGTGCAGGTCCGGGTTGGCAGCCGATGATTCTTCAGGCTGTGCGTAATACTTGCTCGGGTCTCGGACTCCTATTCCCTATTCCCTAATCCTTGTATTTTCCGCGTTGGAATCCATGTGGGGCATGGATAGGAATGTCGAGGGCAGCACCTCTCATGGGGCAACTGGACGGTTTTTCCTGCCGGTTTGCACATGCTTTCAACAGATGAAAATCGCCGCAAGTGACAGCGTGTCATAAATCTAGCTTTTTTCCACCGGTTACCTTCGGATTATATGTTGGAGTTTCGCCTCGTTTTCCCTCTTTCCATCAGAACCGATTCCACGTACTCTTGGCCTTCATTGCAGAAATTTGATCGGCGCCGTTGCCGGTTTTGCCACAAGGCTTCATTTACAAATTGACCGTGAGCGAATACAGCCGCCTGTGCATCGAATGGCAGGTTGCCGCAGTGCAGGCTCGCCGTGCCCGCCAGGGCAGAGCGTGCGGCATGCAAGGCAATCCGATCCGCAAGATCTACCAGGAAACGGTCAGTTGGCCCCCGGTATCCGGGTCCTAAGCGCATTGCGCCAGCCTGCCGTCAGAGCGGGCATTGGTGGAGTGTTGCCAAGCGGGACCAAAAATTATGCTCCAAGGAGTTCATCCCCAAATCATGCGACCCAAGAAAGTAATTCTCTGCGTCGACGACAACGAACAGGAGCTTTCCGTGCTCAAGTTCATGCTGGCTACCAACGGCTACCGGGTGGTTGCAGCCACCAACGGCCGCGAAGCCATCGGCATCTTTTCAGAAACCGCCGTGGACCTGGTGCTGGCCGACTACTCTATGCCGCAGATGAATGGTTGCCAGTTGGTGGAGCGGCTGAAGCAGATCGCGGCCCATGTGCCCATGATTCTGCTGGGCGAGCCGCAGAGGATGGCGGGCGAGATGCACGCCGCCGATGCCCTGCTGGCCAAGAAGAACTGTTCTTCCCATGAGCTGTTGGGGCGCATCAAGGTGATGAGCGCCCGCAAGCGCGGCCCCCGCAAGGGCTCGCAACGCCTGGTTCCAGAGGTGGAACTGGCGGTAGCGTCGTAAAAACAGCTGTCAACTTTCAGCCATCAGTTGTCTATGGCTAATTGCTGACCGCTGACGGCTGACTTCCTACTTGACGTCTGCGCGAGTGGGTGGGATACTCCCCATCGGTACTATGTCTGGCGTTTTTATCTCTCCCTGCCAGCGGGAGGTTGGCCTTTTATGGATCTGATTGTGATTCGTCTTCTTTTTGTGGCCCTTCTTGCCGGGGTCTGTTATTTCCTTCAACCATTCGGCATGACTGGATGGGTGAGTGCGGCAGTGGGCGCCGGTGTTGCCGGCGCGTTCATTGTCTTCGAGATGCGGGTGCGGGCGCTGAGCCTGAAACGACTGATTGGCGCCGTGGCTGGCAGCATTTTGGGCATACTGGGCGCGGCGCTGTTTTGCATGGTGCTGCGCGGCGCCCTGACGCCTGGGCCCATATCGTCCGTAATCCAGATCTTCGACCTGCTGCTGATGACCTACGTGGGGCTGCTAGTGGGCGCCAGCAAGGGCGACCTGTTGAACCCGGCGGCGCTGGGCACGGTCTTCACGGGCGACCGGCCCACGCGGCGCACTGCCAAGGTGCTGGACACCAGCGTGATCATCGACGGCCGCATCGCCGACATCGCCGAGGCCGGCTTCATCGACGGCGTGATGGTGATTCCGGAGTTCGTGCTGCGCGAGCTGCAAACGGTGGCCGACTCCACCGATGGCTCCAAGCGGCAACGTGGCCGCCGCGGCCTGGATATGCTGCAACGTATGCAGTCCAATACCGCCATCCAGGTGCAGATCGTCTCCGACGACTTTCCCGCCATCCGCGAGGTTGATCTAAAGCTTTTGGAGCTGGCCAAGAAGTGGCAGGCCAAGGTCGTAACCAACGACTTCAACCTCAACAAGGTGGCTCATTTGCACCACGTTGAGGTGCTGAACATCAACGACCTGGCCAACGCGCTCCGCCCGGTGGTTCTGCCTGGCGAGAAGATGACGGTGCTCATTCTGAAAGAGGGCAAGGAGTTCAACCAGGGCGTGGGCTACCTGGACGACGGCACCATGGTGGTGGTGGATCATGCGCGCAAGCTGATTGGCAAATCGGTCGAGATCTCCGTAACCAGCGTGCTGCAAACCGCCAGCGGCAAGATGATCTTTGGCAAGATGGAAGAGAACGGCAAAACCCCTGCGGTGGGGCCAACTGCCTACGGCGTGTAGCGCCATCTGCAATGGGCCACTTCTCAGGGTTCTGAGAACAAGGCGCTCAAGTACTCGAAGGCGGAACGGCCGATGGCGTGCTGATATTCTGCCAATAAAACGCCATGATTTTGCGGGTATTCTCTCCCATAGACCCTTAATCAGGCGGCTTTACGGCGGTGCGGTCTGAGCTGTTGCGTCTTTCACCTTTTCCTGCAAACCAGCTCGCCTTTTCCGATAGGGACGATCAGAGCGTCGACTCTTTCGTCCGTGAGAGCGCGGTCGAGCATCGGTTGCAAGGTCTCCTGGTGATTGATGGCGTTGTCAGCGACAAGAATACCTCCCGGAACCATACGCGGTATCAGAGCCTCATAACAAAGGCCGTAGATTTCCTTCTCGGCGTCCAGAAAACAGAAGGCGATGCCGTTCAATTCGGGCAGGTAATCCAAAGCATCGCCATGAACCAATTCGACAACATCCCAGACACCAGCCGCGTCGAAGGTTTCCCGCGCCAAGGCGGCCTTTTCAGGCAAGATCTCAAAGGTCGTAATCTTTCTGCCTGTAGACCGGCAGGCTAGAGCCAGCCAGAGCGTGGAGTATCCCGCGCTGGTTCCAACTTCGAGGCAACGGCCAGCCGGCGCCGCTGCCGCCAGGAGGGCGATGAATCTGCCCACTTCGGGCGGAATCTGGCGAAGCCGCTTCATGCGCGGTGTGCCATCGATACGTTCACCGGCGTCGATCCGCTCCAACTCGCGCATTCGAGCAAATATTGCCTCGGGTATCTCGTGGAACATGGTCTCCCTCAGTACTTCTGCACTCTTGGATCGATTTCTTCGCTCCAGGCGTCGATGCCGCCGGCCAGGTTTACGACGCGCGGGAAGCCCGCCTGCAGGAGCTGTTCGGCCACTCGCTGCGAGCGGACGCCGTGATGGCATTGCACGATCACCTCACGGTCGCGCGGAATCTCGGCGAGGCGATTGGGGACATCCGCCAGAGGGATCAGCTTGCCGCCGATCTGCGCGATCCGGTACTCGGATGGCTCGCGCACGTCGAGGATGTAGACGTCTTCGCCGGCGTCGATGCGCCGCTTCAGTTCCTTCACGGTGAGCTGCGGGATTCCGTTCTTCACGTTTTTCTCCTCCAGGGGTTCAGACACGATACCGCAGATATGCTGGTAGTCGTTGAGCTGGGGCACGGTGCGGTTGGAGCCGCAGACCGGGCAGTGTGCTGGGGCTGGTCATAGTCATCGTCATCCTATTCTAAGATGCGGCTTTTTCTTTCCGGGAATTCTCGCCCTTGATGGGAATTGCGGTCACTGCTCCTGGTGTGCGAGATTGGGAATGCGAGATTGCAGATTCTAGAGGATTTGCCGATAACAGCCTTAATATCCTCGCAGACTGGAAGGTCATCGTGAGCCGAAAAGCCCATTTACCGAACTTTGATCAGACATTGGAACTCCTGCGCGCGCATTCCTTTGATGTGTCGCCATGGGCGGAAGTCGCAGGAGGTGTGCTGGTGACCAAGTACGGGGCCGGGGCGGTTTTGGTGGCTGCCGCGGACAAGGCTGCGCCGGTGGCCTATGCCGTGCATCCGGGAGTGCTGGTTGGGGGCCTGGTGGGTCGTCTGCTGGACCGCGGCCATCAGAAGTTCATTCAAACGCCCCAATTTGAGCTTCCTGCCACAGCCAGCCAGCTGCACGCGATACACCGGTTCAGCGAAGAATTAATGCAATTAACCGGCGACATCGATCTGTACAACACGTCGCTGGGGACGACCAGCGACCTTTATCTTTATGACCGCTTGAAGGGCCGTGAAGCTGTGCAGCAACGCCTGTAACAAGCAGGGACAGTATAGTTGCACATACACCTACTTGTGGGATTTATGGGCACAAATTGATCCGGGATGCGGGTGGTGATAGCCATGGAGCCGGAAGAAAAGACGGCTGAGCAGGAGAGCGAAGGACGAAACCGCCGGACTACTCCCCGCATTGGCATGGACGAGGAGGCCAGCCTACTGCTGATCAATCATGGTTCCACTGTCTCCTGCCGCGTTGTCGATCTCAGCCTGAACGGATGTTGCCTGCGCACCAAGGAACGGTATACAGCCGGCACGATGGTGCATGTTGAGGTCACCTTTCGGACGCGAGGGCTGGCCTTCCGCTTCAGTGGCATGACTCAATGGACCAACGGCCGGAATCTGGTCGGCATCCGGTTTGTAGATGTGCCCTTGAGGCGCAGGGAGGAGTTGGTTGAGGCGCTTGTTGAAGTCGAGGCCGAGAATGCCGCCAAGGCCGCGCGGCTGGCTGCCGAGAAGCAGGCGGCGGAGGAACAAGCTGCCGCGCAGGTGGCCGCTGCATTTTCGGTTGCACAGTGGGTCGAAGAAAAGGCGCAGCGGCAAGCTCCAGTTCAGATGCCGGTGCTGGCAATTGGGTTGCGAACTCATCCCATTCCAGAGGCTATGCCGGTATCGCAGGCAAAGCCCAACAAGCGCGACCGGCGGGAGGTGTCGCGGGAACAGGTCGATAACTCGGCGGTGATTCATCTCATCAATATCGCCTCGCGGCTGCCAGGGCGCATTCTCGACCTGAGCCTGGGCGGCTGCCGCATCCGCGCCGACGAACGTTTTCCGGTGGGCATCTACACGCGGGTGGAGACCGAGTTTCGAGTTAAAGGGCTATCCTTTAGGCTCGCAGGCGTCATCCAGGCCATCCACGACCACGAACGGCGCAATATCGGCATCCGCTTCCTGGATATGAGCAGCCGCAAGCAGCAGCAGGTGGAGCAGTTGATCGAAGATCTTCGGGAATTGAGAGAACGGGGAATTGAGAACAGGAAATAGAAAATAAGGCCCAGAGACTAGAGGATGTTTCATAACCTGATTTGAAAGGCATGGCTATACAGCTTGCGGAAAAATGCAACATGTGGAGCAAGAAGTGTCAGGGCACGGCTTTAGCCGTGCCGCTGATGGATCATAAAAAGCGTGGGCTTTAGCCCCTGAGGGAAAGCTCAAAGACGGTCGGTTTTGGTTATGAAACAACTTCCAGGAAA
>CAWDQS010000019.1:0-5423 GCA_963804295.1 uncultured Acidobacteriaceae bacterium
GGTGTTGCCGGCGGGAATGCATACGTTATCGGCGACCTTCAATCCGGAGGATGCCGCGGATTACACCACGGCGCAAATCGAGGTGGCGCTGCTGGTCACCAAAGTGACGCCGGTTATTACGTGGCCGACGCCGGCATCGATTGCTTACGGCACCGCGCTGGGCAGCACGGAACTCAATGCCACGGCATCGGCTCCGGGAAAATTTGTATACATTCCCGCGGCCGGCGCCGTGCTCACGGCGGGGACGCATACGCCTTCGGTAATCTTCACTCCGGCGGACGGGGCGAACTACAACTCGGCGCAGGCAGCCGTGTCGCTCACTGTCACCAAGGCGACGCCGTCCGTCACTTGGCCGGTGCCGGCAGCGATTGATTACGGCGTCGCGCTGAGCGCCGCGCAGCTCAATGCCACGGCCTCTGTTCCGGGAAAATTCGTTTACAACCCAGGCGCGGGCGAGATGCTGACGGCGGGAAAGCATACGCTCTCGGCTATCTTTAATCCGACCGACACCGCGGACTATGCCGCGGTGCAGGCCACGGTGCAGCTTACAGTTGCCAAAGCCAAGCCAACCACGATTACATGGCCGGCGCCGGCGGCCATTTCGCGCGGCACCGCGCTCAGCGACGCGCAGCTCAATGCCACGGCATCGGTCCCAGGAACCTTTGCATACACGCCCGCGGCGGGCGAGATACTGCCCAAGGGAACACATACGCTCTCGGTCACCTTTACGCCGGCAGACGTCAATTTTCCCGAGGTGCAGGCCTCGGTACAGCTCACTGTCACCAAGACAATGCCGGTCATTACCTGGCCGGCGCCCGCCCCTATCTCCTATGGCACCGTGCTCAGCTCCACTCAGTTGAATGCCACGGCATCGGCCGCGGGCACCTTCGACTACACTCCCGCGGCGGGCGAGATGCTGGCGGCGGGCAGGCATACGCTCTCGGTAACATTTAATCCGAGAGACAGCGCGGACGACGCTCAGGCGCAAGCCAGCGTGCAGCTCACGGTGACCAAGGCAACGCCCATCATCACCTGGCCGACCCCTTTCCCCCTTACCTATGGGACACCGCTTGGCGCTGCTCAGCTGAATGCCACGGCATTGATTCCCGGCACCTTCGTCTATACTCCAGCAGCGGGCAACGTGATTGCCGCGGGGGCGCAGACACTATCAGTGACTTTCACCCCCACGGACATTGATAACTACACCACGGCACAAGCCGCGGTATCGCTGGTCGTGGAAGCGTTGGCTAACATCGCTATGCTTATTCCGGCAACGGCCGAAGTGGCAGCGGGCCTCGCAGAGCTTGGCGATGCAACGCAGGGGGCGCAACACAACGGCAATGCCCCCAACCAACAGGGCAAACTTGAAACGCGCACTTACAAAGGCGCAACTTATGTGAAGGGAGAGGACGGCCAATGGTACCTCCAGAAGAAATAGAAGAATTGAATGCTCCTACGACGCTTCCCGCGGATTTCGGTGAATGGGATGGGGGGGATGCTCCCCCGGTACAGCCTGCGAAACCCGCGACCGCGCGAGTTGCGGTGCCGCCCGTGGTGGAGCGGGCGCCGGTCTCCGTTCCGCGCCCGCCCGCGGCGGTCCATGTGCCCGCGGCGGTCCATGTGGAGGCTGAGCCGGTTTATCAGCCGCCTAAGCCCAAAGCCGATAAATACGCCGAGGTATACGACGAGGGCGAGGGCAAGAAGAAGAAGTTGTTGCCGCTTATTGGCGCCGGCGCACTTACGTTTGTTCTTGTCCTTGGTTTCATGACCTATTCCAAGATGCGCTCGGGTACGCCCGCGCCGAAGCCGCCGGTTGTGCAGCAGCCGACGGCGGCGACTACGCCGCAGCAGGCGGTTCCGAACACGCAAGCATCCGCGCCTGCGCAGGCGCAGACGCCGGAGACCGCCGCGGATGATCGCCAGCACGCACAGTCCGAGATGATGAGCCATCAGTTGAACGCGCCGTCGCGGATTCCGACTGACCTGAAGATGCTGGCCGGGAAGGAACCGCCGCCTACCGCGGGTTTTGGCTCGTCCGGCATGGATGGCATGGGCGGCAGTGGAATGGCCGGCAACGTCTTCACCGGGCAGAACGGGCCCAAGGTGAAGGTCGCTGCTCCCTCAAAGATCAGCATTTCGGCAGGTGTCGCCGGCGGTTTGCTGCTTCAGAAGACCGCGCCGGCTTATCCGCAGATTGCCAGGGAAGCCCGCGTCTCAGGGACGGTGGTGATTCAGGCCACCATTTCCAAGACGGGAGTGATTCAAAATCTCCGTGCTGTCAGTGGACCGACCATGTTGCGGCAGGCCGCGCTGGATGCTGTGAAGAACTGGCGCTACAAGCCTTATTTGCTTGATGGCGATCCGGTGGACGTGGAGACCACAGTGAGCGTGACCTTCTCTTTGGGCGGATGACGAGTCCTCGGCATTTGCCGCTTTTTTGGCAGAGGGCTTTTCTATGAAGTGTTGGAGTAACGGATGAATAACCTGTCCTAAGGGAAGGTCAAACGTGGAACTGCTGAATCTGGAGAAGTACAAAGCGGAGATACACAAAACCCTGATTTCCAAGCTGGATTTGGAGAAGCTGTCGCGCGTCAATTCCAGCCAGGCGCGCCAGGCCGTGGCCGGGATCGTAAAAGAGATCATCGCCGATCAGCGCGTGCCTCTGAACCACGAAGAACAGGAGAGGATACAGGCGGACCTTCTGGACGAGGTTTTTGGTCTTGGCCCGCTGGAACCTCTGCTGCGGGATGCAAAGATATCAGACATCCTGGTCAACGACAAAGATCATGTTTTTATTGAGAAGAACGGGCTTCTGCAGAGGGTGGATACGACGTTTCGCGACGATCGCCACCTGCTGCAGATCATCGACCGGATCGTGTCGCGCGTGGGCCGCAGGGTGGATGAGTCCTCGCCGATGGTCGATGCGCGATTGCCCGACGGCTCTCGCGTGAATGCCATCATTCCACCCCTGGCGCTGGACGGACCGTCCATGTCCATTCGCCGCTTCGGTACAGGCCCCCTGGCAGCCAATCAACTGGTTCAACTCAAGAGCGTCTCCCCGGAAATGATGGAGGTGCTTAGCTCGGCGGTAAAAGCCCGCATCAGCATCCTCAAGGATGCTGATGCAAGCTTAGAGCACCAAGCTAAGCACCTCTCACCCGGGGAGACGCTCTTGAGTTGAACCAGTTGATTGGCTGCCAGAAAAAAAGTACCGAAGCGGCGAATAGGAATGGACGGTCCGTGCCAGCGGCAAAGTGAGATGGATCGCGTTGCCCGCGAGAGCCGTGGGCAAGGCACATAGAGCATCGGCGAGGACTCATCCACCCTGCGGCCCACGCGCGACAGCGATCCAGTCGATGATCTGCAGCAGGTGGCGATCGTCGCGAAACGTCGTATCCACCCTCTGCAGAAGCCCGTTGAGAACAATAAAACATGATCTTTGTCGTTGACCAGGATGTCTAGATATCTTTGCATCCCGCAGCAGAAGGTTCCAGCGGGCCAAAACCAAAAACCTCGTCCCAGAAGGTCCACCTGTATCTTCTCCTGTTCTTCGTGGTTCAGAGGCACGCGCTCATCGGCGATGATCTCTTTTTACGATCCCGGCCACGGCCTGGCACTTGGAGAGGGGGGGGGGCAGCTTCTCCAAATCCAGGCTTGGAAATCAGGGTTTTGTGTATCTCCGCTTTGTACTTCTACCAGATTTCAGCAGTTCCACGTTTGACCTTCCCTTTAGGACAGGTTATTCATGCGTTACTCCAACACTTCATAGAAAAGCCCTCTGCCAAAAAACAGGCAAATGCCGAGGACTGGTCATCCGCCCCAAAGAGAAGGTCACGCTCACTGTGGTTCCCACGTCCACCGGATCGCCATCAAGCAAATAAGGCTTGTAGCGCCAGTTCTTCACAGCATCCAGCACAGCCTTGCTGCTCCTTGGTCGGTCCACTGACAGCACGGAGATTTTTGAATCACTCCCGTCTTGGAAATGGTGGCCTGAATCACCACCAGTCCCTAGACGCGGGCTTCCCTGGCAATCTGCGGATGAGCCAGCGCGTGTTCCTGAAGAAACAAACCGCCGGCAACACCTGCCGAAATGCTGATCTTTGAGGGAGCAGCGACCTTTAACTCGGGCCCGTTCTGCCCGGTGGAGGAGCGTTACGACCATCCCACTGCCGCCCATGCAGTCCAGGCCGGACGAGCCAAAACCCGCGGTAGGCGGCGGTTCCTTCCGGCCACAGGGTGGGGGGAGTCAAAATCGCGACAGCACGTTCAACTGATGGCTCATCATCTCGGACTGTGCGCGTGTTGGCGATGCATCCGCGGTGGTCTCCCGGCTTCTGCCGCCTGCGCAGGCGCCGGATGCTTGCGTGTTCGGAACCGCCTGCTGCCGCGTAGTCGCCGCCGTCCGCTGGGCCAACCAGCAGCTTCACGCAGCATACCGACGCATCTTCGAATGGGTCATGAAACCAAGGACAAAAACAAACGTAAGTGCGCCGGCGCCGATAAGCAGCAACAACTTTTCTTCTTGCCCTCGCCCTCGTCGTATACCTCGGCGTATTTATCGGCTTTGGGCTTGGGGGGGGTAAACAGGCTCAGCCTCCACATGGACCGCCGCGGGCACGATGGACCGCCGCGGGCGGGCGCGGAACGGAGACCCACGCACCGCTCCGCCACGGGCAGCACGCAACTCGCGCGGTCGCGGGTTTCGGCAAGCCGGGGAGCGTGAGCCCCATCCCATTCACCGAAATCCGCGGGAAGCGTCGTAGGACATTCAATTCTCATATTTCTTCTGGAGGTACCATTGGCCGTCCTCTGCCTTCACATAAGTTGCACCTTTGTAAGTGCGTGTTTCAAGAAACCCCTTGTTGGTTGGGGGGCATTGCCCCTGTGTTGCGGCCCCTGCGTTGCATCGCCAAGCTCTGCAAAGGAGCGCTCCCCACTTCGGCCGTTGCGGAATAACGGTCTCGAATGTCTCGGAAAACAAACCAGCGATGGCGCCGCTTGTGCCGTGGTGTAGTTATCAATGTCCGTGAGGGGGGAAGATCACTGATAGTGTCTGCGCCCCGCCGGCGATCCGCGTTTCCCGCTGCTGGAGTATAACGAAGGTGCCAGAAACAATCCCGTGGCGGCATTCAGCTGAGCAGCGCCAAGCGGTGTCCCATAGGTAAGGGGGAAAGGGGTCGGCCAGCGTGATGATGGGCGTTGCCTTGGTCACCGTGAGCTGCACGCTGGCTTGCGCCTGAGCGTCGTCCGCGCTCCCTCTCGGATTAAATGTTACCCGAGAGCGTATGCCTGCCCACCACCAGCATCTCGCCCGCCGCGGGAGTGTAGTCGAAGGTCCGCGGCCGATGCGGTGACGCGAACTGAGTCGCGGCGCCGTGCCATAGGAGATAGGGGCGGGCGCCGGCCAGGTAATAGACCACATG
>CAWDQS010000020.1:0-43079 GCA_963804295.1 uncultured Acidobacteriaceae bacterium
GCCATGTCCGAAGGGGTGACCTCCTCGACATTGGCGTCAATGAGTCAGTTGTGGGCCCAGACGCAGCTGGCAAGCATGACCGTTTTCCCTTATGCGGCAGAATTAACACCCCGATTGCATCAAATCCGGGCAGAAAATGGAATCTCGGCCGCTGCGGCCGCGTCTAATACTGTGTATCCTAGAAGCAGGGGATGATTATTTGACAGGGTTACAGGCAGAATTTCGCGGGATTGGCCGCCGGAAGCCGCACGCTTTCGGGGCATCTGCTTTTCTGTGCCTGGCCCTGCTGGCGCTGCTGGCCGTGGCCCAGGTGGCGCACATGCATCCGCTGGAGAGCGATGCTGATCATTGCTCTCTGTGCATTGCGATGCACTCTGCAGCGCCGGTTGCAGTGATGGCGGCCGCGGTTGTCCTGGTCAGAATTGGATCCCCCGCGCCGGTTGCCGAGGCACGCGCGGTTGTTCGCCACTGGCATCCCAAGCTCTACACACGCCCTCCGCCGCCCGCCGGCTGTTAGGGCATCCTTTGATTTGATTCCGATTGTGCCGCGTAATTTTTCGTGCGCGTTTTCGGTGCGCTTTGGCAGGCTGATTCTGGAATCGAAATGATAGCCCCTCATGCACACTGGATGCCGCGGCTAGAGCCACGGTCTATCTTTTGCATCATTCAGCCATCATAGGAGACTTTTTATGCCGTACAAACGCGGCTCGATTTTTCGCGTTTTTCCTGTTCTAGTCTTGATCTTCGTGACGCTTTCAGCGTACGCGCAAAGCGGCAATGCCGGCGCCGTCCGCGGCACAATCAACGATCCCACCGGCGCAGTCGTTCCCAACGCAACGGTCACACTGAATAATGCCCGCAGCGGCCTTTTACGGACTGTCCAGACAGACAGCACCGGCCAGTTCGTGTTTTCCAACGTGCCTTTCAACTCCTATCGGATGAGCATCTCCGCCAACGGCTTTGTTCCATTAAGCAGGGAATTCGAGCTTCGTTCGGTGGTGGGAATCAACCTTAACCTGGTTCTGCAGGTGGCCGGCAGCACCCAGACGGTAACAGTCGAAGCCAGTGGAGACCTTATCGAAACCGATCCCACCTTCCACTCCGATGTGGATCGAGATCTGTTTATTAAAGTTCCACTGGAGAGCGCGTCTTCCACACTTAGTTCCCTGGTTACGCTTTCCACGCCGGGTGTGGCGGCCGACTCCAACGGCCTCTTCCACGGGCTGGGCGACCACGCATCCAACTCCTTCTCGGTAGACGGCCAGTCGATCACCGACCAGCAGAGCAAGGTCTTCTCTAACCAGATTCCGGCGAACTCGATTCAATCCATCGAGGTGATCAGCGGCGCACCGCCGGCCGAGTATGGCGGCAAAACCAGCCTGGTTATTGTGGCCACCACGCGCTCCGGCCAGGGAGTTACCAAGCCCACCGGAAGCGTCACCACTTCATATGGTTCATTCGGTTCTTCCTCGGTGCGGTTTCGACCTGGCCTACGGCGGCAAGAAGTGGGGGAATTTTATTGAGGCCGATGGCTTGATTACCGGACGTTTTCTCGATCCGCCGGAGTTCACGGTCTTTCACGACAAGGGCAACGAGCAGAACATCTTCGATCGCGTGGATTATAACTTCACTTCGGTCGATTCTGTTCATCTGGACATGAATTACAGCCGCTCGTGGTTCCAGACGCCCAACTCCTACGATAACCTCAAAGTGCAAAACGTGGTGAGTGGCGGCACGAGCGCCAGTCCAGTCTTCGGCGATGTGGGCAACGCCGATCAGCGCTCGAAGATAGGGACCATCAACATTTCTCCCACTTATACGCGCATCATCGGCAATAATACAGTCTTCAACCTGGGCGCATTTGTTCGCCGGGACGATTACAACTACTATCCCAGCGGCAATCCCCTGGCTGACCTGGGGCCGGCCAACCTGCAAACCTCATCCATTGCGCAATATCGCACGCTGACCAATGCCGCGGTCCACACCGATGTTTCCTACTCCAAGGGGATTCATACCGCAAAAGCCGGCGTGCAATATGGGCAGACCTATCTGAGGGAGAATGACAGCCTGGGCGTGGTGGATGCATACTATAACTCGCCCTGTCTGGATGCGAGCGGTAACCCCGCGGCGGGTTACTCCAGCCAGTCTTCATGCCCATATGGAGTGAACACGAGTTACCTTCCGGTGTTGTCACTTTACGATTTTACCCGCGGCGGAAGTTACTACAATTCAATTGGCCATACCGACGTGAAGGAGCTGGGACTTTATATTGAAGACCAGATCAAAGCCGGCAACTGGCTCTTCAACCTGGGGCTGCGCGGAGACGTTTATAACGGTATGACGTCGGCCACTCAGACGGAGCCGCGCGCGGGCATTGCGTATAACATCAAGCCGACCACGACGGTGTTGCGCGTCTCCTATGCGCGCACTCTGGAAACGCCCTTCAACGAGAATCTAGTGTTGTCCAGCACCGGATGCTCGAACGCGGTTCTGGCTCCGCTGTTGAATTGCACCACTGGCGTTTCCGGAACGATGCGACCGGGCTTCCGCAACGAGTTTCATGCCGGATTGCAGCAGGCCTTCGGCAAGTGGGCTGTGATCAGCGGCGAGTATATCTGGAAGTACACGCACAACGCCTTCGACTTCAGCGTGCTGGGCAATACGCCCATTACTTTTCCCATCGACTGGCATAGCTCGAAGATTCCCGGTTACGCCTTGCGCGCGGATGTTCCCAAGATTCATGGCTTCAGCGCCTATGTAGTCGCCTCTTCAGTAGCCGCCCGGTTCTATCCGCCGCAGGTGGCCGGAGCGGGAGCGACGGTGGGCCAGACCGGCTTGCCCTTCCGCATCGACCACGACGAAAAGTTCAACCAGACCACCCATGTGCAGTACACGTATACGCGGGGCAAGGTGTTGAACGGCTTGTGGGGCGGCTTCAACTGGCGCTATGACTCTGGCCTGACTGCCGGCTCCGTGCCCTGCTACAATCCGCTCTCCAACGACCCTAACAGCGCCTGCGCTTCCACATCCACCACGCTCGGAGGGCAACCGGCGGTGATTCTGAGCGGGCTGACGGCGGACGAGGAGTTTCAGGCCGGACTCACCTGCAACGGCGTGACGGCAAGCCCCGGCCACCCTTTGCCGGCCGTTTGCCTGGCATCGGAGTATTCCTCTAATCTGGTAAAGATTCCCGCACCCGGCACGGGCGACAATGACCACAACCCTCCACGCATCGCGCCTCGGAGCCTGTTTGACGCTTCCCTCGGCAAGGACAACCTCTTCCACGCCAATCGCTACAAAGTGAACTTCGACATGACGGCCATCAATGTCACCAACAAGTATGCCCTGTACAACTTTCTTTCTACCTTTAGCGGCACGCATTATGTAACGCCAAGGGCGCTTACGGCGAAGATAACGCTGAATTTTTAGCTGAAAAGTACTTGCGGAAGATGGGGAAATAGCGTAAAAATATGCTATGCTCCGTATCCTTCGTTTTTTGCACATGAAGGCGCTGCCGTGTCTCTGTCTGGCATTTCTTATGCCGGCATCTCACGCCCAATCTCCAAAACAGACCATTCCGCAAGAAACGCAGGAATTACTTCAGAGGCAAATAAATTGGGACGAGAATAAACCCAGCGAAAAAAATCCCAACGGGTTGTTTCTTCAGTTTTCAAAGATAGGTGAAACAACTTCTTTCGGTTCCGGGAAGCGCATTGCACACTACCGCGCGTATGTTCTCGGAGCCCCGGGAAACAAGAAATATGCGCTGTCGGTGTGGAAGATAGGGTCGGATCCTCATCCTATTTCCAACGATGTATATGTGAACGCCAAAGGGCTGTTGATGTCGCATAAGCCCAAACCGGAGCAGGAGAACAGCAACTTCGTCGGGGACGATGAGTTCCACCTGGATGTGCAGGCGATGCAAGCAGAGCCTGTCCGGTACGCGCTCACTTCCTCCGACAAGGAACTTGTTATTTACGGCACGGTGGTTCCGTTTCCTCTTATAGATACCGACCGAAGCTGCCAGCTTGAAGTGCGGCTCGCCCACTCCGATGCCACGGCGGTTCTGATCTACGCTGATGGGCTTCCTGCAAATACGGAAATTCCCTTCCAGATGCTCTCCGCCGGCGAGCCGGAGACGGGGAAATTCAACGTGGACGCCCAGGGCCACGCCGTGACGACAGACTATCCTTCCGCGGATGGCAAGGATAGCGGTACACTCCGGGTGAGTTTGACTACTCCCGGATGTTCAGTAGCCGTTGAAATCCCCTGGGGAAAAGGAAGTTACCGCCCGTTCTGACAAGTCCCAGGCGCATATGGAGCCGCGCATCTTGATTCATTTCGCCGCGTCTCACTCTCCACACATGCGTGAGACTGCCAGGACCTCCGCAAAATGCATTCCCTTGCGATCTGACAACTGGCTGATCTGCTCGCGGCAACTGAAGCCGTCAGCGACGATGATGGTCGCGGGCGCGGCGGAGTTGACTGCCGGCAGCAAGCCGAGATTCGCAATGGCTCTGGAAACCTCGGTCTTGTCCGCCTCAAAGCCGAAGGGCCCGGCCATGCCGCAACAAGTGGAGTTGATAAGTTCGACCGCCGCGCCGGCCTTCTTGAGCAAGGCGATCTCGTTTGCGGGACCGCCGAAGATGGCTTTGTGGTGGCAGTGGCCGTGGAGGATGACCTGCTCGCCCTGAAGCCGGCCAGTGACCCATTCAGGAGCCTTGGCGGCCAGCCAGTCGGCCAACAGCCATACCTGCCGGCTCATGCGCTGCGCTCGGGGGTCGCTAGGGAAGAACTCCAGAGCTTCATCGCGGAAGACACTGGCGCAACTTGGTTCGAGGAAGATAAATGGGAGCCCTGCGTCGATCTCCGCAGCCATGCGGTCGAAGACCTTGGCCAGGTAAGCGCGAGCATCGCCGAGCAGACCGAAATCGTAGAGCGCGCGACCGCAGCAGACATGATTCTTGGGGATCTGAACCCGGAAGCCGGCCTGAGTAAGAACCCTCTCAGCAGCGATCAGAGTTTGCGGATGATAGTAATTGTTCCAGGTGTCGGGCCAGAGAACCACCTGCTGTGCGGCCAACCGCATTTCGGGCCTTGCGGCATTTTGACTGACTATCGACTGCGGCACGTTGGTAGTCTGGTTGGAAGCGCTACGCGCCTTTCTGTAGCTCTTGGCGGCCAGGCGGGGCATCATGCGCTCTTGCGCCATGCTTACGATGCGCTTGATGAGCGGGCTGGTGAGCGGGCCAGCGAGCACGGCGTTAGTCAGCGATGGAAGAATTGAGCCGAGGCGGGCCAACTTGTCGGCAAAGCCGAAGACGTAATGGTGCAGCGGATGCGGACGGTGCTTATAGCGCTGGGCCAGAAATTCGGATTTGTAGGCGGTGATATCGACAGCCACAGGGCACTCGGTCTTGCAAGCCTTGCAACTGAGGCAGAGGTCGAGGGCCTGGTGAACGGCCTTGCTTTGGAAGCCTTCCTTGCGCAGCGCGCCGGAGAGCATCTCCCAGAGCAGGCGTGCGCGGCCGCGGGTGGAGTGCTGCTCCTCGCCGGTGGCGCGGTAGCTGGGGCACATGACGCCGCCTTTGGTGTTGAGGCAGGCGCCTACACCGACACAGCGCTCGGTGGCGCGTTGCAGCGAACCACCGTCGGCGGCGAAGACGAAGTGGGTTTCGAGTTCTGTGGCAGATTCGCCGGGAACGGACGGTGTTTGGCGCAGGTTCTCGATGGGGTCGTAGACGCGGACGGCGTCGGTGAGCTTGCCGGGATTCATGCGGTTCGCCGGGTCCCAGATGGCTTTGAACTGTTGAAAGGCGTGAATCAGCTCGGGACCGAACATCTTGGGCAGCAGAGCCGCGCGGGACTGGCCGTCTCCGTGTTCGCCAGAGAGCGAGCCGCCGAAGCTGAGGACAAGATCGGCGGCGCGGTCGATGAACTGGCGGAAGTTGCGGACGCCTGCTTGAGAGTGGAAGTCGAAGTTGATCCTCATGTGGACGCAGCCCTGGCCGTAGTGTCCGTAGAGCGGGCTGTTGTAGCTGAACTCGGCGAGGAGAGCCGAGAGCTGGCGAAGGTAAGCGCCCAGGTGCTTGGGAGGAATGCCGGCGTCGTCCCAGCCCTCGTGGCGTTCCGGCTCGCCGGGAACAAAGGCGGTTGCGCCGAGGGCGGAATCGCGCACGTGCCAGATGCGTGCGGCGTCGGCGTCGTTGTAGATGCGGGCCACTGGCGCTTCGGGCCAGGTTTGCGCCGCGCGCACCAGAGCTTCGGCCTTGGATTGAGCCTCTGCCGCGTCCCATGCGCCCATCTCGATCAGCAGAAAGCCGCGGCCGGGCGGAAGCAGAGCAACATCGTCCACGGAGAGCTTCTTGCGCTGCATGAAGTCTACTAACAGCCCGTCAAAGCCTTCCAGTCCGATGGGCTCATGCTCCAGAACACGCGGCACAACATCGGCGGCCAGAAAGCCGTCGGTGAAGGCTAATACGGTGAGCAGGCGGAAGGTCGGACTGGCAGCGAGATTGAGCGTGGCGGAGACGACAGTGGCGCAAGTGCCCTCCGAGCCGACCAGCGCGCGGGCCACGTGGAAGCCGTTCTCGTCGAGCAACTCGTCGAGGTTGTAGCCGGAGACGCGGCGGGGAATGTTGGGGAATCGCTCGCGGATGAGCGTGCTGTAACGGTCGCGCAGCTTGGCGAGGTCCGCGTAGATTTGGCCAACGCGGCCGCCGGAGCGTATCAGGGATTCGAGTTCGGCGGGCGCGGTGCGACTCACGGACATGCGAGTGCCGTCGTAGAGGACGAGGTCGAGGGACTCGACGTTGTCCACCACCTTGCCGGCCATCAGGCCGTGAACACCGCAACTGTTGTTGCCGATCATGCCGCCGAGCGTGCAGCGGGAATGCGTCGCGGGATCAGGTCCGTAGGTGAGGTGATGCAACTCGGCGGCTTCGCGCAGGCGGTCGAGGACGATGCCCGGCTCGACGCGCGCCAGCTTTGCGACGGGATCGATGGAGGTGAGTTTGTTCATGTACCGCGAGAAGTCGAAGACTACGGCGACGTTGGCGCATTGGCCGGCAAGACTGGTTCCCGCGCCGCGCGGCAGGACCGCAGCTCCCGTGGCGCGGCAGGCGGCCAGAGCGGCCTCGACGTCGGCGGCGTCGCGCGGCAGAATCACGCCTACCGGAAGCTGACGGTAGTTCGAGGAGTCGGTTGCGTAAAGGGCGCGAGAACCGAGATCGAAACGGACGTCGCCGCGAAGGGATTTTTTGAGAAGGGATTCCAGCTCGCGATGGGCGGAAAAGCGTTCATGATCGAGGCGAGGCTGATTGAGAAGGGCGGAAAAAGAAAAATGATCCACCTTGAGATGATAACGCGCGGCGTGGAAGACGCGGGAAAGTGGTTGATATGAAAAGGATTGGACGCGGATTCAAGGTTATTTCAGGCAAAAATCAACTAATAATCTGCAAGGTTTTGAAATAAATAATGATACCCCCTGGGGGTATGGGGGGTAGGGGGTAGGGGTCCCTTCCGGTGAACCGTGATCAGTGGTCAGCCACCCCTGCAAGCAGAAATTGTTTTCTGGGGTCCTGGCAGTGGTCAGGAAAAGCCCGAGAGCAAGGACATTGTTCATACTTTGATTGTGCGCCAACAGATGGTAATTATCTGCAAGGACTTGCCGTCCAGGCTGACGCATTCGGCAAGGGGCAAGGATGGGACGCTCCTTGCTCGTTATTTGGCAGGAAAAACATGGAAGTTTGGGCTTCCCGACTTTCCCTGGTCCGAAAATGAAATTGGGCCCCCGGCTATCACACTATGGAGTTTTAACATAAACCTTGGACTGCTCAAGTCTGCTCCTTAATCGAGGCCATTTGCTCAAAGAAAGAGAACGATTTGAAGTAGCGCTCATAACTGGAGAGATGGTCTGCCTGTCGGCCAATCGCGTCGCAATAGAGTGAGTCGCTGCCGAAAATGGAGTAGTGTACTGCGCGGCAATCGGCAGGCTGCTCAGATCTACGAATGAGACGCCGGTCGCAGTGATGACGGCTAAAGTATTCTGCCCTTCAGCCACCACAAGAGAATCATAAACATTGGCTGTAGTCACGGGAATCTGGATACGATAGAGCAAACGGCCGGTATTCCGAGCAATGAGGTCAATGCCATCGGTCAGCGGCTGAAACAGAATACTTCCGTCCTGATTGAGCTTTTGTCCGTTTACTGCAGTCGGGAACCAAGTCTCCCAGTCGATATAAGCCGATACTGTTTCAACATTGAGCGCTGAATCAGTCAAATAACCTTGAACATCCACAACGCTTCCATCGCCTGAAATTGCCAGTTCTGGAAAAGAACCTGACAACAGTGGAATCGTGGCATAATGGGTTTGATTATTAGAAGTATCGACCCATAAAGTCGCACCCTCCATACTAGCGTACACACGGCTGCCGTCTGAGCTTTGGAGAACACGGACATACTCGCCACCAGGCTCCATATAGTAAAGGCCGATCTCTATTACTGCCCCACTTACGGCGGCAAGCTCAAAGAAACCATTTCCCCCAGCAGCTGCAAAATAAACATTGCCGGAATCCATAACTGCCAGTCCGGCCGGTGCATTTTGCAGGGAATATCGACTCACGGCTGTTGGATTAGCTGGATTTAGCACGTAGATGGCCTTACCCCCGTAGTCGGAGACTGCAAGTTGTGTACCGTCAGTAGATTCCGAAATTGCCAATAATTGAGTGTTGCTGCTCACTCCGGGAAGGGAAATCGGCGAGAGCCACTTTCCCGTGCTCTTCGACAGAATCTGAATCTGCTTCTGATCCGTAAAATAATAAAGATCTCTGCCCGCATCATAGAGCCCGGCCTGCAGATTGGCTGTTAACGGAAACGACTGTGTTGCCGCAGTGTAGTGAAATGCTCCCGCAGCGGTAGCTGAACCGGAAGGCGTGGTCACCGTAACATCGACGGCCGCGCCCGCTGTTCCCGGCGGAATGGTGAATTGCAGCGAATTCGTGGGGAAAGGATATGGCGAAATGGGCGGAAAGTTGTAGACCACCGTGACGGGAGCGGACTTTCCATCCACTGTCACCTGAACTCCCGATGTCGTACTTCCAAACCCGTACCCAATGATTGTGCCAGTCTGCCCACCTTCTGCCGTTGCCCCGTTCGGAACAACTTCAAGAATGGTTGGCCCATAGCTGAAGGACTCTGGTCCGATTGCTACAGTGCCATCCGCAAAGTCGGATGTCAAGTCAACCGCACCCGTTTCTGCTGCAGGCGGCGTGGTCCCATCAATATAAAGGGCCGCATCAGCGGCTTTCTGCACTTCAGATACCATCGAGGCAGGGACGTTACCAACGTAAAGCGTGGACACTTTCGGGATCGAAGTAGCCCACGGGCCCCCTAAATTGGTACCCGCCTGAATCTGTGTGTCTCCAGAGATTGGGCCAGTATCAGGAGTGATGGACGTGGTATTCACACTGATGGACACGATGGTTCCGGCAATGGAGGAAGTTCCTGTTGTCGGGGCACTAGCGTCAATAAACCCGACGCCATGCCCTATGGGACCGACAATGAGGCCCGTCTCGTCGATTGCGGAGATGATAATCTGCGACTGTGAATCGCTCACAGTGAAGTTGGGAATCCATCCCGTCTGGACCAGCGAATTTGTGTCGTAAGCGCCAACCAGTGAAGTAGATTGATTGTTCAGGTAAAGGGTTTTCCCATCCAGGCTCACAACTGCACTTGAGGCTCCACTCGGCAATTGAGTGTAGTCTGTTCCGCCGCTGATCTGTCCGAGCAGTTGCACGGTTTTCGCATCGAAGACCGCAACTCCTTGAAGATTCGTTGTCAGGAAAAATCGCGTTCCATCCGGCGTAGGAGCAATAGCACATACCGGAGAACCATTCGGCGTCGGTAATGACCCGTAGGTTGCAACCTGAGTAACGGGGTTATAGGAACATACTGGGGCGCTTCCGCTAGTGTCCACCCATGTTACCAATATCCTGGTTCTATCACCACTGACCGCTATTGTCCCCTCGCCTCCGACATTGCAAACGCTGCCGTTCGTCCCTGTATCAAGGGCATTGGTGAGTGGATTCCATACTGCAACGACGCCAAAACCATCAACGCCAAGGATTCCTCCCGCTCCCCCCTGCACGGCCAGGCGGCCGTCGGAAAGAACCAGCGTCGTTTGTGCGGCGAAGCCATCCGGACCGATCGAAGCCGCCGGGTAACGATTAGTAACACTCAGCGTTGACGTGTCAATCTGATAGATATCCCCGATAAATGTACCCGCATAAAGGCTTCCATTGTAAGGAGAAACATCAATACCCCATGCCATTGGAACCGGAATCGTCGCAATCTGGGTCTCCTGGGTCGCGCTGAAGACGTCGATCTCATTCATGTAGGGATTACTGACAAAGAACTGTTTGTGCGCCGCGTCGTAGGCGGTGAAATGGGGTGGCGAATACTGCAGTGAATCCGGATCATAGAACGAGTTCGTGCGCAGGTACCGGGTGCGAATTGGCGCGTGTGATCCAGTGACAACTGCGGAGATGCTCAATGTCGTCTGCGCGTTGTGACTGAGGCTTCCGGACGCGCCTTGAAACGTGAGAGTCGCCGTGCCGGTCAGAGCCGTTGCCGCAACAGTAATCTTGACCTGCTGCTGATTTCCCGGAGTCAGGCTGAATGTTGCCGGCGATGCTGTAACCCCTGCCGGCAAGCCGCTCACAGATACATTGACGCTCGCTGTATACGTGTTGACCTCTGTCACAGAGATGGTGACAGTTTGGCTTGCGCCGCCCTCGATACTCAGGCTTGTCGGGATGACGGAAATGGAAAAGTCCCCTGCCGGTTGTGCAGGTGGAGGGGTTGAGGTGGTCCCACCACCCCCTCCACCACATCCGGCTACGAGCGCGGAAAAGATGCCAAGAGCAGTAAAACGCATAATCGCACGATTAATACGAGGACTATAAGCTTTACGCATCCGGACCTGCCTTATGCTTTGATTTTTATTAATCATACTGCTTTTGCTCGGTTCTGCAACCATGTTAGGCTCTATATTTGAATTGCCGGGAGCCGCATCCTTGCCACCCTACTGAAAGCATTTGCACTAGCAACGGAGATATTCTTTGTGAAACTGTAGAGGTGCGCCCAGCCCATTCAAAATCATAGAGATCCACAGGCCATCCTCATAGAAACACGCTACATGTGAACATGCGAAACTGTATACGGTCAAGCGAGAAGAAATTAGCGCGTGGGCCACTCATCGACGACGAGGCCGAGGTCATTGAGTTGCTGGATGATGGCTTCTACGTTGCGGCGGATGTTAGGGCGGTCCTTGGGGCTGGCCTGGGGGGACTCGGCGACGGCGATGACGCGGCCATAGCGCCATGCGGCGGGGGGCAGGGCAACGAGGGCCTGGACGAGGTCGGCGGGGCGCAACTGCATCTGCTGGCGGCGGGCGGCTGCGGGGCGGAGCATGGTTCCCTTGCCGATGGGGCTGCGGTTGGCGTCGGCCAGGGTGATGCGCAGGTTGAGGGTATCGGCGTCGACGGTGAGAAATGGATTGGCCCAAGCGGCGGGCTCTTGCACATCCACATACACGCTTTTCGTGGGCAGGGGGATGAGGGCCAGAGCGGCGCGCTGCTGATCGTGGAGGGCGGCGGAGGCCTGAGCGGCGGCCTGGGCCTGGCGCTCGGCGTTGACCGCGTTCTGGGCGACGCCGACGACGGCTTGCTCTTCCTTGTGGCAGGCGGCGAGAGCCACGGCGAGAAGCAGGGCCATGGCGGAAAGTCCCTTGAATCTTGAGGGCTGAATCACGCTTTGAGGATAACAGCGCGGGCGGGGTTCTTGAAATGCCGGCATCGTGGCATCCCGCTTATTCCAATTGCTCGAAGATAGCGGCAGCGCCCATGCCACCGCCCACGCACATGGTGACCATGCCATAGCGGAGTTGGCGGCGGCGCATCTCGTGGAGCAGCGTGGCGGTGAGTTTGGCGCCGGTGCAGCCGAGCGGGTGGCCGAGGGCGATGGCGCCTCCGTTGACGTTGATGCGCTCCGGGTCGAGGCCTAGTGTGCGGATGACGGCGAGGGATTGCGCGGCAAAGGCTTCGTTGAGTTCGATGAGGCCGATGTCGGCGAGGGTGAGTCCAGCGCGGCTGAGGGCCTTGGGAATGGCAGTGACGGGGCCGATGCCCATCTCCTCGGGCAGGCAGCCGGTGACGGCGTAGGCTACCAGGCGGCCGATGGGGCGAAGGCCCAGATCGAGGGCGTGGTTGGCTGCCATAAGAACAGCTGCGGCTGCGCCGTCGGAGATCTGCGAGGAGTTGCCGGCGGTGACGGTTCCCTGGGCGTGGAAGGCGGGCTTGAGCTTGGCCAGGGCTTCGAGCGAAGTGTCGGCGCGCGGGCCTTCGTCGGCGGAGAAAATTGTTTCCGAGATTTCCGGCTTACCGATTATTTTGCCGGGAATGGTATTGGTGACGGTGACTGGAATCAGTTCTTCGGCGAAGCGGCCGGCGGATTGCGCGGCCAGTGCCTTTTCGTGACTAGCATGGGCGAAGGCGTCCTGATCGTGGCGCGAAATGCCGTAGCGGCGGGCGACGCGCTCAGCGGTGAGGCCCATGGTGAGCAGAGCGGCGGGGTAGTTCTCGGCAAGCCACGGATTGGGGCTGGGTTTGAGGCCGCCCATGGGCAACAGGCTCATGGACTCGACGCCGCCGGCTACAACAACGCGGTTGCCGCTGGAACGGATGCGCAGATCAGCCTGGACGATGGCCTCAAGGCCGGAGGCGCAGAGGCGGTTGACGGTGACGCCGGGAACCTCGACCGGCAAACCGGCGCGCAGTGCGGCAAAGCGGGCGATGTTCCAGCCCTGTTCGCCCTCCGGCTGGGCGCAGCCGAGGATCACATCATCGATTTCGGCTCTATCCAGGCCGGGAATCTTGTCCAAAGCACCGCACACGGCAAGTGCGGCTAGCTCGTCGGGGCGAGTGGTGGAGAGCGCGCCTTTGGGGGCGCGGCCAACCGGAGTGCGAACAGCGCTGATGATGACTGCTTCCGGCATGGGGAGTGCTCCTTAAAAATCCGTAGATGTGTAGAGAATCACAAAAGAAGATTTCGTTGTGATGAATTAATTCCCTCAGGGGCTAAAGCCCACGTTGATTAGATTGCATTTGCGGCACGACTGAAGCCGTGCCCTGACGCTTCTTGCTTCACTTTATGCATTTTTCCGCAAGCTGTGAAGCCGTGCCCTGATACAAAGCAGATAATTGAAACAAGTACCCAAAGATTCCTGACATCGCGCACGCTACTCCGGCATTTCCAGTACAATCCACACGTTGTTCAAATAGTAGTGGTAGATGGTGCGGTGATCGACAAGCGAATCAGCCAAAGCGTCGTGGTCCACGGGCGCAGGACGACGCAGCAAGCCGGACTGGGCCTGGCGAATCTGCTCAGGCGAGGCGGGGTCGATGCCCCAATTGAAACCTAGGACGCCGCTGGGGTCGTGAGCTTGCAGGCGCTCGGTCTCCGGCGCGGCGGAGAGTACCAGCAATTTGGTTGGATCGCTGGAAAAAAAGACCAGCAGCGAGACGGTTGCCTGTGCCGAGCAGAGTACTGCCCAATCGGAGGAGCCGGGGCGCTCCAGGCTGGCGTGGATGACGTTTTCGGGGCGATGCGCCTCGTAGGTCTGCGGAATGAGGCAGCCGCGGCGGTTGAGCATGACGGCGAGCTCGTCAGGCATGCCGGGGAATGAGCTGATGGGCAGATGGCGGATGAGGTATGGAATGGAGTGGCCAGCGACTACGATCTGGCCGGAGACGTTGAGCGGCGCTGGGGGTTGCAGTGGCTGCTGGGCAAAAAGCAGAGGGCAGGCGCAGAGGAGCGTGCTCAGAAAGAAAGCGACATTTCTCAGACCAGCGGCGATCATGGAAATTGCATTCCCTCAGGGGCTAAAGCCCGCGATTTCTTAGGTGCATTTATGGCACGACTGAAGTCGTGCCCTGCACTTCTTGCTACTCCGTTTGCATTTTTCCGCAAGCTGTAAAGCCGTTCCCTTTCAATACATCGACCTAATCAGTGGTTCCTTAGAACTTGACGGAGGCGGCGCGGGGGGAGATGCCGCTGATTTCGGCGGCGCGGGCTTCGGCGTATGCGGCTGCGCCAAGCAAGGCGGCGCGGCTTTCCAAAACGATGCGCACCGGCATATTCACCAGCAACTGGCTGAGGCGGCCCTTGTCGGTGAAGGCCTTCATGAATGTGCCGTCCTTGAGCTTGTCGAGGATGCGGGGGGCGATGCCGCCGCCGACGTAGACGCCGCCCACGGAGAGCAGTTTAAGGGCCAGGTTGCCGGTTTCCGCGCCATAGGCGGAGACGAAGATATCCAGAGCTTTTTCGCAGATCTCGCTTTTGGCGGCCATGGCCAGCTCGGTAATGACGGCGTTGGGGTCTTCGGCTGCCATGCGCTCGGCCAGCCAGTTCGGCTCGTCGATGCCGCGCACTTCGCGCAGAAACTCATAGATGTTGCTCAGGCCCATGCCGCTGACCACGCGCTCCTGGCTGATGCGTCCGTTGTACTTCTGCTTGAGGAAGCGGAGCAGGTCGATTTCGTCTTCGTTACGCGGGGCGTAGTCGGCATGGCCGCCCTCGGAGGGATAGGGGACGTGGCTGCGGCCATTCCAGATCAGCAGGCCCTCGCCCAGTCCGGTTCCGGCGGCGATCAGGGCGCGATTGCCGAGCTGGCTGGGGTCGCCTTCGCTGAGGGTGTAAACCTGCTCTGAGGAGAGCTCCTCCACGCCGTAGCCGTTGGCCTCCAGGTCGTTGATGAGAAAGACGTGCGTGATGCCGAGATTTACCGACAGCTCGCGGCTGTCCAGCGTCCAGGGAAGGTTGGTGAGGCGCAGGCGACCGTCGCGCACCGGGCCGGGCACGCCGAAGCAGGCCGCCGTCACCTTGGATGCACCGAGAAACTCCCGGACGATCTCTTCCAGGCCAGAATAGTTCTTGGCCGCGTACCGCTCGTCGCGGGAGGGTTGCAGTTTTCCATCGATAAAGTCATACAGCGCCAGATGAACCTTGGTGCCGCCTACATCGCCTGCCAGAATCATCGTTCCCTCACTAAAACTCCGCAGCCTTCCGCATCTGTTGCGGGTAAAAGCGCCGCCGCAGCCTTGTCCAATATGAAAGTAAGTATACCGCTGGAGGGCCATATTAATTGACTGGGCAGCCGCTCCGAGTCGCAGGGCCCGATGAGGACTTCCGGCAAGATGGAGGCCTTGTCCTCGCCGGAGACGAGGAAGAAAACGGAACGGGCGTGGTTGATGACCGGCCAGGTGAGGGTGACGCGCCAGGCGTCCAACTGCGGCACGTGGTAGGCGACGGCCAGGCGGTTTATCTCGTGGATCGCCTCGGTGTGCGGAAAGAGCGAGGCGGTGTGGCCGTCTTTGCCCATGCCCAGCGCCACCAGGTCAAAGCGCGGGCTCTCGGCGCCCTCCAAGTGAAAGCTGGAGCGCAACTCCGTCTCGTAGCGCGACGCGGCTGCCTGGGGGTCGAGTTCTCCTTTGATGCGGTGAATCTGTCCGGGGCGCAGCGGGACATGGCTCAGCAGCGCCTCGCGGGTCATGCGGTAGTTGCTGTCGACATGATTGGGCGGGACCGAGCGCTCATCCACCCAATAGAGGTCAAGCTTATCCCAAGGCATGCGCGTGCGCCACGGTTGCGAGGGGTCGGCGAGCAGCTCAAAGACGGCCTTGGGCGTGGTCCCGCCGCTAATGGCGATGCGGGCGCGCCCATACGCATCGGCGGCTTCACTGGCCATCTCAACAAAGTACTGCGCCGCACGGCGCGCGAGGGCTGCCGGGTCCGGTTCCACGTAGTACTTGATCTTGAGCTGTCTGGACATGAGTGGGGACGCCTCTGCTGTTTACGTTATACCGTATTGCGCAAATGGGTTGTGAAGATGAGCTAGCAGAAGTGCGGGAATCGATTTTTGAGCGCTACCGGGGCTATCTGCCCAGATAGGCACGGTACTGGGATTCGATGATGCCGGCGGCGCGGGCCAGCGCCAGCTTCGACAGGTTGTAGCGGTAGAGGCTTTCGACGAGATTGCTTTCAGCAGAGGCCAGAGTGGCTTGCGCGGCGACCAGAGGCAGGTTGTCGTCCACGCCGGCGTTGACGCGGTCGGTCTCGTCGGCCAGGGCGCGGGTGGCGAGGTCAACATTGGAGCGGGCGACTTCGACTAGCTTGGCCGTTGCGCCGACGTCGAGCAACGCTGTGCGGAGTTGCTGATCGATTTTGCCGCGCAGGTCAGCTAGCTGAGCGTAGACGGCGTCCAACTGCGCCTGGGCCGCATCCGTGTCGCCGCGCAGTTTGGCCTCGCGAAAGAGCGGAAAGCTGAGGTTGCCCTGGGCGGCGAAGTTGCCGTGCGAGCCTGCGCCGCTGACTTGGCTGACGCCGTAGTAGCCGCCGAAGCTGAGGCTGGGCAGCCGCTGGCTGCGATAGGCGGCGTGGACGGCCTTGACGGCAATTATTTGATTTTGCAGCGTCTGGTAGTCCTGGCGATTTTTATAGGCGACAGCGCGAAGCTCTTGCGGGGTCTGAGAGACCAGATCGCTGTAAGGCGCCGGGTCGGTGAGCACTATCTTCTGGCCGGGGTCGATGCCGATCTCGCGCTTGAGCAGGATGAGGTCTTTTTCCAGGGCGTTTTGGGCGGCGATGAGCGCCTGCTGCTCGGCCTGAAGCTGTACCCGCGCCCGCAGCTCATCGAGATTGGCTACGACGCCGGCCACGTGAGCCTCATGGGCGTGACGCACCAGCACCTGGCCTACCGCTTCCTGCGCTCGTGCGTTGTCTACTTCGTTCTCGACAGCGATGGCGTGCAAGTACGCCGAGGCTACCTGTTGAACTACTTCGCCGCGGGCTGACATTTTAGAAAAATGGGCTGCGCGTTCCGCCGCGCCGGCTGCCTTGAAGGCCGAGATGACCGGGCCGGAGAAGAGCAACTGGCCATATTGAATTTTGCCTTCGGTGAGGTCGTCGCGGGTGATGAAGGAGAAATTGGCGGGAATCTTGACTAACTTGGAGAACTCTTTGACGGTGTCAGGACCGAAGCCCAGCGCAACCAGGTTTTGCTGATGAACGCCGAGGTCGCCGGTCAGCGCAATGGAGGGCAAAAAATATTGCAGCACCTGATTTTTTTGCCCCTGAAGGGATTTTTCGCTGTTTTCGGCTTCCATCAGGCCCAGATTGTTCTTGAGGCCGAGTGCGATGGCATCGTCGAGCGAGAGCTTGAGGGCCTCATCGCTGACCGGTTGCGCCGTCACGCTGCCGAAGAAGGGGTTGGCTGCGGATGTGGGGTTAGGCCCCTGCGCATGCAACGCGCCCGGCGCGGCTGCCAGCACCAGGGCGGCATAAATGGCTGGAGCAGCCCGCCGGAGGCCGGATTGTTGCGCTCGCATCACTCTTACTATTCTCTCAGATGAGCGGCGCGGCGCTGGCCCTGTGGCTTTCCTTTATCACCACTCTCCTGAAATAGACAAGCAGGGACTCATGCGGAGACTGAAGCCGCACCGTTCACGCCGTCAGCTTGTGTAGATATCCCTAGTTGAAATAGGCTTTGTTTTTTGCGGCAAATTGCGCCTTGTCCGCCGGCAGATCGTCTTCAGAAAAGATCGCGCTTGAGGGACAGATGGAGGCGCAGTTACCGCAATCGATGCAATCATCGGGATTGATGAACAACTGGGAGACGCCGGCGGCGGCAGGATCGTCGGCGGCCGCGGGCATGATGGCGGCAGTGGCGCACTCGGCGGCGCAAACAAAATCCTTGGTGCATGCATCGGTAATAACGTAAGCCATGATAAAACTCCTTGGTTGTGTGGGCGCTTTTGGCACCTGCGCCGTCTATCCAAGGCTATCCAGTACTGGGCTGCGGACTCCGTGACTTGGATCACATTGCGTGAGGATTATTTACACTTTCGGAACGCGGCAAGAAGCAATTTCCGCTTTCTGGCCGCGTTCCGATCGCCGTCTACCTTCACTTAGATCAGAACCCCGCTTGCGCCGCGCCGAGTTCCACCTGCGCCATCTGTGCGCGCGCCAACTCGACCGGCTCGTTATAGTGGCCAGCCACCATGGCGGCAGCCTTGCCTTCATCCAGGTAGGGCCGCACAGAGGCCAGCTTGATGGTCGATTGAGATGCCATATGCGCCACCGCGACCTTGCTTGAAACCGACTGCACCAGCGCAAGAATGGCTAGCACAACGGTAGCCACGGCGTTGATGGCATTCTGGACATGCTGCTGGCTGTTGGGGTTGGAGATTTTGGCCGCCTGGAGCAACGATGCGTTCACCTGCTGCTGAAAAGCCACGACGGCGGCTTGCAGTTGCGCCAGGACGCTGGCCGACGGATTGGCCAGGTACGCCTTGGCCTGGGCCACCAGCAGGTTGGAGGCGGCGTCAAAGCCCACTGTGGCCGCAATAAAGATGGGCGCGTCCGCGGGAGCCAGCAATGCGGCTGTAGAGTCCACCGTGGCCACCGCGCTCTGCAGCGCCGGCGTCCAGTTCACAATGTCCTGGGCCACGGTAGTTCCCGAGCAACCGCTCATGGGCATCGTTCCGCTCAGCAGCAGGGCAATCAGCGCCCAGCAGCCCAGTTTGGTTGTCGAGTTGCCGTAGTTCTGCGTATTGCTGACAGGATCGCGGGCCAGAAGACCCAGCAGGGCCGCGGCAAGGCCAGAGGCGAGCGTTACGTAGTTTCCGGTGCCTACATTGCCCAGCGTGACGCCCTGCTGCGAAAGCACGCTGGCGATGGTAACGACCGCAATCAACACACCGGCGGCCGAGGTTTTCGGATGGTTCCAGATATTCGAAATTTGATTCATGCGGAAAGCTCCTAGCAAAAAAAAAGGCGGCCGCGGCCGCCTTGGTTAATCAGAGATTTGAAAAACGCGGGAGAACCGCTGTATCCGCTTCCGCGCAAAAAAATCGAGACCATCGGCTGGCGCCCTTCCGGCCAGCTGCTGGTCTCGATTCGTTGCATCTCCCCGAAATCGAGCGCCACCGTGGTTGCGGTTCAGGCTCGCGGCAGAGAGCCGCTGCGGCACAAACCAGAGACGGCCCCAAGCCCCGGAACCCATCCGCTGGGGAGGGCGTACACATTCGCCGGGCTCGGCACTTCCGTCTCTTGTCTGGCTACCTATAGCCTAGGCACTCTGTTCCATATAATCGGCAAAAAATTAAATATCTTCTGTCATATTTTGACCAAGAAACAATATAGATGTGGAAAAAGACCACTTGACAAGCTAGGGCCTGCGTATCGCCGCGCCGCCCAGCCATAATGCCGGGAAGGCAAAACCCTGGCTGGCTCGCGGTATTTTTCGCGCTACAGAATGTCCTTTCCGCGCCGATAAGTATAGATAAGGCACGGTATACAAAGAGGAGAACACCGCTCGATGATTCCTCCTATCGATCACCCGGTATGGGAACAATTCGTTACAGGGAAAAAGACGATAAAGTCCAGCAAGGCAACCTTCAATATGCTCGTGCAGAACACCAAAATGGAATACGAGAGGGATTCGTCGCCTGCCAATATCAAGGAACTCATCAGCCGGAGCCACAAGTTCTTTACGCAATTCGAATCAATTTTTCCCAATGAAATCGACCAGATCACTCGTTAAAGTATCAGGAGAATCCATGTCTGCAACTGTTCAAGCCGAATTACGCACCATCCCGGAGGCGCAAGCAGCAATAGCCGCCGGGGAGTCCTTGTTCCTAGCAGGAAGCCGGGAGGCTCTGAGCCAGCTCCCGCGGGGCAACTGGGTAGGCGGGACCATATGTTACTTCATGACGGAAGCAGGCTGTCTGCAGACAGAAGAGCGAATCTTCGTAACCAAAGTTTCGGAGTTTGCCATTGAGGTCAAAGCCTTGGACTACGGCGCGGATTACCTGGCCCAGCTTCACCGCGACGCACCGGAGAACGGTTTTACCTTTGTGGTGTTGCCTGCATCCAGCGAGGTGCTCAAGACCTTTGCCGAAAAAGCCTCCAACTTCGACGGCTTCCTGCTGCATCCCATCGTGGGCTGGGTATCCGGCGTACGGGTGGACCGTATCGGCATCGATATGCCCGCGGTCTTCAATGGCAAAACGGGAGCTGTGCTGGAAGACAGATGCGTAGCGCTTCATGTCTCGCTGCCCATCGGCAAAATGGCTGATCTGGAGATTGTCAACATCTTCGAGAGCGGCGGCGGGGATGTGATCCGCTTCGAGGAAACCGGCTTCCATGTGAGCCAATGCCTGATCAACGGAAAGCCGGCCAACCTCGCCGAATACATCAGCAGCAAGGGAATTTCAACGGAATTTCCGCTGGTTGGCGACTACAACGGCAGTTCCATCAATGTCTCTTTTCAGGCAGTGAACACAGCCAAGGGCACGGTGGAATTATATGCACCAGTCTTTGCCGGAGTGGACTATCACTTCGCCAAGCCGGTCGCTGATTACTCGTGCGCCTTTGCGGATGCCGTTACCGGCGAGGAGCCTGAACCAGCATTTGCCTGCAACTGCATCCTCAACTACCTGTATGGCAAGCTGGAAGGCAAAAAAGCCGGTAACCTGACTGGCCCCATCACCTTTGGCGAAATTGCACATCAGTTGTTGAACCAGACCCTGGTGCGGCTGCATATTCTAGACGTGGGATAAGACAGCAAAGTCGGAGAAATTCCTACACCATTTGTAGCGGAGGCCGGCATCCTAAACTCATCGCCGGCCTTTATGTGTACTGCACGCGGCGCTCGCCTTTGACCACGCGGCCAACGACGTAGAACTTCTCCTCGGCGCGGTCCAGCAGGTTTTTCGCGCGCGTGAATTTTGCCGCGGGAATGGCCACAATCAGCCCAATGCCCATGTTGAAGGTGCGCATCATCTCGTCTTGCGATAGCTGGCCCAGGTCGCGCAGATGCTCAAAAATCGGCATCACCGGCCAGGAGCCGATCTCGATTTGCGCCCCGGTGTTCTTGGGCAGGATGCGGGGCAGGTTTTCCGAGATGCCGCCGCCGGTGATGTGCGCCATGCCTGTGGTCAGCCCGGCCGTCACCAGCTTTTGAATCACGGAAAGGTAGCTGCGATGGGTCTTCAACAGCGCAGCGCTGGCTTTTTCCTTGATGGCCGTAACGTACTGCGCCGGCTTGTAGCCGGCCACCTCGAAGAGCAGCTTGCGCGCCAGCGTATAGCCGTTGGTATGCAGTCCGGTAGAGGGCAGGCCGACAAGAACGTCGCCCGCCTTGATCCCCGCGCCTGTCACCAGCTTGTCGCGGTCCACCGCGCCCACGATAAAGCCCGCCAGGTCGTACTCCCCGTCGACATGAAAGCCCGGTATCTGCGCCGTTTCGCCGCCGATGAGGACGCAGCCGCAGGCCTTGCAGGCATCGGCCAGCCCGCTCACCACGCTCTCGGCCACCTCCGGGACCAGCTTGTTGCTGGCCAGGTAGTCCATGAAAAACAAGGGTGTGGCGCCCTGCACGGCGATGTCATTGACGCAGTGGTTCACCAGGTCTGCGCCTACCGTGCGGTGCATCCCCAGCTCAAAGGCCACCTTCAGCTTGGCTCCCACCCCATTGGCCGAACTCACCAGGATGGGATTTTTCCAGCGCTGCATGTCCAGCCGGAAGAGCGCGCCGACGCTGCCGGCAGCGCTTAACACGTTGCGATTAAAGGTCTTCTGCCCCAGGTAAGCGATGTGTTCCTGGATATGATCGCCATTGAGGAGGTCCACGCCAGCACCGGCGTAGATTGCGGATTTGGGCTTAAGTTCGTCAGACACGATAAGGACTTTCTAAGGTTGGATTTCTCTTGCGGCGCCGCTGGCCGGGAATGTCGATTTTAACAGCATTCTATAGGTTTTGGCAGTGTATTAGAGGAATTGCGTCCGCTCTTCGGCCGAGGGCAGCGGACAGCTTTCCAGCCGCCTCCAGATACGATAACGCCAACGGGCAACCAGCCGGTAGCCCTGGTCGCGCACGGGCCGGGGAAGCCAGCCTAGCGCAGTGGCAATCGACGGCCAGGGTTGCGGCAGCTCGCGCAGCAGCGCCAAAACCGCCTCCGAGCGCAGCATCGCGCGCTCCGCCGGACCGCCAAACTCGCACACAATCACCACCGAACCGGAGCCAGATTCCATCTCCTCCAGGTCGAATCCATGCCGCGCCAGCAGCTCGAAGCCCTTCGCCGAATCGAAGGCCGCAAAGCGCAGACGGTCGCGCCGGTCGCGCCGCAAAGACCACCGCACCGTCCCGTTGCACAGCCCGCAGTGGCCATCGAAGAGAACCAGCAGCCGGCCGTCGAGTTCTGCAAAGTTGTTCATCATAAAAGGGATGCGGCCGCAAACCCTTAAGATTCAATTCGACTGATGGGGGACGATCTCCCCCTTTATACTGAACCCACCATGAAATCCCCGGTTTCCGTCCGCTCCTTAACCCGTTCCCTGGCTCTCCAACAGCGCGCCGAGCGCTTCTTTCCCGGTGGCGTGAACTCGCCGGTGCGGGCCTTTGGCGCGGTGGGCGGCGCGCCGCCGTTTGTGGAACGCGCGCTGGGCGCATGGCTCACAGATGCCGACGGCAACCGCTACATCGACTACTTCGGCTCCTGGGGGCCGATGATTCTGGGTCACGCCTTTCCGCCGGTGGTCGAGGCCATTGAGCGGGCCGCGCGGAACTCGGCCAGCTTCGGTGCTTCCACGGCGGCGGAGGCCGACTTGGCCGAGCGCGTCGTCGCCTGTTTTCCGGCCATCGAGAAGATGCGCTTTGTCAGTTCCGGCACCGAGGCCACGATGAGCGCTATCCGGCTGGCCCGCGCCGCGACTGGACGGAAGATCATCGTAAAATTCGAGGGCTGCTACCACGGTCACGCGGACGGGCTGCTGGTGAAAGCCGGCTCGGGCGTGGCGACCTTTGGAATTCCCGGCTCAGCCGGCGTGCCGGAGGAGATTGCCCGGCTGACACTGGCTTTGCATTACAACGACCTGGCTGCCGTTGAGGCTGCCTTCGCCGCGCATCCCGGCGCCATTGCTGCAGTGATTCTGGAGCCGGTGGTGGGCAACGCAGGCTGCATCGCACCCGCCGCTGGCTACCTGGCCGGTCTACGCGCTATCACCGCGCGCGAAGGGGCACTGCTGATTTCCGATGAGGTGATGACCGGCTTTCGTGTGGCGCTGGGCGGCGCTTGCCAGCTTTATTCGCTCGATCCCGACCTCATCACTCTCGGCAAGATTGTCGGCGGCGGACTTCCTGTGGGCGTCTTCGGCGGCAAGCGCCGCTTCATGGATCTGCTGGCTCCTCTCGGTCCCGTCTATCAGGCGGGAACTCTCAGCGGCAATCCGCTGGCCATGGCTGCCGGCATTGCCACGGTCGGCTATTTGCAGGCTCACGCGGACGAGGTTTACCCGCGCCTCGAAGCTATGGCAAAAGCTGTGGCCGAGGGCGTTGCCGCTGAAGCCGCACGTGCCGGCGTTCCGCTCACGCTCAACCGCGTGGGCTCCATGTGGACCTGGTTCTTCACTGCGGGTCCGGTCACCGACTACGCCCAAGCCGCGCAGAGCGACACGGCTGCCTTTGGCAGCTTTCACCATGCAATGCTCAATCAGGGAGTCTGGCTGCCGCCTTCGCAATTTGAAGCAGCTTTTTTGAGCACGGCACACGGCAAAGAGGAGGTCGCCGCCACGATTGCAGCGGCAAAGGATTATTTCTCGGCGGCGAAGTGAGACGGATCCTGTTGATACACTCACCCCGTGGGCCGTCTCATCCTCAATGCCGATGACTTTGGACTGACTGCCGGGGTCAACCGCGCCGTTATCGAGCTAATCCGGGCCGGAGTGCTGACCAGCGCATCGCTGATGGCCAGGGCCGTGTCCACCAATGAGGCCATCGAGCTGGCTCTAGCCACGCCTTCGCTGGGCGTGGGCTGCCATGTGATTCTGGTGGACGGCGAGCCGGTGCTGCACGCGCGGAACCTCCCCACACTCGTTGACCCGCGCACGGGCCGCTTCCATCCAACGCTGGGCATATTCCTCAAACTGTTACTTACCGGGCGTATCCGTTCTTCCGAGATCGAAGCCGAAACCGCCGCGCAGATCGCCCTGCTGCAACGTCGCGGCCTGCGCCTCTCCCACATCGATACGCACAAGCACGCGCACATCTTTCCCGCAGTTCTCAGGCCGGTGTTGCGGGCGGCGCGGACGGCGGGAATTCGCTCCGTGCGCAATCCGTTTGAGCCGCCATGGAGTTTGCGCGCCACTCATAGAGCACCGTGGATTCGGCGGGCTCAGGTGCGGCTGTTGCGGCTGCTGGAGCCTGCTTTTCTACGCATTGTGGCGGAGGAGGGCTTTACGACCACAGACGGTGTAATCGGCGTGCTGGCGACGGGAACCCTTGATTCAACAACAGTTAATTCCCTGCTTCGGAAGCTGCCCGAGGGCACGTGGGAGCTGGTCACGCATCCCGGCTACAATGACTCTGACCTTGCCCAGGCCCGCACCCGCCTGCTGGCATCGAGGGAGACTGAGCGGGAGACGCTGCTCGCGTTGGAGCAGTTTCCGGAGATTGAGCTGATCTCCTTCGCGGATTTGCATTCAACAGAATAGGAAGGGTTTATGCGCATCGGCATCACCTGTTATCCGACGTATGGCGGCTCGGGCGTGGTGGCTACGGAGCTAGGGATTGAGTTGGCGGCGCGGGGGCACGAAGTACATTTCATCTCGTATTCGCAGCCGTTTCGGTTGAGCGGACGGGACAACGGCATCCTGTATCACGAGGTTCCGGTGGCGAGCTACCCGCTTTTCGAGTTCCCGCCCTACGACCTGGCGCTGGCTTCTCGGATGGCGGAAGTTGCTGAATACTATGAACTTGACCTGCTGCATGTGCACTACGCCATTCCCCACTCTGTGAGCGCAATGCTGGCGCGGCAGATGCTGGCAGCGCGTGGTCGCAGGCTGCCCTTTGTGACTACGCTGCACGGCACGGATATTACCCTCGTAGGGCTGGACCGCAGCTACCTGCCGATCACCCGCTTCGCCATTCAGGAGAGCGACGGAGTCACTTGTATCTCCAACTATCTAAAGGAGGAGACGGTCAAGCACTTTGGCATCACGAAACCCATCGAGGTGATCACGAACTTTGTGAACTGTGACGAGTACGCACCTATAAAAGATGAAACTGCGCGGGCGGAGGCGCGCCGAAAGCTGGCCTCTCCAGACGAGGCAATCTTGATGCATCTCTCTAATTTCAGGCCGGTTAAGCGGGTGGTGGACGTGGTGAAGCTCTTTGCGCAGGTGGCGCGGGAGCTTCCTGCGCAACTGGTTCTGGTGGGCGACGGGCCGGAGCGCTCGGCGGCGGAGTGGCTGGCGCATGACCTGCATATCAATGAAAAGGTTCACTTTATGGGCAAGCAGGAGCAGGTAAACGAGCTGCTGCCGCTGGCCGATTTGATGATGATGCCCAGCGAGTTGGAGTCCTTTGGGCTGGCGGCGCTGGAGGCCATGGCCTGTAAGGTTCCGTCGATAGCCACGCGTGTGGGCGGGGTTCCGGAACTGATCGACGATGGGGTGACGGGGCTGCTGTATCCCGTTGGAAATATTGACGATATGGCCTCCGGAGCGGTGAGCCTGCTGAAGGATCGCGGGCGGCTGGAGGCCATGCGCGAGGCGGGGCGCAAGATGGCTCAGAAGCGCTTCTGCTCGTCGCTGGTGGTGCCGCACTACGTGAAATATTACGAAACAGTGCTGGGCGCAAACTGAGAGCAGAGAGTAATTCGCATTGCGAAAATGGTGCGTTAGAGCGCACTGGTTTTCGTAAAACGTGAAGCTATGGCGCACCGGAAAAAGGTAAATGGTAGCAAATCTCTCAGGGGGCCAGGGGTAAGCTTGACGTCTGCTCGGCGGGGTCGAGGGCGAAGATGGGGGTGAAGCCTAGTTGACGCCAGAAGTGGTCGAGCAGGGCTACGGTCTCCGGGGCGGTTTGCAGAGTTGTGCGGAGTTGGATCTCGCGGCTGGCGGCGGCTTCGGACTTTCCAGTGAGGACACTGGCTTCGGCGGCTATGGCGATGCATTTGGCTGGACGGTAGGTGCAGTGGGCCAGGTCGGTGATAGAGAGGCGCGTGGTGGGCGTGGCCAGAACCGTGCGCGGCGGGGCCATGCGGTCGAGGAGCCAGAGAATTTCCAGCTTGGATTCGAGTTCGTCGGGGACGCAATCGATGACCAGGTCGGCGTTGCGGACGGCTTCCTCGATGGTGGGGACGAAGGTGATTGGCAGTTCTTCCGAAGAATATCCGCCAGGGGCTAAAGCCCGTGATTTTATTGCGTCATTTGCGGCACGGCTGAAGCCGTGCACTATCAAAGCCGACGGCGTATCCTCAGCCTGTTGAGGGCCGAGCTGCTCGCGAAGGGCCTCCTGGGCGTGGTGGAGGTTGGCGGGCATCACGTCTTCGAGCAGGACGCGGAACCCTGCGCGGGCGGCGGAGAGAGCCAGCCAGCGGCCGAGCGGCCCTGCTCCGATGATGGCGACGGTGACGGCCAACAGAATTACCGAGGAGCCAGCGCCTGTGCAATGTCCTGTGCGTTGGGCCGGGTATTGATAAAGTGCTCGGCGACGCGGGCGCGCTCCTCGGGGGTGAGAGTGGGGACGGTGGCCAGGACGCGGCGCAGGGTCACGGCTACGTCGTCAATGTAGTTCATCAGGCGAATGGCTTCTCCGGAGAGCGGCATGTTTATCCTCGTGGTGCTTCCTTCCTTATTGTAGGGGACTGGCCGTCCAGGCGGAGGCCTTCGGCAGAGTGGATCGAGATTTGCAGACGGTGTAGCATGAACATATTAGTATGGAGATCCCTTCGATGAGCGAGATCATCTTTGAGGTGCGCGAGGACGAGGCGGACGGCGGCTACACGGCTTCCGCGCTGGGGTACGGCATCCATACCCAGGGAGAGACTCTGGAAGAGCTGCGCGCCATGGTCAAAGACGCCGTGGCCTGCTATTTCGACGAGACAATGGAGCCGCGGAAGATCATCCGCCTCCATTTCGTGCGCGGTAAAGCTCTCTGTGGGTTGAACAAAAATATGATTTTTAGAGAAATGCTTCCAGTCTTTTGCTAAGAGAGACGGCATCCCGCGTCCAACATTCCCATATGACAAGCACCTTCCATCCTTCCCTGCGGAGTGATTGAATATGTTCCTTATCCCTTTCGGCGTTTCTTTTGCGCTTGCCATTCCAATAGTCTGAGTTGTTCACCGGCGAAATGCGTCCATGTTTACAGTTGTGTTTGTGCCAGAAGCAGCCGTGGACAAAGATAATTTTCTTGCGGGAGACAAAAACGAGATCTGGTTTTCCTGGCAGACTCTTGGCGTGTAATGCATAACGATAGCCCATGGCGTGGGCTAGTTTCTGCACACACATTTCCGGAGTGGTGTTTTTTCCTTTGACCGCTTGCATACACGCTTTGCGCTGCTCCGCAGTAAGTGTATCTGACATATGGAATCTAGCGCTCCTGCTGGCCCGGAACACAAACTTTTGCGCCAACATTCAGGGGCAATTCAGAGTTCCGTAACCATAACTTTGAGGTCTGCCTTCGAATTGTGCTGTTTTCTAAGCTTCGCAAGTTTAGTCCGAATGTTGAACAATTGCGTAATAAGGTCTGGAATCTCGCTATTGTCAATTGGGCACAGACGGTAGCCCCATGTGCTGCCATTCGTAAATGTGTCTGGATGGCCTGAGGGTACCTGGAATTCGGCACGGCTCCCGCGACGCTGTCCTAATTCCACGCGGGAAAATCCCCAATCTGGATCGAACGACGCCCCGATCAGTGGCAGTCCAGGGCAGTTCAATAATTGGCCATCTTCCAGGAAAAAAGTGTTCACGGCCAGTAGAGAGTTGCTGAATGTCGTGTTCGACAAGAGGAAGGCCTCAGGCGCATTTTCCCTCTCACTACACTCCCGGCAGGTGCTATCAATGTTCATTGCGAGCATCGCAGATTCGATGGTATTACGCTTTTTGTGTGCGGAAATGACACAAGCTTCAATCATATTATTTCACTCCTTGTTTCGCGTCTACACAGTCGTCAGCCACGAGACCTGAACGATAATCCGTTCCGTCCTTCTGAAATCAAGGCATCCGGATAGTGGATTCTGGAAAAGCTGGTACGATGGCAATTCCCGGAAGTTCTTAGCGACAAAAAGAAAGAAACGATCCTTCATCGTCGATGCAACATCGTACTCCTTTGGTGTCATCGATAGGCTTCCAGTCCGATCTTTAAGGCCTTTGACCTCTACCGCCAAAAAATCTTTGTGATTTGGTTCTGTACGCAGACGAAAGTCATACCCGCAACCGAAGCGCGTTGTATTCTCCGCGATGTAGCCCTTAAACTCTGGAATATCCGCATGAATTGTCTCAAAATAATGCTCTGCGGCAAGACCTGTGATCAACCGCTGCGCAAAAGAAGACGTACCCTCGTCCTGTTGTTCCGTAGAAGCAATCGGCTTCCATGCATTCTCGTCAGGTCCGAAAAACGATTTAACAAGAGCGGAGAATGATTCGAAGTCGAGTCCGTTGTATTCTTGAAAGTTTGCGATGATATGGCTTCGGGCGGGACGCTTATGCCAACCCTTTCGGGAATTTGTTTTGATCAGCGGATCGAACTCATCACGGTAATTTTTTATTGAGGCGGGCCGAGAACCCAAAGCGTAGCCTATAACATTGAATGCTTCTTTGAAGTTATCAAAGCCAAGCTTTCTTATGCCGAGTGAATCGAACTTTGAAAGATACAGGCCAGACAGGATCAGCTTCTTTTTTGTTGTCATCATGTCGGAAGTAGATCGGTCATACGCCATCAGTCTTCTACCCCATTTACTCACATCATCGCTTAGCCTCTTAGTATCCAGCTTTCAAAACGATGATCCTCAGCACTGCAAGGCAAAGTTTTTGGCGTCGATGACAACTGCTCCCACCATATATCCCAAGTCGCGAAGCGCGCGATATGCCAACTTAAAATGCTTTCCTTGATTTGCTACGACAAACCTAACAACATTCTCTGCAACCAGAATCTGTGGCCTCTTGCCATGTTTGTTCAACTCCTGAAGGACACGTATCCACTCCCAGAACAGCCCCGATCGGGTTCCGGTTTTCATACCACCAAGATTTCCCGCAAGCGAAAGATCTTGGCAGGGAAAAGATGCCCATGCCAAATCAGCCTCCGGGAGATTTTGCCCTTGTACATCTTGTATATCACCTAAATGAAACTTGTCCCAAGGGTGATTTGCTACATATACATCCCTTTTCTTTGCGCAGATGTCGTTTGCCCAGAGCGATTCAAACTCAGGGGCCAGCCCCAATCGTACAAGGCCACTACCGGCGAAGAATTCCAAGGCCGTGAACATCATTAAAAGAAACTTTAGCAGCGTGATATTAAGAGAGTCAAAGGTATCCTGTCAGACTGAACCCCATGAGGAATAAAGATGTGCAAAAGTAGGACCGTTCTAAAATGGCATTGCTGCATGGTTACAATACCGTCATGAGCGATTCAGCGGGAGTTGTGGCGCGGGCGTTTGTGGCGGCGATTAACCGGCAGGATGTGGAGGGGCTCACCGGCTTGATGACGCCGGGGCACCGGTTTGTGGATGCGCTGGGGGGTGTGACCGAAGGCCGGGAGAAGATGCGGGCGGGGTGGGTTGGGTACTTCAGGATGGTTCCGGATTATTCGCTTGTTATGGAGGAGATATTTTGCGATGGACCCGTCGTGGTAATGCTGGGGAAGGCGCGAGGGACGTATTCGACGGATGGAGAGTTGAAGGCGGAGAACCGGTGGGAGACACCGGCGGCGTGGCGGGCGGTGGTGGAGGGCGGGTTGGTGGCGGAGTGGCGGGTATATGCCGATAATGAGCCGATGCGAAAGTTGATGAGGCAGGCGGGTTGATGATTCCCGAAATGCGTCCCTCAAGGGCTAAAGCCCATCATTTTTTTGTTGCGTTTGCGGCACGGCTGAAGCCGTGCCCTGACACAAAACTGGCTCAAAATCGAGTTTTTCGCAAGCTGTAAAGCCGTGCCCTGATACAAAACTGGCTCAATTCCGAGTTTTTCGCAAGCTGTAAAGTTGTGCCCTGTTACAAAGCAACCTGGGTTCAGATTTGTGGTATCCCACCCTTTCGCCAGGATAAAGCGAAAGGATGGGGCACGGTGCATTTTGTGGGTAGGGAAGGAAAGAAAAGCAACCGCAGGTCCTTCGACTACGCTACGCTTCGCTCAGGATGACAATTTATAGAAATCCTAGGTCCTCAAATGTGAGGGACTTGAGGTACCCATATCAAAATGAGATGACGGGCTAGCGGGCGGCGGGGCCGGAGTCGTCCTGCGTTCCGTTGGTGACGTTCTCTCCGTCTACGGAGATGCGCAACTGGCGCAGGAAGCTGAGATCGTTTTTTGTGAAGGGCTGCTCGGCGCTGTGGCCTGATGGGACTTCGACTTGCTCGGCCTCTTTGGCGGAGATGTCGTTGAGTGCGATGGAGGCTTCCAGCATCAGCAGCACATCGAAACCGTGATGACGGATGTCCTGAACAACACCAGCGATCGGCTCGCTCTCCGTGATCGCCTCATTGATGGCTTCGCTCAGTTGCTGAATGAGTTCGCGCAGGCGTGTTGTCACAGGCACCTCCAGGGTCGGCGGCCGGCGCTGGGGATGCGTGGGCTGCGGCATGGGATTCATCTACATTACTTCCGTTACGGCCCAGGAGCAAGTGGGCATGTGCGAAAGCAGGCCAAAAAGCGGAGGATATACCTCCACTGCTACCATCATATCGGAATGAAAGCTGAGAATATAGGGCGCGTGCTGGGGATCGGGCTGCGGGTTGCCGGTCGGATGCTGATGGGCGAGGCGCAGACGGCCGGAGCGCAGGCGGCGAGCACGGTTCAAACTGCACAAAATACACAAGCTGCAAGCGCGGCGGCGCGCGGGCAGGCGGCGGGGCGTACGGCGAAGGGCGTGGCGCGCGGCGTGGGAGGATTTCTGCGGCCCTTTCGGCGGGTGGGCGGCATTCTGTGGCTGGAGATGACGGGCGCGTTCTTCTTTCTGTTTGTGGTGGCCGCTGCCCTGCCCCTGTGGCGCTATAGGCCGAGTCACCTAAGCGGCCCCTATGATAAAAATTTTTTGGCTGCCGCCGGAATTATTGTGGTTTTTTTCTACTTGGGCGCGAGCTCGTTCTGGCGGGCGCGGAAGCGGTGAAGGCGGCGCCTGGTTCTGGATTACCTGAGTGATACAAAGCATGATGGCCCGGTTTGACCCTGGAGTCGGTACGTCACTATCGTTACAAGTGCGATGGAAACGCTGAAAGGAAGAATTATGACTGAATCGAACACGCCCGCCGCCACACCACTGAAGAAGACCGCCTTGAACGCCGCGCATCGCGCACTGAAAGCGAAGATGGTGGATTTTGGCGGGTGGGATATGCCGGTGGAGTATCCGGGCGTGGGCGGCGGATTGATTGCGGAACATATTGCGGTGCGCACCGGCGTGGGATTGTTCGACGTGAGCCACATGGGGGAGATATGGTTTCGCGGAGCGGGAGCGCTGGCCGCTGTGCAACACCTGACAATGAACGATGCATCGCGGCTGAAGGACGGGCAGGCGCAATACTCCGCGCTGCTGACGCCGCAAGGCTGCTTTGTGGACGACATTTTGGTGCATCGGGCGAGCGAGAACGATTATCTGCTGGTGGTGAACGCGGGGAACAAGGATAAGGATTTTGCTTGGGTTGTGAAGCAGGTGGACGCGTGGCCATCCAAGCCTCTAGTTCAGATCAGCGACGATTCGGTGAGCTATTCGCAACTGGCGGTGCAGGGGCCGCGGGGGTTGGAGACGCTGCAAAAATTGACGAAGATGGATTTGGCGGCGATTAGGAATTATTGGTTTACCTTCGGAGAGGTGGCGGGCGTGGCGCATGTGCTGATCGCGCGCTCGGGCTACACGGGCGAGGACGGATTTGAGATTTATCTGCCCAGCGACGTGGCTACGACGGAAAAAGTTTGGAATGCGCTGCTGGAGGCGGGAGGCGAGTTCGGGATTCGGCCCTGTGGGCTGGGGGCGCGAAACACGCTGCGGCTGGAGGCGGGGATGCCGCTTTATGGGCACGAGATCTCGGATTCGATCAATGTGTTCGAGGGCGGGTTGGAGCGCTGGCTGAAGCTGGACAAGGGCGATTTTATTGGGCGCGAGGCGCTGCTCAAGGTGCAGGCGGCGGGCGGGGCTAAGAGAAAATTGATTGGGCTGGAGATGGTGGAGCGGGGGATTGCGCGGGACGGGCACTCCGTGCTTTCACTTTTTGGACAAGAAATTGGCCGCATAACGTCCGGTTCGCCTGCGCCGTTTTTGAAGACGAATATAGCTTTTGCGCTGGTTCCGGCGGACGTGGCTGTCAGCGGCGCGGATGTGCTGGTGCAGGTGCGGGCGAATCAGGTGCGGGCGAAGCAGGTGGGGTTGCCGTTTTATAAGAGGGTGAAGAAGTAGGTGGGTTTCCAGGTCCCCAAATGCGAGGGACCTGGGGCACCCGGTAGATATGAGGAATCGTTATGCAATACATCATGATGCCGCTGAATGAGCACTATGACTCCGGTTTTGGAGCAATTGCAGAAGCATTTCACCACGCCGCCATTACGCTAAAAGAGACAAAGCCCACGACCGCCTTTTTTGAACATCTCCCTTTGAGTTTCCTATTCCGGCATTCAGTTGAACTTTTTCTAAAATCGGGCATTGTGATTCTACATCGCAAGCTGAAGCTACCATATGACGCAAAGCCGCACGACACAGAACCGATGGTTCCCATCGGGGGAAAATGGAAACCAATTTACACAGTCCATAGCATCGGGGATCTCTATTCATATTGGAAAGCATTGATTGAACCCAGGGCTGACGAACTCAAAGAAATGTGCAAATTCAAGCCGGACTGGACAATCGAACCCGAAGCCGACGAATGGATAAAGACCATAGATCAGACTGATCCAAACAGCACATATTTTCGTTATCCATCCACACGCGACCCGATTGAGGATCAAAAGAAGTCACCATTCAAAAAAACCTCACAAGAGGATCTCTTCCCGCCCGATAGGCCGGAAGACAAGAAGATCGTGGCGCTCGTGATCGAAAATTCGGACGGCGAATTCGTAAAGGCATATATGCATGAAAAGAATTCTGAAGAGGAAAAGATTTATCTAGACGCTCTTGAAGAAGCATCCAAGATGCTCTTCTGCTACCACGCAATGATGCGAATAGAGATTACGGGAGGTTTTTGAGTCATTCACGGGTTGTAATGTGGGACATCCAGAGTTACACCTGCATGACTTCGGCTTCTTTTTTGTGGGAGAGCTCTTCCATGCGGCGGATTTCTTCGTCGGTCATCTTTTGGACTTCTTCGAGGGCGCGCTTCTCCTCGTCCTCGCTGATCTTTTTTTCCTTGGCCATCTTCTTGAGGGCTTCATTGCCGTCGCGGCGGACGTTCCGAACCGCTGTCCGGTGCTCCTCTAGGTCGCGGTTGATGTGCTTGCAGACATCGCGGCGGCGCTCCTCGGTCATGGGGGGAACGGGGACGCGCAGCACCTTGCCGTCGGAGATGGGGTTGAAGCCGAGATCGGCGACGCGGATGGCCTTCTCGATCTCCTTGAGGGCGGTGGGGTCATAGGGCGCGATGACGATCAGTTGCGGCTCGGGCGCGCCGAGCTGGGCGAGCTGGTTGAGGGGGGTGGGCGTGCCGTAGTAGTCCACCTTGACCTGGTCGAGCATGTGTACGCTGGCGCGGCCGGTGCGGGTGGCGGCCAGGCTGGCCTGGAAGGTGGCCACTGCGCCGTCCATGCGGCGGCGGAGGTCGGCGTTGAGGTCTTTGAGCGCCGGAATACCGGCCATGAAGGAGAGTGCCATAGGGTTCGTCCTCGCTTACATCCAACAGACTATATTAGCGAATCGGGGTGGCAATGGGCAGCCCGGTTGACGCGGCTTGTTCGTGGGCGTGGTAGCTGGAGCGGACCAGGGGGCCGGACTCGACGTGGCGGAAGCCTAGTTTGAGGGCTTCGGCTTTGAGTTCGGCGAACTCACGCGGGGTGTAGAGGCGGGCCATGGGCAGGTGGTCGCGGGAGGGGCGGAGATACTGGCCGATGGTGAGGATGTCGCAACCGACGGCGGCAAGGTCGCGGAAGACCTGGAGCAGTTCGGAGGTCTCTTCGCCCAGGCCAACCATGACGCCGGATTTGGTGACTCCTCCTGAGTTTAGCGTTTTGGAGTAATGCAATAACTCGAGAGAACGTTCGTAGCGCGCGCCGGAGCGGACGGCGCGATAAAGGCGCGGGACGGATTCGATGTTGTGGTTGAGCACCAGCGGTGCGGCAGCGACTACGAGTTCAATGGCGGTTCGATCACCTTGGAAGTCGGGGATGAGGACTTCGACGCGGCAGTTAGGGGCCTGACGGCGAATCTCGTCGATGACCATGGCGAAGGCGCGCGCGCCTCCGAGAAGATCGTCGTCGCGGTTGACGCTGGTGACCACTGCGTGGAGCAGCCCTAACGCAGCCACTGCCTCCGCAACCCTCCGAGGCTCGTCGAAGTCGATGGGCGCGGGGCGTCCCTTGGGCACGGCGCAGAAGCCGCAGCGGCGGGTGCAGAGATTGCCGAGCATCATGAAGGTGGCGGTTTTGTGATGCCAGCACTCGCCGATGTTGGGGCAGTGGGCGCTTTCGCAGACGGTGTTGAGTTGGAGGGAGCGGGCGAGTTGCTTGAGCGAGTGGTAGTTTTCGCCGACCGGAGCGCGTGCCTTGAGCCATGCGGGCTTGGGCGCGGGAGTGGGGCGGACGGGGGAGATTTGGACCAGATCTGTCACATTTGTATTGTAGCGGGAAGCAGTAGCTGGCTGATGGACGCGCGCCGTTTACGCTATCGCAACTTTGCTCGCACCTCGGTGCGGATTAGATAGAGGAAGAAGACAAGGTTGAGCAGGCCCTGGACGAGAAAGGATGGCTCGTGCAGGCCGGCGAAAGACCATAGGTTGTAGACGACCATCAAGAAGATCGCGGCGAGAGCCATGGCCCAGGCCCAGCGAAAGAGCAGGATGAGACCGGCGGCGGCGGTGATGAAGCCGGCGGCCAAGAGGAGAAAAAGCGGCGAATTGGTATGGGGAACGACCACGCCGAAGATGATGCAGGCGGAGATAAACAGCAAATAGAGACTGATGGCGACGAGGCCGGGGAGCGGGAGCCGAATGCGGCGGGGCGGCGGGGTAGGGTTCATATTGATGCCGTTACTCATGATACGGGGTTACTCCGCGGCGGCGATGGCTTCGGCGATGCGGTCGATGGCTTGCAACTCGGCGTTGCTGCCGGGGCGGTGACCGTTGACGAGGATGGAGAAGGCGATGGTGTTGCCGCTGGAGGCGGTCAGATAGCCGGAGAGAGCATTGGCCTCGTTGTGCGTGCCGGTCTTTGCCCAGAGGCGGCCGCGCAAGGGCGAGTTGTTGAAGCGGTCGGAGAGAGTGCCATCGACGCCTGCTATAGGCAAGGAGGCACGCAAGGCAGGGCCCCATGGCTGGCGCGCGGCGTAGGAGAGCAGCCGAGTCATGGCGCGGGGTGCGATGCGGTCGTCGGTGCTCATGCCGGAGCCGTCATAGAAGAAGAAATCGTTGTCATCCACGCCGGCGATGAGTAGAAACTGACGAACGACGCGGGCGCCTTCGGCAAAGCTGCCGTCCGTGCCGTACACCTTGCCCAACAGGCGCAGGAGAAGTTCGGCGTGGAGGTTGTGGCTGATCTTGTTGATGAGCGTGATGTCCTGGCTGACGGGCACGGAGATGTGACTGGCGAGAATTCTACGATTTTCTATTGGCGCGGCGATGGTGGTCAAGGTGGAGCGAGTGAGCGTGAGCGGCTGAGCGCGCTCCTGGGAAAAATCGACGGCCGGATTTGTGAGCCGGTGACGGGAGACGGCACCGCCCCAGACCGTGATGTTGCGGGCACGGAGCGCTTCGCGGAAGGCAATGGCGGTGAACTCGGCTGGGTCTTCGATGGCCAGATCCGCATGAAAGCCAGCGGGTGGCAGTGTGCCCCAGACGCGGACGATCCGGCTGCCGAGCTGGCGGAAAAGGCCGGGGTGGGCCGTTGTGCCCCGGGCCGCTGGCGTCATGGAGCCGTCGAGAGCGTAGCAGCCCAGATTCGGGTTCCATTGGGCTGTGTCGTTCGCGGGATTATTGCCTCCATTCAACTCAGCGTTGTTGGCTGCCTGGGTTGCGGTCAGCGTCAACTGCACGGTGTTTTCGTTGAAGGTGAGCGCGGAAATGGGCGCGCCGTAGTCCCATTGCAGATCGTCCCAGGCCCAATTTGCGCCGTAAGGTTCGTCAGGAAAGAAGCTGTCATCGCCTATCACGCGGCCTTCGACGGAGCGGACACCGGAGCGCTCGACCTGCTGGACCAATTGCTCGATGGGCATCATGATGTTGGGCGGCGGCATGGGCGCAGTGGCTGCGGGTTGGGCGGGCGCGCGGTATGGGTAGCTGCGGGCGCTCAACGTCGGGTCGCCCACTCCGAGCAGAATCAGGTCGCCGTGCAGGACGCCATCCTGGTCGAGTTCGCCGTCGGCCACTACGTTGGTGGTCCAGGTGAGGGTTTCGACGGGAAGCAGGGCGAAGGCTGCGGCGGTGGTGACGAGCTTGGTGTTGGAGGCCGGGGTAAAGAGGCGGCCCTCGTTCAAGCCAAAGAGCGGCTGGCCGTCGAGGGTGGTCACACTGATGCCGAATTGGGCGTGGCTCAGCGCCGGATCGGCCAGAATGGCGTTGATACGGCTGGCCAGAGGCATGGCGGACAGAGCGGGTTGCTGCGCGGGCTGCGCTGTGGACTGGGCAGGCAGGCTGGTGGAGGAAACCATAGCAATTGCCGGCAGAAGCGCCGAAATCAGACGAATTAGCGTCATGGGGGGAGTTTATCAGGAGAGAAAGAGTTCGCGGCGTACCATCTATAGGTGAGTGTTGTTCTGAAGGTCTCGACGGCTGGATGAAGAGCGCATATTAATTTCTATTGAGGTCTGGCAAAGAAGAATGATCGCTTGCACTCGCAAAGTTATGCAATGGCAACTGCGCACGCACTCGCTGGAGCTGGGGCGGCGGACGCTGGTGATGGGCATTGTCAACATTACACCGGACTCGTTCAGCGATGGAGGGCTTTTTCTTGATGCGGAGTCAGCGGTCGAGCATGGGCTGCGCTTGCTGGGAGAGGGAGCCGACATTCTTGATCTGGGGGCGGAGAGTACACGGCCGGGATCGCGGGCGGGCAGCTTTGTTGTTTCTGCTTTTGGACCAGCTCTCCACCCCAACGACAAAGACCCGTCGCTGGGGACCCCGGTAGTAAGCGCGGATGAGGAGCAGGCGCGGCTGTTGCCGGTGCTGGAAGGGATTTTGCGCGCGCGGCCTGGGGCGATTATTTCCGTGGACACGTACAAGGCGGCTACGGCGCGGGCGGCGCTGAAGGCGGGCGCGGAGATTGTGAACGACGTGAGCGGATTTGCTTGGGACGAGGAGATGGCCGCGGCTTGCGCGGAGGCTCGATGCGGCGTGGTGCTTATGCACACGCGGGGACGGCCCGAGGAGTGGGGAGCGCAAGCGCCACAGGAGCGGGATGAACTGCTGGCGACGGTGCGGGCGGGGTTGGCAGCGAGCCAGGATAAGGCGGCGGCGACGGGGATTCCGACGGAGGCGCTCGTGCTCGACCCCGGCTACGGATTCGGCAAGCGCTACGAGGAAAACTTTTTCTTGCTGGCGCGGCAGGCGGAGTTGCTGGCACTGGGAAGGCCGCTGCTGGCTGGGATTTCGCGCAAATCATTTCTGGGGCGAGCGCTGGCGCCGCTGCATGGCGGAAGCGACGCGCCGGTTGAGGCACGCGAAACGGCCGGGCTGGCGGCGATGACGGCGGCCATTTTGCATGGAGCGTCGATTGTGCGGGTTCATGCGGTGCGGCAGGCGGCGGAGGCGGCTAGAATTGCGGATGCGGTGCTGGCGGCTGGTTAGGATGTTGATAGTCCGGGTAATTGTAGGCAATTAAGGAGCCGGACTGTATAAAGCGGTACTTACACGGAAGATAGTTCGGCATATATATGATAGTTAGTGCTGACAAATCAGAATTGCACCAGAAAGAAATAACTGAGATAAGTATGACCTCGGGGAAAGGATACACCCTAAAACATGAAAAAGCTAGTGTATGGACTTATGCTTGCAATCTGCCTCGCGGTATCTGTCGCATCGCAGGCGCAGGTGGTGGTAGAAGTAGGCCATCATCATCATCACCATCACCATCACCACCACCCCCGCCTTGTGCAGTAATGGGAGCGCTACTTAGTGAACTGACAGGCGCGAGATGAACTATCTTGCGCCTGTTATTGATTCTCTGGGAGGTCATAATTGCTCACTCATTCCGGCGCTGCAGATGCATCCAGGGCAAGTATCTCTACTTGACAATTTCGAGACGGCATAATTCACGGGTATTTACTTATAGAAAATATCAGTAACTTCGATTCCTGAGAGCAAATTATGAGCGTCCTGCTCGACATAGTCTAAATATGTACAGTCAACAGGCGCTCACTCTGTTAACATAGCGCGCAGCGAAGATGAGATATGGCATCGACAAAGGCCTGTCCAGCTTCCTTGAAGGCACTTAGAAAGTCACGCGGTATATGCCCGCCCATGAAATTCTGCAGGAAGCCAATAAACTCCGCAAAGTGAGCGACAGCTTGGATGAGCTGGCATCACAACATGCGCATCTGTCGGAAGCGCTCACGATTCTTTCGGGAAACGTGCGCAACTCGGCCTCGTTGCTGGAGGTAATGGTGGAGTTGAGGCTGGGACCGGAACCAGGGTTGGAAGAAGTCATCAACTGACTAACTTATCGCTGAAAGAGGGGAAAATCGTGAAAAAGAAGAGTTCTACTGAAAAAGATAGAGAGATACTCTCCAGTGTGAAGCGAGAGATGCAGGAGCCTCGGCAGACAACGTCGGTGCGCGAGGCTCTGGCATTCGAGGCCGCGCTGGCAGCCAAAGTGCTTACGATTCATCCCGCAAAAAGCGTGAAACGGGGGGGACTGGGGACTCACTTACGGTCAGAGGCCTGATCCGCGCCAATTATTTTGAGGCGCATTTGCGCCAGCCGGTAAGTGGAGGTGGGTATTTCCAGCGTGCGCTTCGGTTTTTCCAGCTTGCGGTAATCGGCAATGGCGATCTCGCGCTCGCCATATTGCTCGGCGATGCGGCCGAAGGCATACCAGTAAGCGTCGTTGGGCTCGTCCAGGTTCATATCATCCATGCCGCGCAGCAGCAGGTCGTGGGCTTCCTTGGTCCTGCCAACTTCAGCGTAGAGGCAGGCCAGGGTGTGCAGAACGGAGGGATTGTCCTTGGCCATCTGCGTAGACTTGATGGCCGTGGCGATGTCGGCATCCTCTACCTTGCCGGTGAACAGCGCGTACCAGGCGATGTTGTTCAACAGGCCGGCATTCTCTTTGCCAAGGTCGATGAGCTTTTGCGCCCAGCCGCGGGCAGCCGCAAAGTTGCTCCGGTTGGCTTCGGTTTCCATTTTCATCGTCAACGTATCCTGGTCGTTTTCCAGCAGCTTCAGCCGCTCATCGGCCAGAGCGATGGCCTGGTCGTGACGGCCCAGCCCCATCAGCGCCTGCATATTGTTGATGAAGGCCAGCCTGGATTCGGGATACTGTTTGAGCAACGCCGATGAGGTGTCAAGCAGCTTGGCGAAGTTGTCCTGGAGTAAATATCCGTCCGCCAGCGCCAACTGGATATTGGTTTTTTCGCGGTCTGTTGAGGCGTCTTTCTGGGCCTCTTCGAGGATTGCGACTCCCTGATTCACGGTAGGCTTGGTGCCCACCATAATTGCCGCGGCGGCCAGCTTCATCTTGTTGGCGTCAGCGGCCTGTCCCTTGGTCCAGAAGCGGGGGAAGATGGGTCCGCCGAGCGGATCGTCGCCGCCCTCGAGATGAGTATCCTCGCGCAGCCAGTCGAGCAGCACCTTGGCGCCCTTCAGGTCGCCGGATTTAATGCGATCCAGCATCTCCAGGGCAATCGAATTCGGCTTGTCGCCGCTATCCAGCAGTTTGTACTGGCCATCTTCTTTCACCACAAAGAAGGTTGAGGTACTGCCGTTGGGAAACTGTATCTTTTCCCGGTAACCAGTGGCGTCATTGCCTTCTTCCTTGGGATCAAGGACCTGCAGCATCATATCGATGGTCCCATCGAGCGACTCGTCTTCCCGCGCCAGTTGGCTGTTCAACTGTTTTCCCGCTTCCAGGGCCTTCTTTTTCTCCTCCGCATCCTCGTTCTTCATTACCTCGCGCGCATTGCGGCTGGAGAGCGCGTCCAGCTTTTCCTGGGTCAACTCCGGATCCATCAGTACCTCAACAAGCGAACGCTTCACCAGATCCCTGGGCGTGTTGCCAAAGCGCAGATCCTCATGACGCATTGCGCCGCGCAGCATGTTGGCCCGCGCCATGGTTTGGGCGGCATTGTCTCCGGCAGCTCCAGCGGCAAGAAAATCCGCCGCTAATGGATATAGGCGGATTCTCGCCAGCATATCGCCGGCGGAGTTCGCCATTTCTTTGTAGGCAGCGTCGTCGCTGGCGCGCTTGTTGGCCTCGGCCAACCCGGCTTTGCTTCCGTGCAGTACAGCTTCGCTGGCCGCAATCAGGGCGTTGGGTTGAGGGTTCAAGGCCTGCGCAGCTTTGATGGCTCCGTCGGGATCGCCGCCGTAAAAGAGAGCAAAGGTAAGGTTATTGGAGGCGCCCAGGTCGATCAGCTTATCCTGCCCCAGCTTGCGGTACTCGGCGATGGCCTCCTTCATCTTCGACTGGCCGCCGTATCGCCGGCCTGCCGGATCGTATTCCAGCAAGATGGCCAAGTTAGCTTGTGATTCGTAGTCGTCGGGGTCCAGCTTGATGGCGGCGCGAAAGGCCTCCGCCGCGCCGTTCAGATCGCTGCCGGCGCGCAGATTGCGGCCCACCAGGTCGTGCTTCAAAACATAGGCCAGAACCCTCTCGGCCAGAGCGGAGTTGGGATCGAGCTTGACGGCCAGGCGCGCCTCAGAACGCGCCGCCTCTCCCATGCCGGCGTCCAGAAGGACGTTGGCCAACTGCAGATGGTAAACCGCCGCATTGGGGTGAAGCGCAATCAGGCTGCGATAAGCAGCCAGCGCCTCGCCCACCTTTCCCTCATGCAGCAGCGCTGCGCCCTGCGACTCGAAGTTGACCAAAATTGCCTGGCCGGCGATCAGCTCCGCCACTTTATTGCGCAACTCGGTTGCCTCGGCTACGGTGTAACGGCGTTTGACCACGTCGAAGACAAGGTGAGCCGCAACCACGCCGTCCTTCTTCGTGGAAAATGTTTCGGTCAGCAGGGCCGGACCCACGGGAATCGTCGCGTCCTTGGGGAGTTCCTTGGGCACAAAACCGGCAGGGGGCACAATTCTGTAATCCCACTCGACGCTGACCGGCGCATTCAGCCACCAATCGGCGGTGCGCGGCTTTTTGGGCTTGTCGTCTTGTTTCTTCTTTTCATCCGCGTCGTCGCGGCGCCTCAGCTCATCGGGCAGCTGCGCGAAGAGCGCGTCCAGGCGAATGGCCGCCTGTGCGCCGTCCAGCCCGGTGTATCCGCGCTTGGCCTTCTCGCAGGTGAGCGTCAGCTCAAACTGCCGCGAGAGGTCGGTTGGATCGGTACGCTCCACGTTGGCAAGATTTTCAGCAAGATATTGCCTTTTCACGTAGCCGGTGAGGTTGTCCCGCATCTCCTTGTCGGGCTTGTCGGCAAAGGTGCCACGGTAGTTCGACTCGAAGATACCCTGAGGCTGGCTTCTCTCCGTAACGGACGCCGGACCGTTCTCGCTCAGGGTGATTTCGCGGAACTCGCGCAGGACATTGTCTTTGGAGGTGGATTCCGGCGTCTTCACCAGCTCGGTGGTTTCAGCGCGGGCGATCAGCGCCCAGCGTCCTTGATCGTGAATCGGCAACTGCCCCAGCCGCGCATAGCGATCGGTGGCGTCGATCCACAGAGCGGGTTCTTTGTGCCTGGGATTGCCGGCAACGTAGACAATTGCGTGGTCGAAGAGTCCCATTCCCGGAAGATCGGCGGGCACGTCCATGCGCGAGCCGGCGTTGAGCAGCGCCACGTAGGCAGGAATCCCAGCCGCGCGCAGCATGGTCACCAGCAGCGTTGCTTTGTCTTTGCAGTCACCGTATTTGTGGGCGAGGGTTTCGGCCGGATCGTGAGGCATCAGCGCGGCCTCGCCAAACTCAATGCCGGTATAGCGAACCTCGCGGTCGAGAAAGTCCAGAATCGCCGCTTCCTTGTCCGCCACGGAGTTCTTGCCGGCAATGAGCTTATCAACGATGGGCTGCACAGCCGCCGGATTGGCGCGGACGTCTACGGTCTTTCCATACTCAGAGGCAATTGCCTGCCAGGATGCCCCGGTGGAAAACCGGACCTCCGGATAGTGCGTCACATCGGGGGGAAGATAGGAATCGCGCGGCTCAGAGGCTTCCAAGGATCCCAAGTCGAAGGTGAGCGTAACCCGCCTATTGGCCTCGGCGCGCAACGGCTTCAGATTGGGCAGCATCAGAGTGCCAAAGCGCAGCGGGAGGGAGGCCGGCGCATCAAGGACAAGGGAGTTATGCGCAGACGGGTTCTGATCGTGGCCAAACCAGGTCCAGCCAGTCCAGCCCGCGGCGAAGAGAGGCTCGTTTTCGCGCGCGATGCACTCCTCCTCCACCACCACGCCAGGCGCGATGGCTGGAAAGGGCGCGCGCAGCCTCTTGCCATCGCTGTAGATTTTGTATTCGCCCTCTCGTGCCGGCGCTTCGGTGATGGCATGAGGATCAAGCTCGCGCACCGAGAAGTCCGGCGCGATGACCCGGACTCGAATCTCGGGCCGGGCCTCATGCCATGGCGCCCACTCCACCGCGAAGGAGTCCCATCCCTCCGCGCCCTTCTGGGTAATCACCTTATAGACAACATGCCACCTACGGACAAGGCGCCCCGCATCATCGAAGGTGTAGCTGCGATTGTCAAG
>CAWDQS010000021.1:0-16753 GCA_963804295.1 uncultured Acidobacteriaceae bacterium
GCAAGATGTCGTCGAAGACCTGCTCAGCTCCGTCCACGGCGTGCCGAAAAAACGCGGCGAACTGGACTACGAAAACGAGTAGATTCTGTAGGGCAGAGAACCGGAACAGGTATTGTTTGGAGAGACCATGAGCAAGAAATTTGCAGTCATTTCTCGTGTACTTTTATTTCATCAGAGATATAGTCCTTGGATTTGCAGTTTGTTTTGGATTTGCATTAATTTTGAAATGGTGGGAGTTACCCGCAGGAGCGGGTCTTTTAGAGCAACATGTCAAAGATACAGCAAAATTGGCTATTCCAACTACGCTAGGAATTACTCTAGGTAATTTCACCAGGCAACTCTGGCCCAAACGTCCAAAGTTAACGGAATAATACCGTGTCTCATCTTTGCGACTTTTTTCTGCCGCAAAGTGGGAAACCCGCAATCTACAAGTGTGGGACTTGGTAGCGCAAAATCTGATCATCCACTGTGACGAGAACAAGTCCATCAAGTTGTGCTTGCGCCACCAAGAGCCGATCAAACGGGTCGCGATAAAGTTGCGGAAGCCCTCCAGCCCACTCGGCATGATCAACTGTGATGGGGATCGACAAAAATCCGTATTCCTCGATGGATTTTCCTACAGACCGCCCGAAGATCAACTTCCCCGAAGCACGTTTGATCGCAATTTCCCAAACCGTCACGGCACTGACGTAGACCTCGTTCTGAGGAGAGGCAATTGCCGAGCAAAGGGCAACCGGCAACCGGGCATCATTTGCATCCCACCACAGAAAGGCGCGCGTATCGAGCAGTAGTTTCATTCTCTATAGCCCAAAATCCTGGAGTACATCATCCGGCAGCGGAGCATCAAAGTCGTCAGCGATATAGGTGATACCCAACAAGTTCTGGCCAGACTTACGCGGCAGTTTCGGCTCGGTCGACAAGGCAACTAGTCGCGCTTTCGGCTTGCCGGCCTTGGCAATCACAAACTCCTCGCCCGTCGCAACCCGCTCCACAAGGCTGGAAAGCTGTGTCTTCGCTTCGTACAGGTTCACTTGTGTACTACCCATTTCCACCTCCAACCCCGAATGGGTTTTCCTTGCCCTCGTCCAAAAAGTAATCCAGCGGAATATCTGCTTCCCAATCCGCAGACAATATCTTGATGCCCAGAAGATTCTGGCCAAATGGAATGCGCGCCAGTGCCGTTTCCTTATTAGACTTCACCAACTTCGCCACTCGTAGAGATTCACCTGCGTGCTTGCCATGGCTGCCTCCAATGCTCTCTCAACAGCTTTGATTGTGCGCCATTTCCCCGCAGTTGGTCAAGTTGGTCAAGCTAATCGCAGACCACGTATGAATGGCCGGCTCATGCGTTACATTGCAAATGTAAAATTTGATTGCGAATTTCGCCGTTTCGCTATAACGTAACATCGAGTTCGAATCTCAGTTCTGGAGTGTATTGAATGCAATATTTGGCGTATTTTCTGCTAAGCGAGCCAGACCCTGAAGCCGTCAAAGCTATTCTCCTGACCATGGCTGTGCTGATTCCCATCTTCATCATCGTGGCGATTGCCATCGTCATGGTGCCCTGCTGGTTCATCCTGAAAAAGGCCGGCTTTTCGCCATGGCTGGCGCTCCTGTGCATCATTCCTTCGCTTGGCATCCTGGTTCTTCTTTACGTGCTGGCCTTCTCTGATTGGAAGGTTGTGCCCGCGCCACAGCCTGTCTGGCAACAGCCGCCGCAGCCGCCGTACCCGCCTCAGGCCTGAGCAGCATCAAATCTGCTGAAGTGGGAGCGCCGCCTGCGTCGCGATTGGTAACATACAATCACGATGCCTGAATCAGCTCCCTCCTCGGCCACAACTCCCCGCGTCCGCTTTGCCCCCTCTCCCACCGGCTTTCTGCACGTGGGCAGCGCGCGCACTTTTATCTTCAATTGGCTCTATGCCCGCCACAACCTCGGAACCATGGTCTTGCGCCTGGACGACACCGATGTCGAGCGCAACACCGAGGTCAGTGTCAAATCGATTTTTGAAGGCCTGCGCTGGCTGGGGCTCTCCTGGGACGAGGAATACAAGCAATCCGAACGACTAGCCCTGCATCGCAGCCAGGCCGAGGCCATCTTCGCCAAGGGCTTTGCCTATCGCGACTTCACCCCTGCCCACGCGGAAGCGGACGAGCACTCCTCCGCGCAGGGCGCATGGCTCTTCAATCCTGACATGAGAGAAATGTCACGCGAGGAGTCCGACCGGCGCGCAAATTCTGGAGAATCGTTCGCCCTACGCTATCGCGTACCCCGCGGCCAAAACCGCACCCTCAGCTTTACCGACGCCGTCTACGGTGCGCAGTCCAAGCAAGCCGATGAGGTCGAAGATTTCGCACTGCTGCGTTCGGATGGTATGCCGACTTACCACCTCGCCTCCTGCGCAGACGACGCCGATCTCCACATCTCGCACATCATTCGCGGCCAGGATCACCTCACCAACACCTTCAAGCACCTGCTGATTTTCGAAGCCCTCGGCGTCGAGCCGCCCCAATTCGCCCACCTGCCACTGCTCGTTGCGCCGGATGGCGCCAAGCTGTCAAAACGGAAACATGGACCAGTCGTCAGCGTTACCACCTATCGCGATGCCGGCTTCCTGCCCCAGGCCTTCGTCAATTTCCTTTGCCTCCTCGGCTGGTCGCCCAAGGACGACCGCGAATTCCTTACTCTCGACGAACTTACCGCCGCCTTCACTCTCGAAGGCGTCAACCGCGCCAACGCCGTCATTAACTTCACAGATGAAGACCCATTCGATCCAAAGGCTGTCTGGCTCAACGCCGAGCATATCCGCGCCCTGCCTGTGGACGAACTGAGCCGCCAGCTCAAGCCCTTCTTCGCGCAGGCCGGCTTTGAGGCAACGTCAGAAAAAATCCTTGCCGTAACCCCGCTTATCCGCGAGCGCATCAAGCTGCTAAGCGAAGCTTCCGCCGCCGCAGACTTCTTCTTCCTTCCCCAGCTTGCTCCCTACGACCCAGCCGAGTTGATCCCGCCCAAAGGCGGCGATGCCGCCATGGCACGTCGCGTTCTCCAGCACGCGCTCGAAGTTTTGCCAGCCGTCAACTTCGACCACGATTCCCTCGACCAGGCGCTTCGTGCGGCAGCTGAGCATCTGGGTTTGAAGGCTGGGCAGGCCTTTCAGCCCATCCGCGTCGCCGTCTGCGGCCGCAAAAACGCGCCGCCGCTCTTTGAAACCATGGCCGTCCTCGGCCGCGAGACCTGCCTCGTACGCATCAGAGAGGCCGAAGCCAGCCTGCAATCGCGGGCTTGAGTACAGACTCGTCCATAGCCACACACGTACAATAGGAAAGCAGCCATGACCAATACAAATCCGGAAAGTCCAGCCGCCGCAACTCCCTCCAACTTTCTCCGCGAGATGATCGCCGAGGATGTCCGCACCAAAAAGTACGGCGACGCCGTCATCCAGACCCGCTTTCCACCCGAGCCTAATGGATACCTGCACATCGGTCATGCCAAGGCCATCTGCATCGACTTCGGCCTGGCCGATGAGTTCGGAGGCAAAACCAACCTGCGCTTCGACGACACCAATCCCGAGAAAGAAGAACAGGAATACGTCGATTCCATCATGGCCGACGTTCGCTGGCTCGGCTTCGAGTGGGAGCGCCTCTGCTATGCTTCGGATTATTTTGGCCAACTCTACGAGTGGGCGTTGCAACTCATCAAGGCCGGAAAAGCATACGTCGATGATCTCTCCGCTGATGAGATTCGCCAGCACCGCGGCACGCTCACTGAACCCGGCAAGGATTCGCCCTACCGCAACCGTTCCATCGAAGAAAACCTCGACCTATTCACCCGCATGAAGGCTGGCGAGTTTCCCGACGGCAGCCGCGTACTGCGCGCCAAGATCGACATGTCGTCGCCGAATCTGAATATGCGCGATCCGGTGATGTATCGCATCCTCCACGCCTCACACCAGCGCACCGGCGATCAGTGGTGCATTTATCCAATGTACGACTACGCCCACGGCCAGTCGGATTCGCTGGAGCACGTCACGCACTCCATGTGCACCCTCGAATTTGCCGACCATCAGCCCCTCTACCGCTGGTATATCGAGCAACTCGGCATCTTCCCCTCGAATCAAACCGAATTCGACCGCCTCAACATCACTTACACCATGCTCAGCAAGCGCAAGCTTCTTCAACTCGTAAGTGAAAAGCGCGTGAGTGGCTGGGACGATCCCCGCATGCCCACCCTCCGCGGCCTCCGCCGCCGCGGCTTTACTCCGGAAGCCATCCGCACCTTTGTTGCCGCCAGCGGCGTCTCGCGCACCAACGGCAGCACCGACATCGAGATGCTCGAGCACTTCCAGCGTGACGATCTGAACCGCCGCGCCAGCCGCGCCATGGCCGTGCTGAACCCATTGAAGCTGGTCATCGACAACTACCCCGCCGACAAGGTCGAGTTCGTCGAAGTCGCCAACAACCCCGAGGACCCCTCCGCCGGCAATCGCCAGGTCCCCTTCTCACAATCTATTTATATTGAACAAGATGACTTCCGCGAAGTTCCTCCGCCCAAGTACTATCGCCTGTCTCCAGGAAAGGAAGTTCGCCTGCGCAATGCGTATTTCGTAACAGCACAAAGCGTAGTAAAGGCTGCCGATGGCACGATCGTCGAGGTGCACTGCACCTACGATCCGGCCAGCCGCGGCGGCAACTCTCCCGACGGGCGCAAGGTCAAATCCACCATGCACTGGGTCTCGGCCGCTCATGCACTGTCGGCAGAAATCCGTCTCTACGGAAACTTGTTTGCCAAGGCAGACCCCTATGATCTTGCTGAAGGTCAAGACGTTCTGGACAATCTCAACCCCAACTCGCTGGAGATACTGACCACCGCCAAGCTGGAGCCTTCACTCTCAAACGCCAAAGTCGAGGACCGCTTCCAGTTCGAGCGCGTCGGCTATTTCTGCCTCGATCCAGATTCCAAACCGGGCAATCTGGTCTTCAACCGCACGCTCGCGCTGAAGGACTCCTGGGCCAAGATCGACAAAAAGGCCAGTGTGTAGCCAGCGCAATTCATGTGCCAAACGCGCAACATTATCCTCTACTCCAAAGTGGAGGTTTTTGTTGCGAAATGGGGTTATTTGGGAAGCGGGACTTGCTGTCCAGGCAGACGCTTCGGCCCGGATGAGGGTCGGGTCTGTGGAATTGGGGCGCTCGCTGGCGGTTGGAGCGGGGAATGTCTGTATAGGCTTTGAGTTTCTCTCGAAAAGTGCTATCATGATAGCATCCAAGTCCTGGGGGTGAAGATGTCGCAGATTCTGGTTCGCAATCTCGACGACCGGCTCAAGACGCGCTTGCAGCGCCGAGCCAAAAGCCACGGCCACAGCATGGAGGCTGAGGCGCGGGAGATTCTGCGCAACGCGCTGCGGGAAGAAAAGGCTCCGGCAGGCGGCCTGGGGTCGGAAATGGTAGCGATGTTCAGCGGAAGCGGCATCTATCTCGACGAGCCGATCCCTGAGATGCGCGGCCTGAAGATGGAGATTCCGGACTTCGAATAATGATTGTTCTGGATACCAACATAATCTCGGAGTTCATGCTCGCTGTTCCGGATGCACGGGTGGCGCGTTGGCTCGACCGTCAACCCCGCATGTCGATCTGGACATCATCGATAAATCTCTACGAGATTCGCGCTGGATTGCTGGCCATGCCAGCAGGCAAGCGGCGAGCCGGGCTGGAATCGCACTTCGAGCAGATTCTTCAAGTTGCGATTCAGGACCGGATATTGCAATTCGACACCGAATCGGCAGAACGGGCAGCCGAGTTGTCGGCCGTGTGCCGCAGGTTGGGACGCCCGGTCGAAATCCGCGACAACCTAATCGCCGGAATCGTGCTCGCCTCTCATGCAAAGCTCGCCACGCGCAACGTCAAGCACTTTGAGGAGATTGCGGCGTCGTTGGTGAATCCGTGGGAGGGGTAAAGGCAGGGAACTGATAACTGATTCACTGAGGGTTGTACTATCCAATGTGCAACGTATTAGGACGCGGCTTCAGTCAGTATTATGTAATTGACACAGGGTAATGTCCAGTGAGACCATTGCGAGCATGTTTGGAAAGTACATTGCATCGGTGTTCGAGACAATGGAGGGCAAGATGAGCGGAATTTGCTCTTTGCTTCTCACCGTGGCAGCGACCTACTCTACTTTCTTTTCTGGGAGTACGGGTATTGAGCGAGTCAAAACGTATTTATGGATTGCAGCCGGATTAACCTTTCTATATGCCAATTACACAGCGTGGAAACGCGAACATAAGAAGGTAGTCTCAGGCAAGCCAGAAATTACAATGTCGATTGAACAAGTCAATTGGGAGCTTGGGGAGAACAATACTACGGTACTCATATTTGCAGTGTACTTAATGAATAGCGGCGCCCCTTCGATAACCCGCGGTTGGCATGGAACATTAAAGATTGGAAACGGAATCGAAGAACAATTGCGCTTAATCCATATACCAACTTCGTGGGTCCTTACAAATGATGGACAGTCAGTAACGATAAATCCGGAGGATACCATCATTGCCAAAACTCTTGAAAGGCGACTTGAAACCGGTGAAGGTAAGGCCGGAAGAGTTTTCTATACCATACCGGGTGACCGCATCGACCAATTAAAATCGGCGAATTTCAAGGCCTTTCTTGGGTGCTTCGATTTTCAGGGAACTCTGATACGCAATGTCTTTAATCCACATGGTGCACCTCTCGTTGGTGTCCAACTCTATCCGGGAGAGAAAGGTACTTTCTCACCTAAGTTGCCTGAATCAACCACTTAAATTCCAGTTCTTCCGTCTCGAGAAAATGCATAAGAGTATAGAATGTGCCCCAGTTCCAGCTTTTGGGACTTGGTAAATCACAACCTTGCACCTATGCCTGATGTTGTTACACACCCATATAGAATAAGATACGACCTTGAACTCCCGTCAGCTAAAGTCGCAGGAACCGCGGCTTTCGCAATCGCGTAAGCTACATCGACAAACCTGAATTTTCTCCCGACCAAGGACTTCGCCCACTATCACAGTTCCGCTATGCTGGAGAGGATGGTGTCTTGATGGAACGCGATCATCCCAATCAGGCGGCGGCAATGGAAGGCCAGGAAGAAGAGTTTCTGGAGTTGCGCCATGTGAACGTGGCGCGCGGCGAGCGCGTGGTGCTGGAGGATGTAAACCTGCGGATTCGCGCCGGGGAGCATGTGGCAATACTGGGTCCGAACGGGTGCGGAAAATCCACGCTGATTTTGACCATGAGTTGCCAGCTTTATCCGATTGTGCGGCAGGGAATGAGGGTGCGCATCTTTGGGCGGGAACGCTGGGATCTGACCGAGTTGCGGCGGCACTTCGGCGTGGTGGCGCCGGGGTTGACGGGTACGGAGTTGCCCGGCGAGAAGACGGCCACGACCACCGGGCTGAATGCTGTCATGGCGGGATTCTTCTCCGCTTCGACGTTGTGGCCCAATCTGCACGTCACCGATGAGATGCGGGAGAGAGCTGTTGAAGCTATGGAACGGATGGAGGCCGTGCAACTGGCAGAACGGCTGGTGGGAGAGATGTCTGCCGGGGAGAAGCGCCGCATTCTGATTGCGCGCGCACTGGCGCACCGGCCCCGGCAACTGCTGCTGGACGAGCCCTCGAACGCGCTTGACCTGGCCGCGCAACGAGAGCTGCGCGAGACACTGCGGCGACTGGCCCGCGAAGGAACTGGCCTGGTGCTGGTCACTCACCACTTGAGCGATATTCTGCCGGAGATTGAGCGCGTGATTCTGATGCGTGGAGGGCGCATCGTGGGGGACGGGCCGCGGGAGGAGCTGTTGACTGAGACGCGGCTGAGCAAACTGTTTAACACGCAGGTGCGAATCGGTCGCGATGATCATTGGCTGCATAGCTGGTGATGGGGCAGTGGAGTTCATCACCGGCTGTAGGCGGCCCTTCCAGCCGAGAAAGCCAGCGCCACGTTGGAGCGGCTGGTGGAGAAGGTGACAGCGCGGCTGGAAGATCGCAACTGATTTACTGAAAAATTGGTACTTTATTTTCCGGCTTCTGACGCTTCAGGCAAAAAATATCCCCAGCCGTTTTTGGCTGCCACTTCGAGCAGTTCTGGAGATGGGTTGACCGGGAAGGCGTTGCGTGCCATCTCCAGCATGGCCAGATCGTGGATGGAGTTGCCGAAGACCGCGTCGGGGCGCGTGAGTCCTATGCGAGCTAGCGCGTCGGCCTTTTTCTCGTCGGTGGGCACATCCACAAGCTCGCTGGTGATGATGCCTTCAGTGACGCGCACCTCGGCGGCAAGGATGTGCTCTTCGGGAAAGCCGAGATCGCGCACTCCCTCGGCGACCACCCACTTGTTGGTTGAACTGACGGCCCAAATCTCGACGCCTGCTTTTTTGAGCGCGGCCACCAGCGCGGCCATCTCGGCAAAGATGCGTGGCTGAACAAACTCGCGCACGTAGCGGGCGGCGGCGGCGCGCAGTTCCTCCTCGCGCAGGCCAGCGTAAATCTGCACCATCTCGCCGCATATGGCCAGCTCGCTCACCTTGCCGGCCAGATAGTCGCGATAGCGGGTGTCGGCCCAGTCGCAGGTGGAGCGCGAAACCAGGCCCTTCTCCAGCGACCAGGCCATGAAGCCGTAACCGGCGTCGCCGCCCCACAGCGTTCCATCGCAATCGAAGACCGCAACTTTGGGGTTGCTGTTAAAAACCAGCCGCTCGAATTCGGGGGCTGTCCAGCGGGGGATTTCAATCTGCGTATGAGTCAATCGTTCCTCTTGCGTCATCGAAAATTCGTATAACTCTATTTTCATTCAAATCGCGCAGTTTTGCACGTTAAGGTTTGATGAAGCGCCTAACTGTGCAATAGCAGCAACGGATTGCGGATGGGGGATTGGATCAGTACCAGTACTTGAACTCCTGCCATTCAGAGGCGTAGGTGTATTTGCGATGGCGCAGCCAGAAGTAGTGGTGATGTTCGTGGTCCATGATCCAGGGCGCGTCAAAGGGGCCGAGATCGATGACCTCAGCGTAGTTGTCGGCGTAGTCCTTGGGGTCGTTGCCCAGGGTGAGGACGGATTCTCCGGTGTAGCCGTTCCAGCCCCAATAGAAGTAATTCTGATGGCCGCTGATGGCCGTGGGCAGGCCGAATTTGGGTCCGAGAATGTTGACCGCGCTGGCTTCGCCGTAGTTGCCGCAGAAGATGGCGGTGCGGGCGCGCACGTCGGCTGGCAGAGCGTTATAACGCGTGGCAAAGCCCTCCACCATCTGCGGCCAGCCGAAGCGGTCGGAGAGATACTGCGGCAAGGGGCTGGTGAACTTTTCGGTCTTGACCTTGTTGGCGCCGAAGTGGTCGGCGTAGGCGGTGTATTTGTCAGGAGGCAGAATGGTGAGCATGATGGGCGCGGTGGCGCGGCAGAGCAGGTAGCAGAGAATCACCGTGTAGACGACGGGCGGCCAGTTGCGGCGAGTAAGCGCGCCGAGCGCCACGGCTCCAGCGGCGAAGAGCGCCGGATAGAAAGGCGCGACGTAGTAATCCTTGGCGTGCATGGCCATCATCATGGCTAGAAAGAGCAGATAGCAGGGAAAGACAAAACGCCAGAAGCGGGCGTTGCGTGCGAAGGACAGCCAAGCCAGGCCGCCGATCCATAGCGGGGCCGCGACGATGAGCAGCATGTTGACCTGTTCGCGCAGAAAGGCCAGCGGCGGCAGCTTGGTGTTTTTGTCGGAGTGGGCGATGCCGTACAGCAGTTCGTATGTGGGGAAGTGGTGAACCCATTGCCAGAGGAGGTTGGGCAGGGCGATCAGGAGCAGCAGTGCGACTCCGGCAGCGCAGCCTCGTGTAAAAAGAATGCGCCGTTGCGGGCTGAGCAGAAGGCCTAGCAACAGCGCTACCAGAAAAAAGACTGTCGAATGCTTGTTTTCGATGCCCAAACCGGCCAGCAATCCGAAGAGCAACCAAGCGCGGGGGCTGGCGCTGCCATCGGCCAGGCGAAGTACGACGAGCAGCGCGCCCATCCAGAAGCAGGGCTCAAAGGCGTTCATGGAGAGGTAGTTTGAAGTGCCTAGAAAGACCGGAGCGGCGAGGACGGCGGTCATGGCCAAAACTTGCACGGTGCGTCGTCCGCCAAGCTGCCAGGCGAGCAGGCCGGTGAGGCCGACGGTTATGCCGCCGGCCGCAAAGCTGAAAATGCGAATGCCGGTAGGGGAAAGTCCGAAGAGCATCTCGGCCAGCCGCGCCTGCAAGGCGACCAGTGGAGGCTGATCGACATAGCCCCAGGCCAGATGCCGGCCGCAGACCAGGAAGTACAGTTCGTCGCGAAAAAAACCGTAGCCAAGATGGCTGCCCCAGAGTGAGCTGGCCAGATGAATCAGGAAGGTGAGCGCGGCAAAGATAGCGGCGAGCAACAGGGCTGCGCGCAGCGATGTTCGTACGGGGATGAGCGTATTAACTTCAGGCAAAACAGTACTCCCCCGGGCGACATTCTATGTAATTTTACGCAGGAGGTGTGAAGAGGGTTCCATGAAATGTTGTGTGCGCGGGTTCTTCAACGGGGTAGAACTGTATTTGCGCTCCCTCCTTTCGCCAGCCTTTTTATCAAGCAGGTGAAAGGAGGGAGCGCCCGTTTCCTTAGCTCTTGGCCAACTCCGCTTCGATAGCCGCAACCAATGCCGGAGCGTCCGGATCGGTGTTCGGCGCAAAGCGTGCTACAACTGCGCCCGAGCGGCTGACGAGAAACTTCTCGAAATTCCACAGTATCTCCGGCGCTGTGTTGGGCGTGATGCCGTGCGTCTTCAGAAATTCGCCGAAGGGAACCTCCGAGAGGCTGACTGCTTTTGGCTGGGCGGCGATGAGTGCGGCATAGAGCGGATGCTTCTCAGCGCCGACGACCGTGATCTTGCTGTACATAGGGAATTCCACGCCAAAGTTTGCTGTGCAAAAGGTGTGAATCTCTGCGTCGCTGCCTGGCTCCTGCTCCTTGAAGTCGTTGGCCGGAAAGCCGGCTACAACCAAGCCCTTGCCGCCGTATTGCTTGTAGAGCTTCTCCAGACCCTCGTATTGCTTGGTCAGCCCGCACTTGGAAGCCACGTTGACGACTAGCAGAACCTTGCCCTTGTACTCGCCCAGGGTTGCGTCTGCGCCGGTGATTTTCTTCACAGGAATTTCATAAATGGATATGCTCATGATCTTCTCGTTAACCTCTCCGTTCGTTCAATGAACTGCTTGTTAGATGCAGCGCGGAGTTGTTGGATGCGAGTTGTTCGAGATCTCAATGTTCTTTTTCCTGCCACGCGGCGATCTCTGCTGCTAAGGGGAGAGATCGTTCAGTTCGCCGGCAAAAATTCATGAAAATGCCGCCAGATGGTCTCGGCGGTTTTGCGCGGTACAACAGCGGCGAGCGACTCGGCGGTGGCTTGCTGCACCTCGCGCAGGCTGCCGAAATGAGTGAGCAGCCGCTGTCTTGTTTGCGTGCCGACGCCGGGAATCAATAAAATCTCTGACTCGCGGTCGCGCATGGCCCTGCGCTGGCGATGGTAGCCTACGGCGAAGCGGTGGCTCTCGTCGCGAATGAGCTGGACAAGATGCAGCACCGGCGAATGGCGGTCGAGGACCACCGGCTCCTGCTCGTTGCCGTAGAGGTAAATGACCTCTTCGCGTTTGGCGATGGAAGCCAGCGGAGGCATGGCGAGTTTTGCCGCGGCGAAATTGAGGGATTCAAGCGCCTCGGCGGCGGCGTGAAGCTGGCCAAGTCCGCCATCGACGAGGATTAAGGACGGGAGTGAGTTTGGCTCCCTAGAGACCTTTCCATCAGGGGCTAAAGCCCGCGGTTTTATTGGGGCCTTTTCGGCACGACTGAAGTCGTGCCCTGAAACAGAACTTCGTTCCTTGACCACGTTGTATTCATTCTCTGTGGATTCTTCGAGCAGGCGGCGATAGCGGCGCTGGACCACCTCGCGCATGGAGGCGAAGTCGTCCACGCCGGCCACAGTCTTAATTTTGAATTTACGATAGGCCTGCTTGTTCATCTTGCCGTCTTCCCAGACCACCAGCGAGGCCACCGTTTCCGCGCCCTGAATGTGGGAGATGTCGAAACACTCGATGCGGCGGGGCAGCTCGGGCAGCATAAGCGCTTCGGCGAAGGCCTCCTGGATGGCCTTGTTCGACGGCTCCAGCACGCGGAAGCGTTGGATGTAGGATTGCTTGGCGTTCTGGCCGGCCAGATCGACGAGAGAGCGTTTTTCGCCTCGTTGCGGGACGGCGATCTCGATACGATGGCCGGTGCGCTCGGTGAGCAGGGTGGCGAGGGCTTCGCGGTCGTCAAAATCCGCTGGGACGAGGATGGAGCGCGGAACGTATTTCTGGTCGATGTAAAGCTGCTTGAGTAGTGCCGAAAAGACCTGGCCAGCGTGGAAGGGCGCTTCGCTACCGGCCGTTCCCTCAGGGGCTAAAGCCCCGCTCTCTTTTGGCGCATGAATGTACGGGCTAAAGCCCGTACCCTTCACTGCGGAGACAGATTCGTCGTTCTCGCCGGCGGCGGCTTCCAGCAGTTCCGGTAAATCTTCCCAGAAGAACTCGCGGCGGTCAACGATTTTACCGGCGCGAACGTGGAAGAGGTTGACGGCTAGCGAGCCGTCCTCGAAATGGTAGCCGAAGACGTCGGTGTCGTCGCTCTGCTCGGCGGTGGCTGCGCGCTGTTTTTCCCGGAGTTGATGGATAGTGGAGAGCTGGTCGCGCAATTTTGCAGCGGCTTCGAACTGTTCGGCTTCGGCGGCGGCTGTCATGCGCGAGGTCAGCGTGCGTTCGAGCTCGGCGTGGCGGCCCTCCAGCAGCAGGCGCGCGTCACGCACGGCGCCCGCGTAGATCTCCGGCGTAGTCAGTTCCTCGACGCAGGGTCCCAGGCAGCGATGAATGTAGTACTGCAGGCAAGCTCGGGGGTGATAGCGGGAGAGATCGACCTTGCAACTGGGAATCAAAAAACTGCGATGGATCAGCTCGACCACGCGCCAGGCCAGGCTGCTGGGAAAGTAAGGGCCAAAGTAGGCTGCGTTGTCCTTGAGCAGGCGACGGGTAACAAAAACTTTTGGAAAGCGGTCGCCCATGGTGAGCTTGACGTAGGGGTAGCTTTTGTCGTCCTTGAGCAGGATGTTGAAGCGCGGCTTACGCTGCTTGATGAGGTTGGTTTCGAGAGCAAGCGCCTCGGACTCGTTGCCGACAAGAATGTATTCCAGATCGACGGCCTCGCGCATCAGCGAGCCGGTTTTGGCGTCGGCCTGCGAGGATTCCAGAAGATACGAACGCACCCGCGCGCGCAGGTTGTTGGCCTTACCGACATAGATGACCACGCCCTCGGCGTTCTTGTAGAGATACACGCCGGGCTGCGTGGGCAGGCTGCGGATTTTTTCGTAGAGGTCCATAAAGCAGGGACTAGGGATCAGGGACTAGAAAACGGCGAGTCAGCAAGCCAGCAAGTCAGCGCGAAGATGGCAGACTGTGGCAAGTACTCTTCCCAGTTACCTATTCCCTATTCCCTGTCGTACTCACATTTTATCGAAATGCCGGAATCCGCCGGTGCCTACCAGCATGACAAAGAAAATCAGAAAGTTGTAGCAAGCGTGAACCAGCGTGCTGGCGGCCAATGAGCGTGTAACCAGGCGCACCGCGCACAAAATCAGGCTGACGGTGATCAAAAGTAGAAACGGTCCCAAGGAATGGCCGGTCTGTTCGGCGTGCATCAGAGCGAAGGGCAGACTGGTGACGATGGAGGCGACGGCCATGGCGAAGATGGACCAATGTGGATGGTCGTTGGCGTCAAGCGGACGTGCGGGCTTGCTGGTGCATTTTTCTATTGCCCAGTCGCAGGCTGTAGCCAGGGACGGCAGCAGGAAGCCGCGGAAGATGGTTTCCTCAACGAAAGGTGCAACTATGACGCCGAAGCCGAACATCAGCCATGCAGCGCTCGGAGAGCGGAAGATATCTTCGATGGGTGCATGCTCCGGCCCGGGTAAAAGCCATTGGTCCAACAGGGCAAGCGAGAAGCATCCCAGGGAGATGGCGGGCAAACGCCAACCCAGTTGGAAAGCTGTTGCGCCGCGCCAGTGGATTCCGGCTAAGAAGCTCTTGTTCCAAAGCTGCGGAAAGATAGGGATGCTGAGAGCCATTGTAACGAGATAGAGGACTGCCTCGCTGCCCAGCAGGTAGTGAACATTGGTCTTGATCTGATCTTCTGTTTTGACGCCTTCCCAATGGAAGTGCAGGGCTACAACAATCAGCACAAACATGCACACAAACCCTAAGAGCAGAAAGGCCGACAACAGGGCGAGATGGCCGAGATGGGGAATGCGCGCGGGCGCGACGACCTCAGGTTGCGACCAGGATTGAAACAGCACTGCTTCATCATTGGCCTGTACGGCCTGCGGCAAAGTCTGGTCTGGACGAAAAAATTGATTTTGCTCCTGCTCGCGCGGCGTGTGTTCATGATCGTTCATGGCAGCACCGTCTTCTTTCTTCGGGTTGCGGGTTTTTGGGGAGTAGGACTCATTGTTGTTATGCGCGCGGCGGGCTCGCCAGATAAAACCTGCGTGATAGAAGGAGCGCCCAATGTGACGACTTGATCGACGCTGGCGGAATCATCGTCGAGGCTGGAGGGAACAAGACGGCCGCTGCTGGAGGTGTAATAGCGTTTAAGGAACTGGCCGGTGTAGGAGCCGGGCGTGGCGGCAATCTTTGCCGGACGACCCTGGCCGACGATGCGGCCGCCATCTTCGCCGCCCTCTGGGCCAAGATCGACAATCCAGTCGGCGTTGCGGATAACGTCGAGATTGTGCTCGATGATGATGACCGTGTTGCCCAAGTCGGTGAGCCGGTGGAGGACCTCGAGCAACTTGCGCACGTCATCGAAGTGCAAGCCGGTGGTGGGCTCGTCCAACAAATAAAGGGTCCGACCGGTTTGGCGCTTCGATAGTTCGCGGGCCAGCTTCATGCGCTGCGCTTCGCCTCCGGAGAGCGTGGTGGCGCTCTGGCCCAGGTGAACGTAGCCCAGGCCCACGTCCACCATGGTTTGCAGTTTCTGGCGCACCTGCGGAACGTCGGTGAGTACGGTGAGCGCGTCCTCAATGGTCAGTTCTAGAATGTCGGCAATGGAGTGGCCCTTGAATTTTACTGCCAGCGTCTCCTGATTGTAGCGGCGGCCATTGCAGATTTCGCACTGCACATAGACGTCGGGCATGAAGTTCATTTCGATGCGACGCTGCCCATCGCCCTGGCAGGCCTCGCAGCGGCCACCGCCCACGTTGAAGCTGAAGCGGCCCGGCTTGTAGCCGCGTTCGCGGGCCTCGGGCAGCATGGCAAAGAGGTCGCGGATGGGCGAGAAAACCTGAGTGTAAGTAGCTGGGTTGGAGCGCGGTGTGCGGCCAATAGGGGACTGGTCGATGCGGATAACTTTATCGATCTGCTCGGCGCCGGTGATGGTTTCGTGCGCGCCCGGTTCCTCGCGCGAGCCATAGATGCTCTTGGCGAGGGAGCGGTAGAGAATATCGTTGATCAGCGTGCTCTTGCCGCTGCCGCTGACGCCTGTTACCAGGGTCATGATGCCCAGCGGGATGCGGATGGTCACGTCCTGTAAATTGTGTTCGCGCGCGCCGGTGACGGTGATCCACTTGCCTGCCAAGGGCCGCGGACGGGCGCGTTGCAACATTCCGGAGGCGCCGGAGAGATAGCGCCCGGTGAGCGATTCGGGGCAGGCCATGATCTCCGCCGGCGTTCCCTGCGCGACGACCTGACCGCCCAGACGGCCCGCGCCGGGACCGAGGTCGAGAATGTAATCGGCGTGGCGAATGGTTTCTTCATCGTGTTCGACAACCAGCACGGTGTTGCCCAGGTCGCGCAGCTTTTCCAGGGCTTGAATGAGCCGGTTGTTGTCGCGCTGATGAAGTCCGATGGAAGGTTCGTCGAGAACGTAGAGAACGCCGCGCAACCGTGAACCGATCTGCGTGGCGAGGCGAATGCGCTGGCCCTCGCCGCCGCTGAGCGTGGCCGCGTTGCGGTCCAGCGAGAGGTAGTTGAGGCCAACGGCGCAGAGAAACTCCAGCCGCTCGGCGATCTCGTGGCGGATGCGCTCGGCAATGAGCGTCTCGCGCGCAGTGAAGTTCAGGTTGATAGCTGCCGACAATGCGCGGTTCAGCGGCAGGGCTGTGAAGTCGGCGATGGAGAGGCCGCCTATTTTGACCGCCAGCGACTCAGGGCGCAGACGCTTCCCGCGGCAGATGGGGCAAGGCGTGGCGGACATATAGCTCATCATCGACTCGCGATATGAATCGCTGTGCGCCTCTTCAATGCTGTCGCGCAAGAAACTGAGAACACCGTGGAAACCCGTGCGCGGGCCTTCGCCTTTGGGCGGGCCGTAGACCAGAATATGCTGCTGGCGCGGGGGCAGTTCCTCGAAGGGCGTCTTCAGGTCGATCTTGTAGCGAACAGCGGCCAGGTTGATGAGCTTGAGCAGATATTGCGAGGTGGAACCGGGGCCGAGTCCGTCCAGCAGCGGCTTCGACCAGTCGGTGATGACCTTGGCGGGGTCCAGATCATAGAGCGAACCCAGGCCGTGGCACTCCGGACAAGCGCCGAAAGCGGAGTTGAAGCTGAAGCTGCGCGGCTCCAACTTGGGCACGTCGAGTCCGCAATCGGGGCATGCCATAGAGGAGGAGAACAACTGTTCTTCACTGCCGGCAACGGCCACTAGCACCAGTCCGTTGGCC